>NZ_JBBCMI010000002.1:0-404853 GCF_037152415.1 Cedecea sp. AS113
CCAGCATATTCGCGGGGGCGTCAGTGCGTATTCCGTGAAAGTGATGAAAACGGTGACGGTGATGGGGCGCCTGGTGGACGGCGATGGCCACGCCCTGGGCGGTGCTCAGGTGGTGAATCATGCCGGCAGGACGGTCACCGAATCCGACGGGCTGTTCACCCTCGAAGTGCATGAAAACAACCCGGTGCTGGCGGTGGAGTACCGCGCAATGAACCAGTGTGAAATACGCCTGAATCCCACCACGCAGAAAACGGCCGATGAGATTATTTTCCTCGGCAATCTGACCTGTGACGAATTACCGCTGGCGGGGAACGCAGGCTATGCGGCCAGCAAAGCAGCCAGGAATAAGGACATATAATGTTTACCCGACAGATGTATATTATCGACTTCATTAATAACGCCCTGTTCCGCAGAAGAAATACGGCCGCACTGTCCGCGCTGCTTTTATTGGCGATGATATCCACAGTCAACGCTGCAACGGTGAACGTCACTACGGAGTTTATCGCCGACCTGCAGCAGCCGCAGAAGAATGCGTTTGTGAATACTACCCCGGTCTCTGGGTTTTGTTCTCAGCACTCTACGCTTTGTAATGTGGGGGAGTTCAGTATTTTGGTTCCTGGGTTATCGGCGGAAAAGTATTTTGACTCTACGAGCAATAACGTACGCAATTATACATCAATATCCCTTGATGGCACGACAAGGAATATTGTTTTAAGAGATGATAAAACAGGGAATCAAATTGCAGGGATATTTCGTCTGGCTTTTTTTGGTGTGCAACACACGTCGATAGATGGATCTAACATAGCTAGTGTAATGAACGGCGCGGGCCGTTCTCCTCAGGGCGGGTGCTCAGGGCGGGTTGGCGTTGGTTATATACATTGGTACAGATATGGATGGGGAGTGCCAGAAAAAAAGCTGACCTGCTACAAGGAGCTTGGTGGCTCTTTTCAAGGTGATGTTAGTATTGCCGATTTTAGCTTTGGCTATACGTTAGAAACACCCGATCCATTAGGTGTTTATAGCGGTGAGTACGAAGGTGAAGTGGTTTATACCGTTGGTGAAGGCGAAGATATTGACTTTCATGCCGAAACGACCTCTGACACTGAAATTAGAATAAAAATAAAGGCGAACGTACGTCATGCCTTCCAGGTGAAGTTTCCCTCCGACGCGGAATTGATCAAGGTCAGTCTGGCCCCGAAAGGCGGCTGGAGCCAGTGGACAAACGGTGGGCGTGTCCCTGACTCCCTGAGTCAGGAAGTCCCCTTCACCCTGTCGTCTACCTCCGGCTTCACTGTCAATATGCGCTGTGAGTATGATTTGGAGGGGGCCTGTGCGTTACGCGAAACAACATCCCCCACCGGAGAAAAAATACCGCTGGAGGTTTCTCTCACCTTACCGGGTTATAAAACGGAAAACGGAAGAGAAGCCAGAAATTTGCTGTTGAATTCGTTACCGGCTGGCCATGTTATTTTACCTCCCGGCGAGTTTGTTGTTCATCGTCGCTCACAGGTTGATTTTAAAGTCCGGAAACCCGGGGTTGAAACGATGGTGAAATCCCCAGGTTCAACCTGGAAGGGAGTCGTGACGCTAGTGCTTGATGCTCAGGCGGACTAGAAATGTCGAAAAATAGCTGATTGAGATCAATTAAAACTTTATAAATACAGAATCTTGCCGTTCTTTACTGCCATGCCTTTGACCTTCCCCCTGGGGGAAGGTGTAACGTCCGCGTCAGTGGTTGTTAAACCTTACTCTGGAAAAGGAAACAGGATGAAAATACGTATCATGACGGCGTGGCTGGCGCTGGCCCTTAGCGGGTCTGCACTGGCGGCCACACCTGAGGCAAATGCCTTTCTGGCGAAACACGGGCTGGCGGGAAAAACTACCGAGCAAGTGGTTGAGGCTATTGACCAGTCCCCGCAGGCTCGCCCGCTGGGTTTTAGCGCCGGTGTGACCAGCCGTGCGCTGGTGCTTTCGGACAGGCAGCAGAAGTTTAGCTACCCGCTGGGGGATAAGTTCTATCTGTCGTTTGCGCCATACCTGCAGCAAACGCATCCCTGCTTCAATCACAGCCTTTCCGGCTGCCAGGGTGAGATGGTCAATACGCCCTTTGAGGTCAAAATTACCGATAAATCGGGCAACGTTATCCTGAATAAAACGCTGACCAGCCAGCAAAATGGCTTCATCGGCGTGTGGCTGCCGCGCAATACCGAAGGGACGGTCAGCGTCAGCTATCAGGGCCGCACCGCGCAATCCGCGTTTGCCACCTTCGACGACAGTCAAACTTGTATGACCACCTTGCCATTGCAGCAATCATAAGCCCGACGGGCGGCGGCCTCATGGCACACTGCCCAAACTAGGGGTACTGTTGCTCTTCGTCGGTATAAATGAGCAGGCAGGCCTCATTAAAGTTGGCCAGTCCCAATCTCTCGTAAAGTTCATTCCGTCGGCGATAAAGACTTTTCAGTGACGTGCAGAGCTTTTCCGCCACGGCTTCCATAGGTAAACCCTTTCTTAGCCACATCATCATCTTCCGCTCCTCCTGACTCAGGCGCATGGCATAAAACCATTCCCCGGCCTGGCGGTCTAGCTTCACTTTTTGCAGCAGCCAGAACAGTCCTTCAATGTCCCGGTACGGCATCGACATATCGAGGCTCCACTTAAGTCTCAGTGGGGAGAGTTCACTGTGGCGCATATCCAGCATGATGCAACGTACCGGTGCCTCCGCTTTCTCTGCGCTGGTGATGATGTTTTCCCACTGCTCCAGTGGTAACCGGCTATCGACCAGGACAGCGTACTCTTTGTAGCCATAGCTGAAGCTTCTTCTGTCGACGGAGTACAGCCGAATAACATCAGGAAAATAGTTTTTTATTCCCTGGTAAAGATAGCGATCTTGTGTGATCAAAATTGTCGCATTCACCGCAGTGTATTCCTTTAATATCATACAATCCAAATGCCTGGCCATTGAAGCTAGGGGTATGCGTATTCACAGCGTGTCACTATTATTTCTTTAAAAATGAGCTAACTAACCTTTAGGTAAGTGTTGGGGTTGATATTAATTGTTGGTAAAGCGTTAGGGTCAAAGAGATATCCTTCTTCATTCCTGATGTGGGAAATTATAAATAAAATGAAATAAGAGAGAAGTCTGTGGTGTGGAAATTAGGAATCTTTGCCAGGAAATGTCCTGATTAATACGTTGATTTTCACTTAAACATATTGATAAAAACATCTCCCATATCATTTTTATATTTTTGATGTGGTTTTTTTTCATTTAAAATCAGTTGCTTGTGTTTTTGTTTTGTATTGAAAATTATTCATTGAAAAGTCGGTGCAGAGTATTCTTAAAAGCATGTTTTTGGTCGTCGGGAAGTGTTCACAAAATTATTCATGGTGACTTATCATTCTTGCTGTCTGACCTAATGTGTAATCTCCGCTATTTTGAGTTTGTTCCTAAAGCCAGATGCAGAAAAAGACGTTAAGTGAGGTGTGCCCGTTTAAATAAATACTCTGCATATCAAAAGAGTGTTTTACCGTGTGAATTACATCCGCTAGTGCCGATATCCGGCATTTAACGCGGCGGATAAACTATGCTCATTCATAATGGAATAATAGATATTTATGGAACAGCGGCTGAGTATCAATAAGTTATTCTTTTATCGTGGCGTGAAGCTGTCGTTATTTTTAATCATGCCAGGGCTGCTTTCAGCGCAAGGGGTGGGGGCAACATCACGCTATGACAGTCAGGTATTACAGGCACGAAATGGGGATTATCAACCCCTGCTTGACGCCTTAAAACATAAGGCACAACAAAGAGCATTGCACCCGGAACAGGTGGCCGACTGGTTGCAGGTCGCCTCCTGGGCCGGGCGTGATGATGAAGTGGTCAGCGTGTGGCAGCGTTATCAGGAGCGTACTGCTATCCCGGCTCGTGGGGTCGCCGCCACGGCGCAATCCCTGCGTAACCTTCATCGCTGGACGGAATCACTTTCCCTCTGGGAGCGGGTGCTTCAGCTCTCGCCTGGAAACGATGACTATCGTATAGGGCAAATTAAAACGCTGGCCGACGGGCAAAAAGCCTGGCAGGCCAGAGATGAAGCCCTGCGTTTGATCGGGGAAAAGCCGACGCTGGCGCATTGGCAGACGCTCTCTTATGTCTATCTTCGGCAGGGAAAAACCTGGGACCAGTTGCTAAGCGACACACAAGCCATCGCGCTTGCTCCAGGGGATAAAACGGCGCTGCAAAACCTGATATCCAGCCTGACCGTGAACAGGGTGAATACGCCAGCGCTGGCGTTTGCCAGGCAAGCGAACCTTCCGGCAAATGAGCGCAGAAGTCTGGAACTTAACGCGTTGGCCGAAAGGGTGCGCATGGCTGAGATCCCTCCAGGAGAGGAAAAAGCTCGTTTTACCGTCGCGCAGCGGGCGTTGGATCGTTACGACGTTTTGCTCGCCGCATGGCGTGGTAATCCGCAGGCTCAGCAGGACGTTACCAGAGCGCGAATAGACCGGCTTGGTGCACTTTATGCCCACAATCATTACCCAAAGGTCATTCAGGAATATGAAGCCCTGGCCTCAAAAGGCGTGCGCGTTCCACCCTGGGCTTTACGCTGGGTTATTGCGTCTTACCTCGCGGTAAAGCAGGTAGAAAGGGCGCAGGCGCTAACGCCGCAGCTGTTCAGCGGCGCGACGAATGAGAATGAGCAGGCGATGTTTTATGCCTTGCTGGACAGCGGACAGTACGACGCTGCCGCTCGTTATCTGCAAAACCTGACTCAGACAACGCCTTATCGTCGCTACGTGCCGGGTTCCCCGAATCCCGAACCAAACGATCGCTGGCTGGAGGCTAAAACGCTCTCGCTGCAATACCTCCTGTCAACCAATGCGCTGCCAGCAGCAGAAACGTTGTCCCAGCGCCTGGCCAGTACCGCGCCGGGCAACCAGGGGTTACGTATTGATTATGCCAGGGTGTTGCAGGCGCGCGGGCTGCCGCTGGCCGCTGAACGAGAGTTAAAAAAGGCGGAGGTGCTTGAGCCATCCAACCTTGAGCTGGAGCGGCAGCAGGCTTATGTCGCGGAGGATCTGCACGAGTGGCGGCAAATGGATTTGCTAACCGACGATGTGATGCTGCGCGCTCCGCTGGATATCGCTTCTCAGCGGCTGAACCGAACGCGCGAAATTCACCGAATGTCCGAACTGCGTCTTAACGGTCAGCAGGGGATCCACTCTGATACGCCCGTCAGCGGGGCGCACGATTTTAGCTGGGATATGGCGATTTACGGCCCACCGGTAGCCGACAGCTGGAGGCTGTTTGGCGGTCATCGCTTTGAGCGCGGTCGTTTTGAAGAAGGTAAGGGCTTAAGCCGCAGCGTGTTTGGGGGGATAGAGTGGCGGCCGCGCAATAGTTGGGTCGAGCTTGAACTGGCGAACAATAACTTCAACGGTGGCAATAAGCCTGGCGGGCGGGTTTCGGCCTGGCACAGCTTCAACGACAGCTGGCGAGTAGGAGGTGAAGTGGAACGCCTGGCCCGGGCAACGCCGCTGCGGGCTTTACGCAACGGGGTAAGTGCGAATCAGGCCAACCTGTGGGTGCGCTGGCATCAAAATGAACGGCGTGAATATCAGCTCGCGACCGCGACCAGCTGGTTTTCGGACCATAACCACCGGCAGGAATACACCTTCCAGGGCAAAGAACGGCTATGGCAGACGGCGCGGATCACGCTCGACCTGCAGCCCGGCGTGGCATACAGCACCAACAGCAAGACCGACACCGCCTATTACAGCCCGAAATGGGACTTATCCGCCGCGCCGACGCTCGCCGCTAATCACGTGCTGTACCAGCGCTATGACACCGTCTGGAGCCAGCAGATTAGCGCCGGAGCGGGTATTTACCGGCAAAAAAATTATGGGGCGGGGGCGATGACAACCCTGGGATATGGCCAGCGTATCCGGTGGAACAACGTCCTTGACACCGGGGCCATGCTGAACTGGGAAAAGCGCCCCTGGGACGGCAAGCGGGAAACGCATCTCGCCGTCGCTTTTGATGCAAATTTACGATTTTAAGGACAAACATGCTGACCAACAGTTTTCGCCTCGGCCTGATCGTTTTTGGCTGGTTATTGACCTTTTCTGGCCTGGGCGCGCAGGAGATTCATTTTCTGCCGCCAAAAGCGCGGCCGCTGCCTGAAGCCAACCAGCCCTGGCCGAAGAACCATTTTCTGGTGCTGGCGTACCATGACGTTGAAGACCGCGATCCCGATCAGCGTTATCTGGCGGTGCGCACCAGCGCCCTTAACGAGCAAATCAGCTGGCTGCTGCAAAACGGCTACCGCGCGGTAAGCGTGCAGTCGATTCTGGACGCTCACCGGGGCGGCACGCCGCTGCCGCCAAAGGCATTTTTGCTCACCTTCGATGACGGTTACAGCAGCTTCTACACCCGCGTGTGGCCGCTGCTTAAAGCATACAATGTGCCCGCACTCTGGGCGCCCGTGGGCAGTTGGGTAGACACCCCGCCGGGGAAGAAGGTGGATTTTGGCGGGCTGATGACCGCCCGCGATAAGTTTGCCACCTGGGATATGGTGCGCGAGCTTAGCCAGTCCCCGCTGGTTGAAATAGGGGCGCACACCTGGGCTTCACATTACGGTATTCAGGCGAATCCCCAGGGAAGCCGTGAGCCTGCGGTGGCCAACCGGGCGTGGAATAAAGTCACCGGTCAGTATGAAAGTGACGAGCAATTCACCCGCCGTATTGACGACGACGTGCGCCAAATCAGTCGCAAAATTCAACAGCTCAGCGGGAAGGCCCCTCGCGCCTGGGTCTGGCCCTATGGCGCGGCCAACGGCACCTCGCTTAGCGTGCTCAAAAAGCAGGGCTACCAGCTGGCGTTCACGCTCAATGATGGTCTCGCTGACGCCCGCGACCTGGACAATATCCCGCGCGTGCTGATCTCGGGTAACCCGACGCTCAAAGCGTTCGCCAGCATGGTGAGCCGCGTCCGGGAGCCCGATCCGGTGCGCGTTATGCATGTGGATCTCGACTACGTCTACGACCCGAACCCGGTGCAGCAGGCGAAGAATATCGATGCGCTGGTGCAGCGGGTGTATGACATGAAAATCAGCCATGTCTTTTTGCAGGCGTTCTCAGACCCGCTTGGCGACGGCAATATCAAGTCGCTCTATTTTCCCAACCGTTGGCTGCCCGTACGCGCTGACCTGTTTAACTTTGTCGCCTGGCAGTTACGCACCAGGGGCGATGCCAAAGTCTTCGCCTGGCTGCCGGTGCTCTCTTTTGATCTGAACGCCGCGCTGCCCAGGGTGCAACGCTGGGACGCCGCCAGCGGGAAGACGCAGCGGGCCACCAGCCCTTATCTACGGCTTTCCCCATGGAACCGACAGGTTCGTCACCAGATAATCGACATCTACGAAGATCTCGCCCGACATGCGGTATTTGACGGCATTCTTTTTCACGACGACGCGCTCCTCACGGACTTTGAAGATGCCGGGCCGGACGCCATGGCCGCCTACCGGCAGGCAGGGTTCCAGGGCAGCATCGGCGACATTCATCAAAACCCTGCCGAACTGCGAAGCTGGACGCGCTTTAAAAGCCAGACGCTGATCTCATTCACGCGCACGCTGACCGACGCGGTGCGGAATATTCGTGGCCCGCAGATAAAGACCGCCCGAAATATCTTTGCACTGCCGATTCTGGAGCCAGAGAGCGAGACGTGGTTCGCCCAGAACATTGACGATTTCCTGGCCGCTTACGACTGGACGGTGCCGATGGCGATGCCGCTGATGGAGTCCGTGCCGCCGGAAGAGAGCAATAGCTGGCTGGAACGGCTAATTAAAGCCGTCGCGGCGAAGCCTTCGGGAATGAATAAAACCATTTTTGAGCTTCAGGCGCGCGACTGGAACCACAAGACGCAGAAAGGCATCGCGGATAAACAGCTGGTAGAATGGATGCAGCTGCTGCAGCTGAATGGGGTGAAACACTACGGCTATTACCCGGACGACTTCATCAATAACCAGCCTGATATTTCACATATCAGACCTGAAATGTCCTCTTACTGGTACCCAAACAATGACTGATCGTCTTCTTTCCTTGCTGATTCTGGGCCTGGTCTTTGGGCTGCCGCTCGGTATGGCGGCGGTATTTACCGGGAAAATCCTGCTGGATTTTGTGTTCTTCTGGCCACTGTTTATGTCGGTACTGTGGATGACCGGCGGGCTCTATTTCTGGTACCGGCTGGAGCGCCACTGGCCGTGGGGCAAAGATGTGCCGCCGCCGCAGCTGGAAGGTAATCCGCTGATTTCTATTCTGATCCCGTGCTTTAACGAAGGCAAAAACGCCCGGGAAACGATAGAGGCCGCGCTGGCCCAGCGCTACACCAACATCGAGGTTATCGCCATCAACGACGGCTCTCGGGATAACACCGCCGAGATCCTGAACCAGCTCGCGGTGGAATACCCAAAACTACGAGTGATTCATCTGGCGGCGAATCAGGGAAAAGCCGTAGCGCTAAAGGCCGGGGCCGCCGCCGCACGCGGAGATCTGCTGGTGTGCATCGACGGGGATGCCTTACTCGAGCGGGACACGGCGGCTTACCTTGTGATGCCGCTGATTCGGCATCCCAATGTGGGCGCCGTGACCGGAAACCCAAGGATCCGCACCCGCTCGAACCTGATTGGCCGGATCCAGGTCGGTGAGTTTTCTTCGATAATTGGGCTGATTAAACGTACCCAGCGTATTTATGGCCGTGTCTTTACCGTTTCCGGCGTGATAGCCGCCTTTCGCCGCCAGGCGCTGGCGGACGTCGGCTACTGGAGCCCGGATATGATCACCGAGGACATTGATATCAGCTGGAAACTGCAGCTGCATCACTGGACGCTCTATTTTGAGCCGCGTGCGCTGTGTTGGATCCTGATGCCGGAAACGCTCAAAGGGCTTTGGAAACAGCGACTGCGCTGGGCGCAGGGCGGGGCGGAAGTGTTTCTGGTCAACCTGCGTCGCCTGTTCCGCTGGGAACACCGCCGGATGTGGCCGCTGTTTATGGAGTACGTGTTGTCGACGGTGTGGGCCTTCGCCTACGCGATCACCATCCTGCTGTTTATTGCCAGCCACCTGACCACGCTGCCGGCAAACCTAGTGGTTGAAACGCTCTTTCCGCCGGCGTTTACCGGGCTGCTGCTGGGCGTAATGTGCCTGATGCAGTTCCTGATCAGCCTGTTCATTGAGCGGCGCTATGAAAAGCAGATCGCCGGGTCGCTGTTCTGGATCGTCTGGTTCCCGCTGATGTACTGGATGATAGGCCTGTTTACCACTCTGGTGTCGTTCCCGAAAGTGATGCTTAAACGCCGCCGCGCCCGCGCGCGCTGGATAAGTCCTGACCGTGGAAAAGGAAGAATATGATGCAGACCAACACGCTGATTTTGACCGAAGATCGACTGGGACCGCGCCTGTTCGATGGCCTGATAACCGCTATTGCCTGGGCTGGTTTTTTGTACTTTGTATGGAAAAACTTGCTGCTGCAGCTGATGTTATTGCCCGACCAGCGCGGGGAAATCGTCGCGCAGTCGCTCAATTCCGTGCTGCTGTACCTGCTGATTGCGGCCATCAACGGTTGGTTGCTGATCCTCTGGTATCAGTACAGCCTGCGCAGGTACAGCGACCGATACCTCGATGAACACAAACCGTTTCAGCCTGGCGACCTGGCCCGCAGCTTTAACCTGCCGACGCAGCTGGTGTCCGAGATGAGCCGCTATAACCAGTTAACGGTTTATCACGACCAGATTGGGCAGATAATCGATCTTAAAAATAATCGTGCAGAGAGCGAAGCGGATTAACCCCGGTTTCCCGTCAGTATTCTGAACAGCGGCAATACCCGGACTCAATAATGGGTTCGGGTGGCCGATAATCTTAATTGTTCGCTGAGTCAGATAAAAATTGTGGGTGGCTGGAGAGGTTTTAGCATCTCTTGTACGGGTGAAAAAGAATCAAAAAAGAGGGGGAGTCGTGCAATCAGTTCGATTATTGGGTGATGGGTGGGAACCTCATGTGAATCAGGAGGGGGAGCGACTGATTTACTCGCAACCCGTTGAATCAGGGTTTATAAGCCACTCTTTCGACTTTGAGATTCTCCCAACTGATTTGGATGTTCTGCGTACGGATGATTACAGGCGCGCCGCCCTTGAGGTGATTGCACACACTTTGCTGCAGCATTCGACATTGAGGGGAAATCTTCGTTTCACTCAGCGTGATTTTGACTGCCTTGTCGCGAATACGCTTCACACTTCGTCCGACTTCCTCCCGGTATTTATTGCGCGAGTGAACAGGGAGCACAACATTCATATCGAAAGTTATATTGAAGAGACGATGAAACGGCGTTCAGCCAGAAACTGAGTTTCACCTCTTCGCCTGCCGCTGCATGATATTACCGATGATCGGCCCGAAGGCGACCAGAATAATAAAACGGGTCATCTGCATCGACATCACAAAGGCGATGTCGATGTGCTTGCTGGAGGCGGCGATAATTGCCACGGAATCGGCCCCGCCGGGGCTCATGGCTAAATAAGCGGTGAGCGGGTCGATATCGGCCACGACCACCAATCCCGCCGCCATCAGGCCGCAAAGGGCAATCAAAATCACAATGCTGACCGCGATGCGCGGCAGTACCTGGGCGGCATGTTTTAACAGCGGACGCGTAAATTTCAGCCCAATGCGCCAGCCGACGATGGTGTATGCCAGCACCAGCACCCACTGCGGAAGCGCGATCTCAATCCAGTTATTTTGCGACAGCACCACGCCAGCGACCAGCGTGATCAACAGCGCGCCGGCAGGCAAACGCAGAAGTTTGGCCGCAATACAGCCGAAGGCAATAAGCCCGAAAGTTTCAGCCAGCGCAACGTAAGAGCCGTGTGCAAAAAGATCGATCGTCGCAGATGTGGCCGGGACGTGCTCACCTGAGACTTTCATCAGCACGGAAGCGACGCTTGCTACCATAATCACCCGCAGATATTGCATGGCGGCGACAAGCTGTGTGTCTGCGCCGTTGGCTTCGGCCATCAGCGTCATGGCCGTGGCTGCGCCGGGGCTTAATCCCCAGAGCGCGGTGGTTCCGGGCAGGATGCGCATGCGGGTCATTATCCAGCCGAGCAGCATGCAGATAAAAATCACCGAAAAGACGCAGACAATAAACAGCAGCCAGTGAGAGCCGAAGGTGTCGGCGAGGCTGCGGGGCATTTTGCTGGCAATCATGCAGCCGATGATGCCCTGGGCGATGAGAAACAGCGTGCCGTTGGGCTGAATTTTTGCGCCGTTCAGCGAGACCACAATCCCGGCGGCCATCGGCCCGAGCAGCAGGGCGGCAGGAATATTCAGCCAGGTAAGCAGCCCGCCGAAAAGCGCGGTGGCAATAATCAGCGTGCTCCACTGCATACGCTGCGGTGACAGCAGGCGATAACCGTTAGGTGTGGCAGGATCTTGTTTCTTCATCGTTGTATAGCCGCCCGCAGCGCGGAAGAATATTCGGTTTAAGCTGGCTCACGCCGGAGTCGTGGCTTACACTCTGGGAGAGTTAAGTTATGCGAGGATGTTCTCGCCTAACTCAGATTCTAGAGGATGCCCTCGCATATCTCAATGGGCGTTATGCGAATAAATGTTAGCGGATTGATACGAAATATTTTATGACGAAACCAGCGCCCTTAGCGGCAAACCAGCCTAAACGCCTGCGTGGCCATCTTCGTGTGGCGGCGATAACCGAAGCGGCCACACGACTCTTCGGCGAGAAGGGATTTGACGCCGTAACCATGACCGAGATCGCCGCCAGCTCCGGCACGGCCATTGGCTCGCTGTACCGGTTTTTCCCCAACAAAGAGTCGCTGGCCGACGCGCTGCTGCTGGAGTACACCCGCGAAGTGATCGACCGGCTGGAAGTGCTGGAGGCCAGCGTTACCGGGGTAGACATTCCCACCGCAGCGGATCTGTTCACTCGCTTTGTGCTTTCGCTGCAGTCACAGCGAACCTTTGCCCTGAGGCTGGTGGAAGAGCGTGGCGAGCATGAAGCGGCCCGCCTTCAGTTCAGGGATGCCATGCGCGGCGGGTTCTCCACCGCGCTGCAGGTTGTGATCCCCAGTTTATCCGCCGAACGTGCCGGCCTGATGACCATTGTTATCCTGCAAATGCTCAAAGGTGCGGCGGCGGCCAATCTGCAGAATGACGCAGAGCGTAAAGCGGTGCTCAACGAAGCGCAGACGCTGCTGGAGCTGTACCTGACGACGGAAAAAACAAAGGGCGCCGCGTCGAAGCCGATGCGCTGAGTCGTTAAAAAATGGCGGAATAAACCGCCATCCTTATAAGGTTTTTTTCAAACAAGATTAATTATTCCTTTCAGGGTTTAATACCCACTCAATGGCCAGTTTGAGTGGGGCGACAATAGGCCACTGGCTAAATCGCTCGCAGGCCTGCCGCAGCTTTTCCGGGTCGATTGTCTGGTTGGTACCCACGGTTTCATTTTTAGATGATCCGACACTCAGATTAGTTTTTCCATTAGAAAAAATATGAAAGTGAGGGTATTTGGTGGCGGTTGGTGGGTTGCCTATATAAGTATCGCCATTATTTTCTATTACTTTACAATCATGTTTCTTAGCCCAGGATGTAAGGTCGTCGGCATTGACAAGATCATTTTCTTTTAACATTGAACACCTCATTTAAATGCTATTGTTTGATGATAAGCAACAGGCCATAAAAATAAAGAGCTTCTGCAGGGGTAATAAATCCGTGCAGAAGCTCAATATTTATGTTTAACAGCTCGATACCACGGTCCAGGTACCGTCGGCATTATAAGTAACGTCAAAAATTGACTCTCCTTCGGTGGCGTCACAAAGCGCAGCGCTGTTGGATGAGCTGGTGAAGTTCATTACAGTGCCGGACTGGTATGACCCTGTCTGGATGTAGTATTTCAGAATTGGCTGGCAGTCCAGGTTTTGGTTTGGTAACACCGTGGTGAAGTTTGACAGTACGACGCTGCCATCGCCCAGCATAACGGCAGAGCCGCCGTTGACGTGGTTTAGATTAGGGCTAAAGACCGGCGAGACTATGCGAAACGATCCCGGTTCCGCCTCCGCGTCTGTCACTGGCGAGCTTAACCCAAAGGGATTCAGCGACAGGCTGGTGGAGTTTCCTTTCGACGGGGTGCCGGTGGCCGGCGTCAGGTCGATAGGACGGATAGCGGATAAAAATCCTGATTGTTTTCCTACCACAGGAGGCGTATTTGCCTGTTGAACTCCGGCATAAAATTGCATATTAATCAGAAAAGTATAAGTGCTGCTGCTGGTCGAATAAGGTGCCAGTACAATACTCTGGATACTATTTGAGTAGACATTACTTCCACCACTGTATATAGCGGGTTTTTGAAAGAAGAAAAAGTCCTGCTGAGTGCTGCTCTGATTAGTCAGATTAAATTTAATCATTGTGCTCATGATATATACCTTTTGCTGAGTGAATGTAATAATTACAACCTGAATTAAGTAATGCATAATATATTTGTGTTGTTGTTATGCCATAGGCAGTCCTCCCGATATATTAGGGGGCGATTGAGGTCAGAGAAATAAATAAAAATAATTTCTGTCGTATTCAAATTAATATCACTGGCAAAACATAAAACAAACTAATTTATAGATCGTTACAATTGACACCATAAATCAGAGGTCGTTTTCAACAACATATAAGATTTAGTTGTGAAATATATGTTCAAACCTTCGGGCGTGGGAGCACAAAGGCATGGCAAAAAAGGGAACCTTTCGGTATCCCCCGCCGTTGATTAGCCTGACTGACGCTTACCAGCCCACGATCCGCGACCAGACCTCGTGCCCCTCGCCATCTTCGCTCAGAACCTGATAGTGCTGATGCATGGCGGCGGTGGCGCAGGCGTGGTTGGGCAGAATGCGCACCCGGCTGCCGACGGGGAAATCATCGACGGTCAAAGTTGAACTGTCCGGCAGGGCAACGATGCCGTGCTCCTGGTTGGTCGTGGTGACCAGCAGGTTTTCGTAGGGCTCTCCGCTCAGGCTGCACACCTGACCGTAACCGTAGTCCTGGCTTTGCGCCGCCGTGCCCCTGTCGCGAGAAAGTGCCATCCAGCCGGCATCAATAAATATCCAGCCTTTCTCCCTGTTGTGGCCAATCACCGTGGCGACAACGCTAAGCGCAATATCCTCCAGGCGGCAGACGCCGACGTTTTTCATCACCAGGTCGAAGGTGGTAAACACCCCGGCTCTGACTTCACTGATGTCCGTGAGATCGTCCGCAAAATGGGCTGTCGGCGTGGCTCCTACGCTTAATACGGGACAGGCATAGCCCTGCGCGCGCAGGCGGCTTCCGGCGGTTTTAATAGCGGCACATTCGGCTCTGGCGGCCGCGAGAATAGCTTCGTCCGTGCGGCAGCTATAGGATTCTCCGGCGTGAGCCAGCAGTCCGGTCAGCGTCGAGCCGCTTGCCTCAATGATGCGGGCCAGGGTCAAAAGAGCGTCACTGTGCGGCGGCAATCCGCCCCGGTGGCCGTCGCAATCCACCTCAATAAATACCGAAAACTTGAGGCCGTGCGCCCGGCTATATTCGGCCACGGCGCTAGCCTGTGGTTCGCTGTCGAGCAGAATGTGGAGGTTCACGCCTTTAGCCATCAGCGCCGCCACGCGGGGAAGTTTATGGGGCGCGATGCCGACGGCGTAAAGCAGGTTGGTGTAACCCGCAGCGGCAAAGGCTTCCGCTTCGGCGAGCGTGGATACCGTGGCCGGGGAATCACTTTGTTTAAGCAGGTAGCGGGCGGCCTCAATGGAGCGCAGGGTTTTCAGATGTGGCCGGACCTCGCTGCCCAGGGCGTGAACGCGCGAGTACAGGCGCTCAATGTTGCGCAAATATTTGCTTTTCTCGATCAGCAAAAAGGGGGTATCACGGGTGGTGAGCCATTCGGCGGACATAGCGGGTCTCCTGTGGGGTGAGGCTGTATCTTGTCATCCGGCTAATTAGGTATAAATTAATATAAAATCAATTAATGATTAGGTTCAGGCTTAATGATAAACAGCGACGATCTGGCTTTCTTCCGTACTATCGCTACTCACGATACGCTGGCCGCCGGCGCAAGGGCGATGAATGTCACGCCGCCCTCCGTTACGCAGCGGCTGCGCGGGCTGGAACAAAAGCTTGGCGTCGACCTTATTCTGCGGCCCTCGCGGCAGGTTTCACTCACCGATGAAGGATCGCTGCTGCTGAGCCGGGCGGAGAAGATCCTCACCGAGCTGGCTGGCCTGCAGTCTGCCCTGGACGACAGGCGGCAACAGGTCAGAGGCAAGCTGCGCGTGCTGGCCCCGCTGGGGTTTGGTAACGACTATATTGCGCCGCTGCTGGGGGAATACGCCGCGCAGCATGAAAACCTTGAGGTGGAGTTGACACTTTCCGACGACCCACATTGGGCCAGGCTACACAAATGGGATCTGGTGATTTTCATCGGCGAGCTACGCGATTCCAGCATGCACTGCATCAAGCTTGCGCCTAACCAACGCTTTATCTGCGCTTCCCCGGACTACCTGAACCGAAAAGGCACCCCGCTGACGCCGGAACAGCTGGTGGATCACGACTGCATTGCACTGCGGGAAAACCGCGAAGACGTGACGCTGTGGCGCTTCTCCGGCCCCAAAGGGGACTGCCCGCAGCGGATCTCGCCCAAATTGTCGAGCAACGAAGGGCGAGTGGTAAAAGAGTGGGCGCTGGCGGGCAGGGGGATCATTATGCGGTCCGAATGGGATGTGTTACCGCAGATTCACCGCGGCGAGCTGGTGAGACTTCTGCCGGAATACACGCTGCCGGATGCCGATATCGTGGCGCTGAGCGGCACTCCGCAGGCAGAACGAAGCCCGAGGGCGCAAAAGTTTATCGAGCTGCTTAAGGCGCGGCTGGCGGGGAGGCCTTGGGCTGAGTATTAATATTGGTAGGTCAAAAAGTGAATCGTTAAGTTGGGTGAAGTGGCATAATCCAGCGGTGGCAAAAGCCACGTAATGCAATGCTTCATAAAAGGATTTATGGATGATTAAAGTATCGATGCTGGTCATGCTCGCAATAATGCTTTCAGGATGTGCTCCATTAACCCCGAAAGAGTGTATAAAAAAGAGTGCGCTTGATAGTTGCACCTACGATCGCACGGGAAAAGTTTCCGATACGGATATTTATGGTCAACAGGCTTCGGGGATAAAGAAAGCACTTGATGCCGCGCTTGCTGAGCCTCATGCCTGGAATGGAAAAAGGTGCAATGTGCACCTTGATTTTAAAATAGATGGAACCTTGCAAAATTTCATCGTGAAAGGTGGAGACCAGAACTACTGTGACGCTTTGCTGGCAGCCTCCAGGCACGCAAAATTCCCGGCATTTACCGATCAACACGTTTACGACGTTATGGGATCGGCTCGTTGGAATATGGAAGGGCAGCCCTGAGTTTTTGATTTTTTATGGGACTGGTTTCTATGCGTCCGGTTTGTGCCATGTGCTGCCGTTCTTAACTTCTGCCTATACTAATGGAGCAGAGCACTGTTATGAATGAAGTTCAAAGATTCCCGTTTTAAAATGGCGTTGCCTTATAAACCTGAACGGAATTAATATGGTAATCAAATAACAAACTGCCGTTGAGCACGGCGTTAGATCATTAAGGGGAATATTTTGGGATACGAAGCAACCGAGCTTCTGTTAAAGTGTGATGCAGATGATTATGCGATGCTTATTTCGCAAATTGACAGTTATGTCAACTTCTCATCTGACAAAGAGCTCAAAGAACTCTTGACCTGCTATAGAAGCGATCCTAACACAAGCAACAAAGTTCGCCTCGCAAAAGCCTTAGAGCGAGAAATTCGTTATGTAGGCAGTGCAGATGTTGCCTATATGTTCCGCAAAATCTTCAAAGAAGAAGATCCTGCGGGAGTGAGTATAAGAGAAATAATTGACGACGTAAGTGTTAAACTGAAGGTGAAGCAAAAACAACTTGGAGGCATTGAAGCAAGGCTAGAGCGTCTTGTCAGACTTGCAGCGGAAAAAACATTCCTTAGCATGAGCCCAGAGCAACAAAGAAAACTATTCGAAGAATCTGGCATTGGTTGCGAACAACAAAATGAATTTTTCATTAGACTAAAAGATAACAAGGCCGCACTTTTACCATTGTTAATGTCGGTACTTGGCCCGGAAATTACAGCACGTTTAGTTCAGGGGTTAGCTGTTTTAGCTATTTCTCAATTTATAGGAAAGGAAGCCGCAAAAAAGCTTATCGAACAATTAGCAACAAAGTTTCCTTGGTGGAGCAATTGGCTCGGCCCGATTGTCTGGGGGCTTAGTCTCAGTTGGCTTGCTTTTGATTTACAGGGTGCCGCAAATCGAAAGACGATACCAATAATGCTCTACCTTGGCCTTGTAGGCTTAAGAGATGGCCCCGAGGCTGGAGATGAATTTTGGGCCGAAGAGTGAATTGTCTAACAATTCATTCAAGCCGAAGTTGCTTAGTGGAGCGGCGTAATTCAGTCATTAATGTCCGCTAATAGCGGATTTACCCAGCGAGCCTGCATGCTCTGTGCCAGAAGCGGATATTCTTCAATTAAACATATTGGATGAGTAGTTCCTTTTTTGGATTTCATTTAAGGGCTCTTCATTAGTCTATTTCTTCGATGCTCTGAGAAAACGGAAGTGTGACAGGGCTATTGTAATGATACCTAAGGAGTAAGATTAAAATTAGCTAAAGACCAATGGTTAACATTTAATGACTCACTGATTAGTTACAGTATTTTTACCATCTTTAAGCGTTTCATAAATAAGGGGACTATAAGTATAATGATTGGATCAGTTCTTCAAAATGCCTTTCGCATAGAGTCATTGGCTGCTCGCGGTGAAATTGCACTATTCCGTGCATTTATCCGCGCTTTCAATTCACTCGGTACAAACGCACTGGCGCAAGAATATCATGGTAATCGTTACCAAGTGAATTTTAGTGCTAACCGAGGTACAGGGCGACCAACCCCACGTTGTGAATTATGTGACGTAATGATCATCCATTACCCAGCGGGAAACCCTAGAGCAGCGCGCATTACTTTTAATCAAGCAAAGGTTTCTTCTAACCCATTACAGTGTGCTCCAGTGGTGATTGTGTAAGTATCCCTGCAAAACGGCCCATTCACTTTTAGAGATCTTCCGACATACTGATTATGTCCCCTGAGGAGATCGCTATGCGTAAGATCCGATTCACCGAGCACCAGATTATCGCCGTCCTGAAGTCCGTCGAAGCGGGCAGGACCGTCAAAGATGTGTGTCGTGAGGCCGCTATTTCCGAAGCCAGCTACTACAACTGGAAGGCGAAATATGGCGGGATGGAAGCTGCTGATATCAAAAAAATTAAAGACCTTGAGGACGAAAATCGTCGTCTGAAGCAGATGTTTGCCGATCTCAGCCTTGAATGTCGGGCACTGAAAGACGTTATCGAAAAAAAGCTTTAAAACCAGCGATAAAGCGGGAGCTCGTCAGCTATCTGACGGCACAGTTTGCCATGAGCATCCGCCAGGCGTGCAGGACATTATCGCTGAGCAGGACGGTGTATTTTTATCAGCCCGATACCCGGCGTGATGAACCGGTGATCCTTGCGTTGACTGAACTGGCAGAACGCTATCCGCGATACGGTTTTAAGAAGCTGTTTCAGGTGCTGCGCAGGCAGGGTAACGCCTGGAATCATAAGCGTGTTCACCGGATATACTGCGTACTGAAGCTGAATTTTCGCCGCAAAGGCAAGCAGCGTCTGCCGGTACGAAACCCTGCGCCACTGGCAAGCCCTGAGGCACTTAATCAGAGCTGGTCCATCGATTTTATGCACGACGCGCTGGCGTGTGGCAGACGCTTCAGTACCTTCAATGTGGTGGACGATTTTAACCGGGAAGCGCTGGCGATAGAAATTGACCTGAATATCCCGGCCCAGCGTGTAGTCCGGGTACTGGACAGGATAGTAGCAAACCGCGGATATCCACTGAAGATGCGAATGGATAACGGGCCAGAACTGGTGTCGCTGGCGCTGGCACAATGGGCGGAAGAACACGGGGTGATGCTGGAGTTTATCAGGCCGGGTAAACCGACGCAGAATGCCTTTATCGAACGGTTTAACCGGACGTACCGGACAGAAATTCTGGATTTTTATCTCTTCAGGACCCTGAATGAAGCACGGGAAATCACTGAGCGATGGCTGGCTGAATATAACAGTGAGCGGCCCCATGAATCCCTGAATAACCTGACGCCAGAAGAGTACCGGCTGATGGCTGAAAACCCGGAAATCTCAAAAAGTGCGTGGAACTAAAACGGGTGTGCTTACAAGGCCGTCATAAACAAACCTGGCATCCAATGCCTTTTGCAAAAATTCTGTTGCCTGCTGCAGGTTTGGAACCGTTAGCCCCACATGATTTATGCCTCTGCTAATGGTACGTTTTTCTCTATTTATCATATGTATACCCTGGTTAAAATTTGAGTGAATCAAACAGAGTTTAGTACACTTTTCATTTAAGAAACGCCAGGCCTGATATTGTGTAAATTTTCTGCCGCTATAAAAGAATATCCGTAGTTCGCTCCTTACGGACAGCTAAAGACCATAATTAATATTCACCTTCAACTTTGAGTGGCATCATGATGGCTACATGTAAGACTTGAGTGTTTATTGAGCGATATCAGGCATGATTATTCTCCACCATTCAGGTTTCATATCTTGAAATGAGTGGGATGATGGCGAAAACAAGTCGCGTTGGTTGTTGTCAAATATACCGCTTAGCAAAGCAGTTACGTGAGAGTCATCAATAGCACCGACCGAGGTGCCACACCGGGCGCAAAATGCTCTGGATGAAGCTGCTGATGAGCGGAACAGCGATGGTGCCCCCCCTTCGGCAGTCCATTCAACATCTGCGGAATCAAATTCAATCCATACTGCGGTGTGACAGCCAGTATGTTTCTGGCACATATCGCAGGAACAGGAATGAGGGGAAGAAGGATTTATCGCTGTGAATCTGATGAATCCACATAAACATCCACCTGACAATTTCATATCCATCGAGCCCTTGTAGAATGTTCAGAGAAACAAAGATAGCATCGACCGCTTCTCGCTCGTAGCGGACCGTCAGCTCAGGCAAGGTGTCCACCATGTGCCAGTACCTCGCTTAACCTGCAAACCATTAAGCGTCATGAACAGTGTCGCCAGTTCAATCCGACAGCATAAGGATTTCATCTCTCGCTCAAAGCAGCCTAATATTCGTTTGGCAATTTCTTGGCTGTGCTAGCGACAAACACCAGTCTGGCAATCTGGCATGATGGGAGATAAAAACCGCCCTATGGATAAAGACAAACTAAGCTGCTGGCTGAAACGCTGGGATCTGATTCCGGACGGCACTCCCTTTCAGACCCATACGTCGCAGCTGCTGCCGGTGAAAACCGCAGCTGATGGCGCTGAGGCTATGCTGAAAGTGACTGCCGACAGGGATGAACAAACGGGGAACTCGCTGCTGGTCTGGTGGGCAGGCAGGGGCGCGGCGCAGGTTATTGCCCATGAAGATGAAGCCATTCTTCTCGCCCGGGCCACCGGCTCCGCGTCATTAGCCACAATGTCCAGAGAAGGTCAGGATCTCGAAGCCTGCCGTATATTATGTGCTACGGCAAACAGGCTGCATCGCGTTCGGCAAAAGCCTTTGCCCCAGTTGCCTTCGCTGGATGATTGGTTTGCTTCGCTAAAAATAGTGGCGCAGCAGCGGGGCGGCTTGCTGGCATTTTGTTCAGATATCTCCCAAGAACTGCTTACCACTCCGCAGGATGTTGTGGCCTTACATGGTGATTTACACCACGGCAATGTGCTTGATTTTGCATCATCGGGCTGGCGGGCGATCGATCCTAAAGGCGTCATAGGGGAGCGAGGATTCGATTTTGCTAATATTTTCACCAACCCGGATTTGGATAACCCAGCTCCGCCGGTCGCTACCGTGCCGGAGATTTTTAAGCGCAGGCTGCGTGCCGTGAGTGAGATAGCAAATCTGGACAGAGAGCGGCTTCTCAAATGGATCATTGCCTGGGGCGGACTGTCCGCAGCGTGGTCATTGGAAAGTGAAAGCACTAACCCCACTGCATTATGCGTTGCTAAGCTAGCGATAGAAGAATTACGGCCCGCGCTGCGTGGCCATTTTGACGTGCACTGAGGAACCCAACATGCAGCCTTTTCATCAACTGACGGCCACGAGCCTGACTGGCCAGCAGATCGCTCTGTCCGATTACGCCGATAAGCTGGTGCTGGTGGTCAATACCGCCAGCCAGTGTGGCTTCACGCCGCAGTACGCAGGCCTCGAGGCGCTCTATAAGAAGTACGCCGCGCAGGGGTTGGTGGTGCTTGGTTTCCCCTGCAATCAGTTTGGTAAGCAGGAGCCCGGTGACGCCGACGAAATTGCCCGGACGTGCCATATTAACTACGGCGTGAGTTTTCCGATGTTTGCAAAGGTCGAGGTCAATGGAACCGCAGCGCATCCTGTGTTTCGTTATCTGAAGAAAGAATTGCCTGGCGTGCTGGGCAGGCGGATCAAGTGGAACTTCACAAAGTTCCTGATTGGCCGGGACGGGAAACCGCTGAAGCGTTTTGCACCGTTCACTACCCCGGAGAAAATGGAAGCCGCAATTGTGGCTGCACTTAAAATCTGAGTGCGCCCGGAAGTTACCCATAACGATACCTGGTCAGAGGTAAAGCCGCGGGAATTACCGGCATTCATCGAATATTCAGTTCGCGATGCTTCCCTGGCGCCCGTAAGAAACTATCCGCCCGTTATACCACGGGCAGGATAGTTGCTTTGGCGTCTAAAGTTTAAAGATTGGTGCACTGGCTGGAATTTTTACCCCGCCAGGATTTACCCCCGGAATTTTTGCAGTTATGCGCATCCTTATTATTAAGGATTTTCCCGCTACAATTTCTGGCCGACCAGCATTCATTCCTGTCGGCATTAGCCTCACTCGCTTTTTTTTCGTCGGCCGTCAGCAACAGGGGCGGCTTTTCATTGGCAGGCAAAGCCCCGGATGCCGGTTGCTGCGTTTCGGCCATCGCCATGCCCTGGCACAGAACAGCGGTAAGAATTGCGATAACGAGTGTTTTCATGACGCATCTCCAGATTCAAGTTTGAACAGGGTTTGTACTCTGTAACTTTTAAAGAACTGCATTTGCGCCCATTCGGAAACGGCGACCAGGCTGACGTTACCTTTTTTGGTCCGGCGATAAATGACTACCGCCGTACTAAATACCCAGGGAACAATCAGCACATCGCTGTCCTGCGGCGCGGTGAAGGACTCTTCAACAATTTTTTCAGTCACGGACTCACGGCTGACTTCCAGCACATTGGTGACGCCAAACTCCATATCCATACTGGAAGCCACTTCTGAACCGGTGATTGGGTCGGCGGCTTTTTCGGACAGCGAGGTTTTGAGTGACCAGTTGACCGTCAGGACGTTTTTAATGGCCGAAGTGACGGTGACTTTCTCGCTGGTGCTGCGCGTTGACCCGGCCGGGACGTTAATAAAGGTACGAGGGTTATTACCTACGCTGTAAATTGCCACAGCAAAATATTCGTCAATGAACAAATCCTGCGCGTACGGCGTGGGATAATCCACATCGCCAATACCTTCCCAAAGCGCAGGTTCCACTACCAGGGGTTCTGAGCGAGCGAGCAGGCGCTTCGTCAGGTAAGGGCCGTCAGGGATGTACTGCAATGGGTTGAAGTCATCAATGGCCTGTAAATCTTTTTCGACGTCGCTCCAGTTGCGCACGTCCGGGTTTTTGGCGGCCACTTCGAGTAGCCAGGCCCGGTACTCCTCTTCGACCGCATCATTCTCTTTAACTTTCACCGGGATTATCCCCTCATCCAGAACCAGCAGCTTTTTATCTCGCCCGGCCCGGATCGTGATGGAACGGCTAAAGTCATGCCCGCCGCTCGGCAAGTTTGTCCATCCGCTTGCGGTCAAGGCGCCGCCTGCAGACAGACTTGAGTCGTTAGATCCGCTGAAAGGGACATCGATCATCAGAGAGACGGCACCGTAGCCTTTTTGGCCCGGGGGCACTTTGTCTTTCCATTGCGCGTGGCATTCATAGCCGGTCCAGGTTCCCCTTGCAGCACGGATGCCCAAAGCCTGAACGGTTGCATTAGGTTCAATGCTGATGGGGCCACGACCGTCAACGGAGTTCCGATACCAGGTTCCCCATTCAATTGAACTGCTGTCTACCTCAAGCACCCTGTCCGTGGCATTCGTTATCGTCAGATAAAAAGTCCAGGCCATATTTAAACTCCTCATTAAAAGCCAGCTAACTGAATAGCGAGCAGAGCAAATAACAAAAGTGAGAAAATTGCTGTGTGAGTTGAAAAATTAGAGTGGCGCTGTTTTTTTGTCAAAACCACCATTTTTGGTGTGGGAATATATTCCTTATAAAACACAAGGGGCAGTTTATGCTGACATACAGCGTTAGTGGGCAGGGCAATCTACTTGTAGGGATAAATTATTTTTGGCTGATTTTTTATGCTGACATTAATAAAACAAAAATAATATTTGTCTTATTTTGAGGTGGTGGTGTTTATTATTTAATAATGCGGAAAATATTCGAAATATAGAGTGCATCATATTTTGAATATCTGCTTGCTTAGTTCGCAATATATTCATGAAGGCAAGGCTATATATTAGCAGGTTAATAATAAACTTATGATTAATTCGATGGGCCCAGTATTAGTGCGTTGAGTGACCAGGAAATGACTGCCATTAAAGGAGGGATTAGCTATCGGCACAGGGAATAAAACCTGGCGATCTCTCAATCGCCAGGCGGGTTGCAAAGACTTTAGGTTATTTACCCAGAATCTCTCTGCGGACGATCTCTGCCCCAGCGCTCAACGCGTGCAGTTTGCCTCTGGCCACATGGCGCGGCAGCGGAGCCATACCGCAGTTGGTAGAAGGGTAGAGATTTTCGGCATCAACGAACTGCAGCGCTTTGCGCAGGGTATTGGCCACTTCTTCCGGGGTTTCAATGGCGTGGTTGGCCACGTCGATGGCGCCCACCATCACTTTCTTGCCACGAATCAGCTCGAGCAGGTCCATCGGCACGTGGGAGTTGTGGCACTCCAGCGAGATGATGTCGATGTTTGAGGTCTGCAGCTTTGGAAACGCCTCTTCGTACTGGCGCCACTCCGAGCCCAGCGTTTTCTTCCAGTCGGTGTTGGCTTTGATGCCGTAGCCGTAGCAAATATGCACGGCGGTTTCGCACTTCAGGCCTTCGATGGCGCGTTCCAGCGTGGCGATGCCCCATTCGTTAACTTCGTCGAAGAACACGTTGAAGGCTGGCTCATCGAACTGAATGATGTCCACGCCGGCGGCCTCCAGCTCTTTCGCTTCCTGGTTCAGGATTTTGGCGAATTCCCAGGCCAGTTTTTCACGGCTTTTGTAGTGGTTGTCATACAGCGTGTCGATCATGGTCATCGGGCCAGGCAGCGCCCATTTGATTGGCCGATCGGTCTGTTTGCGAAGGAACTTCGCATCTTCCACAAACACCGGTTTTTGACGAGCCACGGCACCGACCACGGTCGGGACGCTGGCATCGTAGCGGTTACGAATGCGCACGGTTTCGCGTTTCTCGAAATCCACGCCGTCCAGGTGTTCGATAAAGGTGGTCACGAAGTGCTGGCGAGTCTGCTCGCCGTCGCTGACGATGTCGATATCCGCCAGCTGTTGTTCGTGCAGCGCCAGGCGCAGGGCGTCCTGTTTACCCTCAATAAGTTCCTGATCCTGCAGCTTCCACGGCGACCACAGCGTTTCAGGCTGGGCCAGCCAGGACGGTTTTGGCAGGCTGCCGGCAGTGGACGTAGGCAATAATCTTTTCATGTCGAATAACCTTGTGTTTGGTGTCTCAAAGAGGGTAGTTAGCAGACCACTGCTCTAAAATTGTTTGGTACGGTTTGATGAAGTGCTCTTCAGTAAACTTCCCTTGTTCGATGGCCAAACGGCTGCGTTCTTCACGATCGTAAACAATTTGAGTAAATGAATGATCCTGGTGGTTCAGGCTTGGCTGGAAGCACAGCCCGGCCGGAGAATTCGCGTTGTAAATCTCAGGGCGGTAGATCTTCTGGAACGTCTCCATGGTGCTGATGGTGCTGATAAGCTCGAGGTTCGAGTAGTCATTCACCAGGTCGCCCGTGTGGTAGAAGGCAAACGGCGCCACGCTGTTGGGCGGCATGAAATAGCGAGCCTTCAGCCCCATTTTGTTGAAGTAGAGATCGGTCAGGGAAGATGAATCTTGTTCATATTCAATGCCGAGCACCGGGTGGCGGTTTCCGGTCTGGCGGTAAACGTTTTTGCTGGAAACGCTCAGGCAAATCACCGGCGCTTTATTGAAATTTTCTTTGTAGGTGTCTGACCCAACGAAGTGTCTGAACAAGTTCCCGTGCAGCACGCCGTAATCTTCCGGGATGGTGAATTCTGCGCGATCCTGGTTGTACGCTGGCAGCAGAACGCTGAAATCATAGTCGCGAACGTAGGAAGAGAAATTGTTCCCGACAATGCCTTCGATGCGCTGGCCGGTTTTCTTATCCAGCACGTGAGTTTTTAAAATCTCAATCGCCGGGAAGGTCTTGCCGTTGCCTTCAACATCCAGCTCAACGGAAATAATTTCAAGTTCAACGCCGTAGCGGTCGGAGGTGGGGTTGTCCCAGTTCGCCAGGGAGTTGAAGCGGTTATCAATCATGATCAACGCGTTACGCAGGTTCTCCTGACGCTTCTCGCCGCGGGCCAGGTTAGCAAAATTGGTTGTGATGCGCGTATTCCCTGACGGGTTGTAATTCTCATCAAAAACAATGCTCTTAAGAGTAAAAGTAAACGCTTTAGTCATGGTAATCCGGCACCTTAGTTCTGTTTTTTGCCTGTATCTACTGCTTGATTTCTCACATATAACCTTTGGTTAGCTGTGGTTTTACCTGTCAGTAATCTTCACATTGCATGTCGTTAACAATATTGCATCTTTTATGCCTGAGTCACAGTTTTAGTAAAAGTGATTTAATTTCATTAGAACATGAGCGGTGTTCATGATTTGGAATATGGCCCGGAGAGGAGTCCTCCGGGCCTGATGAATCGGTCAGTTATCAACCTTTGGCGGGCGAATTTTGAACCAGATCGCATACATGGCGGGCAGGAACAGCAGCGTCATAAAGGTGCCGCCAAACGTCCCGCCGATAAGCGTGTAGGCCAGCGCTCCCCAGAACACGGAATGGGTCAGAGGAATAAACGCCAGAATCGCCGCCAGGGCGGTCAACAGCACCGGGCGCGAACGTTGGATCGTCGCCTCAACCACGGCATCAAAAGGCGTCAGCCCGGCCTGCTCGTTATGCTTAATCTGGCCGATGAGGATCAGCGTGTTGCGCATCAAAATCCCTGAAAGCGCAATCAGCCCCACCAGGGCGTTGATGCCGAACGGCTGGTTGAAAATCAGCAGCGTCGGTACCACGCCGATAAGCCCCAGCGGGCTGGTGGCGAACACCATCAGCATGGCTGAGATCGACCTAACCTGAAGAATAATCACCAGCAGCGTTAGCGCGATCATGATCGGGAACAGCGGAGCCATTGCCGCCGTGGCCTTGCCGGATTCTTCAATGGCGCCCGCTTCTTCGATGCGGTACCCCGCCGGAAGCTCTGCCACAATAGGTTGAATTTGTTTCACGATCGCCGTCGACACATCCGGCGGCTGAAGGCCATCGGCGACATCGCCCCGCACGGTAATGGTTGGCGTTCTGTCGCGACGTCGGAGCACCGGATCTTCCATCACAACTTCAACCTTACCGATTTGCGAGAGCGGCACTTTTTGCCCGTTCGCGCCAATGAGCGTTAGCGCGGCGAGCTGTGCCGGGTCGTCCCGCACGCTGCCGCGCGCCCGGCCCGTGACCTGCACGGAGCGAATATCTTCCCGCACTTCGGTCAACGGCGCGCCGGAAAGCAGGAATTGCAATTGCTGCGAGACGGAGGCGGTGGTTAAGCCCACGGCGTAAAGCCGGTCCTGGTTCAGGGTGAAATGTAGCGTAGGCACCCGGGAGCCCCAGTCGATGTTCACGGTGCGCATCAGCCCGCTTTGATTCATCACTTTTTCAACCCGTAACGAAATCGTTCTGAGCACGTCCGGGTCTGGCCCCATCACGCGAAACGCTACCGGGTAGGGCGTATAAGGCCCGAAGACAAGTTGGGTGACGCGCACCTGAGCCTCCGGTGCCAGGCCGTTGCTGATGGCCTGCCGCAGCCGCATTTTCAACGCTTCTCGCGCATCAGGATCGGGCGTGAGAATCACGATTTTTGCGAACGAAGGGTCGGGCAGCTCCGGAGCCATGGCCAGGTAGAAACGCGGCGCGCCCTGGCCAATGTAGGAGGTGACGATTTTTGACTCTTTCTGCGCGCTGAGCCATTGCTCAATGCGCTCGGTAGTCTTCGTCGTTTGCTCGATAGACGTCCCGTAAGGCAGCTGAACTTCTACCAGCACTTCCGGGCGATCTGAGATGGGGAAGAACTGCTTTTTCACCACGGCCATTCCGGCTATCGCCAGCACAAACAGGCCGACGACTGAACCGGCGGTCAGCCACTTGCGGACGATGACTTTTTTCAGCAATGCCCGGAAGCGATTGTAATTTTTGCTGGTGTATAGCGCGTGTTCCGCCAGCGCGGCTTTGTGCATATCGGGTAGCAATTTCACGCCGAGATAGGGCGTGAATACCACGGCCACCAGCCAGGATGCTATCAGCGCGATACCGACGATCCAGAACATGTTGCTGGTGTACTCCCCGGCGGTGGAGTGGGCAAAGCCGTTCGGCATAAAGCCGATGGCGGTTACCAGCGTGCCCGCCAGCATGGGCGCGGCGGTGTGGCTCCAGGCGTAGGCGGAGGCCTTAACACGGCTGTAGCCTTCCTCCATTTTCACCACCATCATTTCAATGGCGATGATAGCGTCGTCCACCAGCAGGCCCAGCGCCAGAATGAGTGAGCCTAAGGTTATCCTGTCGAAGTTTTTATCTGTGGCGGCCATGACGATAAATACCACTGCCAGCGTTAGCGGCACGGCGGCGGCAACCACGATGCCCACTCGCCAGCCCATGCTGATAAAGCAGACCACCATCACCACCAGCAGGGCGACAAAAAACTTCACCATAAACTCATCCACGGCGGAACTGATGTTCACTGACTGATCGCTGACTTTACTGAAGCTCATGCCGAGCGGCATCGTGTCGTTGATTTTACGGGTTTCCTGATCCAGGGCTTTGCCCAAATCAAGCCCGTTCCAGCCGTCGCGCATGACCACGCCGAGCAGCAGGGCCGGCTCGCCGTTGTTTCTGACGAGGAACGTAGCCGGGTCTTCATACCCGCGCTCGACGTCAGCTACGTCGGACAGTTTCAGCGTTTTCCCCTGGGCCACAATGGGGGTATCGCGGATTTTTGAGAGCTGATCCAGCGCGCCATCCACGCGGATAAACACCTGCGGGCCGGCAGTTTCTATTGAGCCTGCGGGGGTAAGCAGGTTCTGGTTACTCAGCGCCTGAAAGATGTCCAGCGGCGAAACACCAAGCGTGGCAAGCCTGTCATGAGAGAACGAAACAAAAATGCGTTCCGCCTGTTCACCGATAATATTCACCTTTTTCACGCCGGGGACGTGCAGCAATTGCTGGCGCAGGTTCTCGGCATCGCGCACCAGCAGGCGCTGCGGCTCGCCTTTTGCTTTCAGGGCAAACAGCGCGAAGGTGACGTCCGAAAATTCGTCATTTACCAGCGGGCCTATAACGCCATCCGGCAGATTTTTGGCCTCATCGCTGATTTTTTTCCGCGCCTGGTAAAACGCCTCCGGCACGTTGGCGGGCAGCGTGCTGTCTTTTAGGGAGACAACGCTGTAGGCAAGACCCGGACGGGTATAGGTTTCCGTGCGGTCATAATCGTCCAGCTCCTGCATTCTCTTTTCCAGCGGCTCGGCCACCAGATCCTGCATTTGCTGCGCGGTGGCCCCCGGCCAGGCGGTGATCACGGTCAGCTGTTTCACCGTAAAAGGCGGATCCTCGGCTCGGCCCAGTTTAAAGAACGCGATGATCCCGGCCAGCGTAATGAGCAGGATCAGGAACAGAGTGACTGATTTTTCACGTACCGCGAGGGCGGAAAGGTTAAAGCGAGAGTCGCTCATTACGGTGCTCCCGCCAGATCGGTGGCGCCCTGTGCAAGCAGTCTGACTTCTTCGCCGTCATGCAGCAGATGTGCGCCGAGGGCAACGATGCTGGCGTGGCTGTCGATTTGGGTGGCAACAATGGCGGATTCATCGGTGATGCGGCGGATGCTCACCGGGTGCCAGCTCACTTTGGCCGGTTTACCGCTTACCACCCAAATGCCGGTGCCTTTCTCTTTCCCGGCGTCATAGAGCGAGGCCAAAGGCACAATCACGTTTTGTGAGGGAGTGCCTGCGTCAGGAATGGTGACGGTCACCGTGCTGCCGAGCGGCGCCTGGGCAAGTGCGCCAGCGAGCACAAACTTCGCTTCAAATGTGCGGGTTTGTGGGTCGGCGGCGTCGGAAAGCTGACGTAAGGTAGCGGCCACGGGAGCGCTATCTGAACCGTAAAGATGAGCCTGAGCTACGGTGCCCAGCGCCGGGCGCAGCGTTTCCGGCAAATCGACGACCGCTTCACGCTGGCCCGCCCGGGCGAGACGAATCACCCCTTGCCCGGCGGCGACAACCTGGCCTGGCTCGGCCAGCGTATCCACGATCACGCCGTCAGAATCAGCCGTCAGCACCGCATAATTCATGGCGTTTTTAGCCACATTGGCCTGGGCAATGGCCGCCTGCAGATCCGCTCTGGCGCTGTCGGCCTGGGCTTTGATTTGATCGTACTGCGAGGCTGAAATCGCGCCGCTGCCGACAATGCTTCTGTAGCGGGCCTCATCGGCGGCGGCCTGTTTAGCGCGGGCTTTGGCAGCGGCGACGGCCTGATCCTGCGCTTTAGCCTGCAGGCTTAAATCCTGAGGATCGAGTCGGAGCAGGGGCTGGCCGTTTTTTACCGTCTGGCCTTTGTCCACCAGGCGCTCAAGAATTTTTCCCGGAACGCGAAAACCGAGGTCGCTTTGGATTCGCGAGGCGACAATGCCGGTAAAAGCCCGGGCGTCATCATTGGCGGACTGAACCGCGACAACGCGAACCAGCGGAGGATCGGTACGCGGATCCTCTGGCTGAGATGAGTCACCGCAGGCGGTGAGCGCCGAGCACAGCAGCGCCACGGCGGCTGTAAAAGGCTGAAGACGCAACATACGTTCCCTTATAAACGCGGAGCAGGAACGCAGATAATTATTCAAGTGACCAATTTAGTCAATGGTCACAAGATGCGATCAGGGCATTAAACTTTTCAGGATCAGCGCGGGCAAAAGCTGTTCGGCTTGCTTAGCCAGTTCGAGGTTGTATTGCAGCTGTATCGGGCTGATATACGGCAGCATGACGAGAAAAACGGCGTTAACGGTTTCATCCATCGGGCTGCGGCGCTCAAATTCACCGGACTGGCGGCCGGCATGAATAATGGCGGTAAGCACTTCCCGCAGCTGCAGCTTGTAGCGTTCGGCCGAGGGCCAGTTTTCCAGGCAGGAAACAATGGCGATGTCGTGGAGCTTACGGTCGTAGAAAAACAGATCGCTGCCTGCGGCAATGAGTGCGCTGAACATCGCCCGCAGCTTAGCCGACGCACCGGGGGCGTCATCCACCGACTGACTGACGATTGCCATCATCTTTGTCAGGCGGTTGTCGCAGATAACTTCGCCGATTTCCTGCTTGGATTTGAAGAACTTGTAGATATAAGCCTTGGAATAGCCGATGGCTTTGGCGAGATCGGATACCGTCGTTTTTTCAAACCCGTAGTGGCCAAAGAATTCGGTCGCTGCCTCGATGATCTGTTCCCTGACGCTGTGTTCCGCAGGCCCTCTGGTTTCCCCGCCCTGAACGTGAGTTTCAGACATATTTTCTCCCTGTGTTCGGATTTGTGAATGGTGACTATTGTAGCATTGGGTCACTCAGGGAGCGATGTCGTTGCGGCCAGGCTCAGTGGGCGAACAGCTGGATAAAGCGTTTCACCGTCGGAGAGCGTTCAAACTGCCGCCAGGCCAGCGCAATGTCCGTTTTCACCTGGTCACCGCGAATCGCGTGGAAGGTGACGTTCGGGCAGGCGATGCAGGTCATCGATTGGGGAACTAAGGCGAACCCGAAGCCTGCCGAGACCATGCTTAACGAGGAAGAAATTTGCGAAGCCTGGCAGGCACTTTTCAGATCGATGCCCGCTCGCAGGCAGGCGTTATACATCAGTTCATATAATCCGGGGGCCACTTCTTCCGGGAACAGCACTGGCGGCACATCGGCCAGCGCCTGCAGGGCCAGCTCTTTCTCGCCGGAAAGAGGATGGTCCTTGTGCAGGGCAATCATCATCGGCTCTTCGTCAATTAGCTTGAGCGTAAACCGCTTGCTGCTTTCACAGGGCAGGCGCACAAACGCCACGTCCAGCAAGCCATCATCCAGCTCCTGCATCAGGCCCGCCATATTGGTTTCTCGCTGGCGCAGTTCGATGGCCGGATAGTGCGCCTGAAACTGGCGCAGCAGGGAAAAAATCTTTGGATTGAACGCGTTTGAACTGGTTATCCCGAGCGACAGCTTGCCGTTAATACCGCGGGCGATCCCGCGGGCTTTCTCCAGCGCGGCATCGCTGTGGGCCAGAATCTGGCAGGCATCCTGATAAAACGCTTCTCCCGCATCCGTCAGCTCTACACCTCTGGTCAAGCGGTGCAGCAGGGGCGTGCCCACTTCACGCTCCAGGCGCTGAATCTGCTGGCTAAGAGGAGGCTGCGAAATACCCAACAGCTCGGCTGCCCGGGTGAAATTATGCGTCTGGGCAACGGCGACAAAATAGCGGAGATAGCGAAGTTCCATATCGAAAACGTCTCAAACCAGAAGGGCTTTTATATTGGAACTGTGAGCTGGATCACGTCAACATTTAATTAATGTTTCTTAACCTTCAGCCCGAGGTGACAGACGCCATGAGCGATCTAACTCTATGTTCCTGCGAAGAAAGTCTTTTAGAGATGGTCGAGACCTTCGCCGCAGCCAATAAAGAAAACATGATATATCAGACTTCATTGATGAGCGCATTATTGAGCGGCGTCTATGAAGGGGAAACCACCATGGCCGACCTGCTTAAGCACGGTGACTTTGGCCTGGGGACCTTTAACGAGCTGGACGGCGAGATGATTGCCTTCAACAGCAACGTGTATCAATTACGGTCAGACGGCAGCGCCAGGGCGGCCAGCCCGCAGCAGAAAACCCCGTTTGCGGTGATGACCTGGTTTAAACCTCAGTACCGCTTGCGCATCAATAGCCTGACCAGCCGTCAGAAACTGCACGAGATTATCGACGCAAAAATTCCCTCCGATAACCTGTTTTGTGCGCTGCGCATCGACGGTCATTTCCACCACGCACATACCCGCACGGTACCGCGCCAGAAGCCGCCATATCGCGCGATGACAGACGTGCTGGACGACCAGCCGGTGTTCCGCTTTAACGGCCGTAAAGGCGTGCTGGTGGGGTTCCGCACCCCACAGCATATGCAGGGCATCAACGTGGCGGGCTATCACGAACACTTTATTACCGATGACCGCCAGGGCGGCGGGCATCTGCTCGATTATCAGCTGGAGCAAGGCGAGCTGACCTTCGGTGAGATCCACAAGCTGATGATCGATCTTCCGGCAGACAGTGCATTTCTTAACGCCAACCTGCACCCCGAAAATCTCGACGCGGCTATCCGCGCGGTTGAAAACTAGCGTTCCCTGAGGAGATGTGAGCCATGAATAATAAAAAACCTTTGCGCGAGTGGGCGCACGGCGCTGACATGGTGGTCAGCCAGCTTGAAGCTCAGGGCGTGAAGCACGTCTTTGGGATCCCCGGGGCGAAGATCGATAAGGTCTTTGATTCGCTGAACGACTCGCCGATTGAACTGATTCCGGTCCGCCACGAAGCCAATGCAGCCTTTATGGCGGCGGCGGTGGGGCGCATCACCGGGAAAGCGGGCGTGGCGCTGGTGACCTCCGGCCCAGGTTGCTCAAACCTGATCACCGGCATGGCAACAGCCAACAGCGAAGGTGACCCGGTTGTGGCGCTGGGTGGCGCGGTAAAACGTTCAGATAAAGCCAAACTGGTACATCAAAGCATGGACACCGTGGCGATGTTCAGCCCGGTGACGAAATACTCGGTGGAAGTCCCTTCTTCGGACGCCATTGCTGAGGTGGTTTCAAACGCCTTCCGCGCCGCCGAGCATGGTCGCCCCGGTAGTGCCTTTGTCAGCCTGCCGCAGGACATCAGCGACGGCCCGGCAACCGGGAATATTTTGCCAGCCAACGGGGCGGTGAAAGCCGGTGCAGCGCCTGACGCCGCTATTAACGATGTGGCGAAACTTATCTCGCAGGCTAAAAATCCTGTATTCCTGCTTGGGCTGATGGCAAGCCAGCAGGAAAACAGCGCGGCGCTGTTCCATCTGCTGGAAAAAAGCCATATCCCGGTCACCAGCACCTATCAGGCCGCAGGCGCGGTGAATCAGCAGCACTTTGCTCGTTTTGCCGGGCGCGTGGGGCTTTTTAATAACCAGGCCGGTGACCGCCTGTTACAGCTTGCGGACCTGGTGGTTTGTATCGGCTACAGCCCGGTGGAGTATGAGCCGGCGATGTGGAATACCGGTGATGCCACGCTGGTGCATATCGACGTTCTGCCCGCCTATGAAGAACGTAACTACGTGCCGGACGTCGAGCTGGTGGGCGATATCGCCAGCACGCTGGACAAGCTCACCGCCCGTATAGAAAAACCGCTGGTCCTTAGCCCACGTGCGTCAGAAATCCTTGTTGACAGGCAGCATCAGCGTGAACTGCTGAGCCGCAGGGGCGCACAGCTGAATCAGTTTGCACTCCACCCGTTGCGCATCGTCCGGGCGATGCAGGACATCGTGAACGACGACGTGACCCTGACCGTCGATATGGGCAGTTTCCACATCTGGATCGCCCGCTATCTTTATAGCTTCCGCGCCCGTCAGCTGATGATCTCCAACGGCCAGCAAACCATGGGCGTAGCGCTGCCGTGGGCCATTGGCGCGTGGCTGGTGAATCCGGGCCGCAAGGTGGTTTCGGTGTCCGGCGACGGCGGGTTCCTGCAGTCCAGCATGGAGCTGGAAACGGCGGTACGCCTGGGCGCTAACGTGCTGCACATCATTTGGGTGGATAACGCCTACAACATGGTGGCGATTCAGGAAGAGAAAAAATACCAGCGTCTGTCCGGCGTGAACTTCGGGCCGGTGGACTTCAAGGCTTACGCGGATGCCTTTGGCGCTCGAGGCTTTGCGGTGGAAAGCGCGGAAGCGCTGGAGCCGACTTTACGCGCCGCCATGGATGTGAAGGGTCCGGCGGTGGTCGCCATTCCGGTTGATTACAGCGACAACCATTTGCTGATGAGTCAGCTGCACCTCAGCCAAATTCTTTAAACTACAGAAGGATATTGTGATGAAAAAAGTAGCATTGGTTACCGGGGCCGGTCAGGGGATCGGGAAAGCTATCGCGCTGCGTCTGGCTAAAGACGGCTTTGCCGTCGCCGTGGCGGACTACAACGCCAAAACCGCAAAAGAAGTGGCGGACGAAATTAACCGCAATGGCGGCCGCGCGCTGGAAGTGACTGCGGACGTGTCTGACCGCGATCAGGTCTTCGCCGCCGTTGAGGCTGCCCGCAAAGGACTGGGCGGGTTTGATGTCATCGTCAACAACGCTGGCGTAGCCCCTTCCACGCCTATCGAGGACATCACCCCGGAAATCGTCGATAAGGTCTATAACATCAACGTGAAGGGCGTAATTTGGGGTATTCAGGCCGCGGTTAAAGCCTTTAAAGCCGAAGGGCACGGCGGGAAAATCATTAACGCCTGTTCCCAGGCTGGGCACGTGGGTAACCCCGAGCTGGCGGTTTACAGCTCCAGCAAATTTGCCGTGCGCGGCCTGACCCAGACCGCGGCGCGCGACCTGGCCCCGCTGGGCATCACAGTGAATGGCTACTGCCCAGGGATCGTCAAAACCCCAATGTGGGCCGAAATCGACCGTCAGGTGTCTGAAGCAGCGGGTAAACCGCTGGGTTATGGCACCGCAGAATTCGCCAAACGCATCACTCTGGGACGTTTGTCCGAGCCGGAAGATGTGGCTGCCTGTGTGTCTTACCTGGCCAGCGCGGACTCTGACTATATGACCGGGCAGTCGCTGCTCATCGACGGCGGGATGGTCTTTAATTAAAAAAAGGTTTTAATGTGGAGTACCTTTTGGCCTGGCGGGGAACCGTTGGGCCTTTTTTATTTGCCACTGTTTATCTTAAGTTTTTTATCCACCTCTATACTTTGTGATGGCAACAGCCAGAAAAATCACAGAAAGGACTGGACATGACAAACCTGTCGCAGACGGACGGCGCGGAAGCCTCCGGGACAACGCCGCATAAATTTATCCTCGCGGGAAGCGCCCTCGGCGTGGTATTTGGCGATATCGGCACCAGCCCGCTTTATACCCTGAAAACGGTGCTGCTGTTATCCGGCAACGATCCGACCCCGTCGGTTATCCTGGGTCTGCTGTCGCTGATTATCTGGACGCTGATCCTCATCACCTCGGTGAAGTATGCGATGTTTGCGATGCGCATCGACAACCACGGGGAAGGCGGCATTATGGCGCTGATGTCGCTGCTGGTGGCGAGAGACAAAGGCTCGCGTTGGGTGGTGCTGGCGGCTTTATTGGGCGCGGCGCTGATCTACGGTGACGGAGCGATTACGCCCGCAATTTCAGTGCTCTCCGCCATTGAAGGGCTGAATATTATCCTGCCGGAGGCCGAAACCTGGGTGCTGCCAATTGCGGTGACGATTCTGGTACTGCTGTTTGCAGTGCAGCCTTTCGGCACGGCTAAGATAGGTAAAGTTTTCGGGCCGATTATGGCGCTGTGGTTTATTGCTATCGCCGGGCTTGGGATTTGGGGTATCGCGCAGCATCCGGCCGTGCTGCTGGCTATCAATCCCTTGTACGGCCTGCAGTTTCTCGTCTCTAACGGTTTTGTCAGTTTTATGGTGCTGGGCGGCGTGTTTCTGTGCGTCACCGGGGCGGAAGCGCTGTATGCCGACATGGGGCATTTCGGGAAAAAACCTATCTGGATGGCGTGGTACGGCGTGGTCTTCCCGAGCCTGCTGCTGAACTATGCGGGGCAGTCGGCGCTGATCCTTTCCGGGGCCGATATCACCCAGAATATCTTCTTCCGCCTTTGCCCGCCGGCACTGCTGATCCCGCTGGTGATCCTTGCCACGCTGGCCACCATTATTGCCAGTCAGGCGATTATCACCGGGGCATTTTCGATGACCCGGCAGGCGATTCAATTGGGCTGGCTACCGCGCCTGCGCATTCGCCAGACGGCGGCGGAGAGCTACGGGCAAATTTATATCGGCGTGATCAACTGGCTGCTGATGGGCGTCACGCTGTTCCTGACGGTGTTCTTCAGGTCGTCTGAGAACCTGGCGGCGGCTTACGGGATTGCGGTATCTCTCACCATGCTGATGACCTCCGGGCTGCTGTACGTGGCGATGCGTCACATCTGGCAGTGGCGGCGGCTGACCAGCGCGCTGGTGGCGGGGGGCTTTTTGATCGTCGATACCTGCTTCCTGATCGCTAATCTGATCAAGGTACTGGAGGGCGGTTATATTCCACTGCTGCTGGCGGCGATTGTCTGCACGACGATGCTGGTCTGGCACCGTGGCGCGGCGGCGGCGTCCAGGGCGGTGAACGAAAAGGTGATCGATGTGAACACCTTCTTCGCCGCGCTGAAAGAGCGTGGCGTGCCGCGCGTGCAGGGTTCAGCGGTGTTTCTGACCAAAACGCGCAACGGTATTCCGCCGGTGATGCGGTGGCATGTGGCGCGCAACCACGCGCTGCAGGAGCAGGTACTTTCGCTGACCATTTCTATCATGAACGTCCCGCGCGTACCGGCTGGAGAACGGCTGGTAATTGTGGAGCAGGCACCGAATTACTGGCGCGGTATCGCCCAGTACGGCTTTATGGAAAGACCGCATATTCCTGAGCTTATGGCGAGACTGGGAGAGATGGCGTGTGCCTTCCGCGTGGAGGACGTGACCTACTATCTGGGCCATGAAACCATCGTGGCCCGTGAGGACGGGCAGGGGATGCCAGCCTGGCAGCGTAAGTGCTTCGCGTTCATGGTGAGAAACGCCACGCACGTGACGCACTATTACCGCCTGCCGAGCGACAGCGTGGTAGAGATCAGCCGGCGGATAGCAATTTAACCCGCCCGCAGGACCAGGCGAATAAAACTGTCGATATCGTCCAGCGCCAGCTGCCTGTCGGCAGGGGCTGAGGCGACCAGCAGTTTGTCGGCATAACCGTTGAGCAGGGCGCTAAACTGGCGCGTAGCTCTGGCGGCATCCACCGCTTTAAACACGCCGGCCGCAATGCCGTCATCGACGATATCGGCCAGCACTTTTTCCCATTTTTGCGTCATCACCAGCGCGAGCTCGGCCCATACGCTGCTGTGCGCTGCCTGGTGCCACAGCGCGCCGTAAAGCTGCCAGACAGCGTCCGGCGCGTGAGGGAGATACGTGTGGATCAAGCGTTGCAGCTTATCTTCCGGGGAAAACGTGTTGGTTTCAGCGGTAAACTTGTGCAGATCGGCCATCAAAAACGCGGTCATCGCTTCAATGCAAAGCGTTTGCCAGTCGCTGAAGTAGTGGTAAATGTGGCTCCGTGAAATACCCACCCGCTCGGTGAGTTCGCGGGTGGTCACCTTTTCAATGCCTTTCTCAATGAACAGCTCAATGGCCCCGCTCAGGATTTTGCTTCTTAGCGTGTCCGGTGCTTCTTTCATGACGTTTCCACGGTTATCTAAATCGCTGATGGAGCATCTTATCAGTTTTTAACTCGCTGGCTGGACAGCTTTTCCGGCTGGCGCAGCACATATTTCAAGATCGCGGTGCTGACGGCGACCAGCACGGCGGCGCAGATAATCACCGTCAGATAGGCATGGCTGAAGGCGTTTCGCGCCAGCTCTTTCAGCAGGGCGGCGCTTGCCGTGCTCATCGAGCCTGCAAGGTGCAGAGCCTCATCCAGACTGTCGTACGCGCTGTTGCCTGTCACCAGGCCTTCAGGCAACACCAGGCTTGCGCTGTAGACCGCGGTCATCAGGCCGCCCAGCAGCGTCACGCCAAGTACGCCGCCCATTTCCCATGAGACATCCTCAATCGCGGCGACCATGCCGGCTTTTTCTTCCGGGGCATTGAGCATGATGGATGTTGATGCGGCGGTAAACGCCACGCCGAGCCCAAGCCCGATGACAAACAGCGCGGCGAGCTGTGGCGTCAGACTGTAATCGGCCAGCAAAGCCATACTCGTCATACCCATCGCTGTCACCAGCAGGCCGAAGACCATAAGTTTTGCGCCGCCCCAGCGTGGCAGCACGACGCCGGCCAGCGGTGAAGCCAGGGCCGAGCCAATCGGAATAGGCAGAATCGACAGCCCGGCTAACAGCGGCGTCAGGCCCAGGACAAGCTGCAGGCGCTGGGTCAACACCAGCTCAATGCCGGTTAGCGCGATCATGGTGATAATCGCCAGGCTAATGCCGCTGGCAAACATGCGGTTACGGAACAGCGAGAAATCGATCATCGGCTGGGCCGAACGCTGTTGGCGACGAACAAACAGCGTTAAAAAGACGACGCCAGCCAGCAAAGAGCCGGCTACGGTTAGCCACGAGGCATCCATCTTGCTGAGTTCCTTGAGCGCGTAAATCACGCCTACAAGGCCAAGCATAATCAGCAGTGAAGCGGTGAAATCACAGGGACGGTTGGCGTTCCCCGCATCCCGTGGGATCAAGAACCAGGCAAAAACGATAACCAGCAAGACGACCGGCACGTTAATCAGGAAGACCGATCCCCACCAGAAGTACTCCAGCAGCACGCCGCCAATAACCGGGCCAAGCGCCGCGGCGGCAGAAGCCACGGCAGACCAAATGCCGATGGCCAGCGCCCGTTCGCGCTCGTTGGTAAAGACCTGACGCACGATGGCAAGCGTGGCTGGCATCATCATCGTGGCACCTATAGCCAGAAACACGCGTGAAGCGATCAGCAGTTCAGCCGTGGGCGAGTAGGCCGCGCAGAGCGAAGCGAGGCCGAAAACAGGTAACCCGGACATAAAGAGCAGCTTGTGGCCCAGGCGGTCACTCAGCATGCCCGCGCCGGGTAGCAGGCCCGCCGCCACCAGCGGGTAGGCGTTAATGATCCACAGTTTTTCAGACGCCGTAGCGTTTAAGGCCTGGGTGAGCCTGGGCAGTGCCGTGTAAAGCACCGTCATATCTATAATGATCAGGAAAAGGGTGCTGGTCAGGATCGCCAGAATCAGCCAGCGGTTAGTGAAGCGCATGTTGAATGCCTCTAAAATAATCCAAATTTGAGCGGTTGCTCAAGCGCGAAATATACTTGAGCGGTTGCTCAAAAACAAGCTCGGTATTGCCGCGTATTTAGCGGCGGTTGACTTGTTGTGAAGGGGGGGATCGCGATAAGGTAGCCGCCTGCGAGGATATTCATTCAGGTTTGAGCACAGGGCAGGGAAATGAAAAAACTGATCGTGATGTTACATGGGGTAGGGAGTTCCGGGGCGGATCTCGAAGGGCTGGGGCTTTTCGTCCAGCAGGTCATGCCTGAAGTGCTATTTGCCTCCCCGAACGGCAGCGAGCCTTTTGACGGCGGCGGCGATGCCTGGCAGTGGTTCAGCCTGGATGGCGTGACAGCACAAAACCGCCCGCAGCGAGTGGTAGAGGCCCGGTCCGCGTTTGATGCGAAGCTGGAAACTATTTTTAAGCAGCATGACGTGGCGCCGGGTAAAGATCAGGTCATTCTGCTGGGCTTCTCTCAGGGATCTATCATGGCCCTGGATGTTCTGGCCACCTCCCGTTTTCCACTGGCGGGCGTAGTGGCATTTTCCGGGCGTCTTGCTTCACCCAAACCGTATCACGTGGCGGCAGATGCGTCGGCGCTGTTGATTCATGGTATGGCGGATCAGGTGATTCCGTGGGCTGAAAGTGAAGCGGCTGCCGCGGCATTAATTGAAGCTGGCGCGGAAGTTGAAACGCTGTTTGAACCCGGCGTGGTACATACCATTAGCGCGGATGGCGTGTCGCAGGCGCTGGGGTATATTGCGGAGCGTTTTGAGTTAGATCCGGAGTGATTTTTCCCTCACCCTAACCCTCTCCCAAAGGGAGAGGGGATAAAATATATTGCATGTGATCTTACCTCTCCCTCCTTTTGGGGAGAGGGCAAAATCTTCAGGACTTGCTCATATCACTCAGCAGCACCGCAATACTTTTCCCGCCTTCCGTTTGTTCCAGCGCAATCTTCACCGCAATCGTCAGCGGCACGGACAGCAGCATACCGACCGGACCGAGCAGCCAGCCCCAGAAGATGAGTGACAGGAATACCACCAGCGTAGAGAGCCCAAGCCCTCGGCCCATCATGCGCGGCTCCAGGATATTGCCAAACACCAGGTTAATCAGAAGATAACCCGCGACGACAATCAGGGCCTCGTACAACCCGTTAAATACCAGAACCTGCACCACCGGCGGGATGGCCGCCAGCACGGAGCCGATGTTTGGAATATAGTTGAGTGCGAAGGCCAGCAGCCCCCAGATAAAGGCAAAGCGGACGTCAAGGGCGGCAAGCATGCCCCATACGACAAGGCCGGTGACGATGCTGATGGCCGTTTTTAGCACCAAATAATGGCTGACGCTGTCCAGCGCACGCTGAATGGCGCCCATACCTTCTTCCGGGCGAGCCATCAGCTGCTGCAGCTTGCGCGGCAGTTGTGGGACCTCAATCAGCATAAACACCACGGTCAGCAGCAGTAAAAAGATAGACGTCATCGCGTTGGAAAGTTGCGTCAGCAGACCGGTAACCAGCGTCATCAGGGCATTAGGATCGACATACTTCATTAACTCATCGACAGAAACAGAAATTCCCGCGCGCTGCAGCCAGGGTTCAAGGGTTTTTAACGGCACCACCAATGAAGAGCGGTACTGCGGCAGGGTCCGCGCAAGTTCGTTTAGCGAAGTGCCGAGATAGGCCAGCAGCAGCACCATGCTCAGGATAATGACGACAATTACCAGGCTGATGGCCAGCACGCGCGGCACCCGAAGCCGTTCAAGACGACGAATTAGCGGGTTTAGAATAACGGCAATAAATAGCGCCAGAATAAATGGCACAATGATGTCGGCAGCCGCTTTAATACCCACCAAAATAATGACCAGCATGCCCAGCATGATCACGGCCTTCAGTGCTTTGAGTGTAATAATTGGTTTTGCCATCGTGGCGGGTTCTCCAATGTGCGGGCGGGGGAATAATACACCACCGTTAAAACAGGTGTCCCTTTATTACGTTATTTTAAACGTTAAAAACAGTTTGATACATTGTGTTTTTGCTGTCGTTTTGCGTAAAGGAGTGTAAAGGTCAGCCGCTAACATACCGAATTATGGTATAAAATCACCGTGTTTAACTACTGAGGACAATTTTCTATCCGCAACTGATGAGAAGCAACACCGCGGGTAAGTTGGAAATATTATGGACAATACGTTCAGCACTTCATTCAATCAGCATTCTGTTTTTATCACATCTACATCTTCACTTTCTGGTGAGCAGCACTGGCGCAACGCGCTATAGTCCCTTTCTTCTGACATTTTTTTTCTGGTTTTCAAATTTTCGCTTGCTCGTCGTGTGACGTGGCTTGTCGGTTTTTTGTATCTTTATTTTCTCTGTCAGGAGAGAAATCATGATTTATTGGGTTTTATTGGGATTAGCCATCGTTGCCGAAATTACCGGCACCTTGTCAATGAAATGGTCAAGCGTAAACGAAAGTAATATGGGGTATATTTTCATGCTGGTCATGATCGCGATCTCCTATATTTTTCTGGCGTTTTCGGTGAAAAAAATCGCCCTTGGCGTGGCATATGCCATGTGGGAAGGCATCGGTATTCTGTTTATTACCGTCTTCAGCGTCATGCTGTTTGATGAGTCCATTTCACCGCTAAAAATACTTGGCTTAACTACGTTGGTTATTGGTATTGCGCTGATTAAATCGGGTACGCGAGAGAAAAAATCACGCCCGGTGATATCAGAGAAAGGGGAGCATCATGCAGTCGTTTGAGTGGGTACACGCCCTGTGGCTAACGTTAGCCATTATTCTGGAAATCGTCGCCAATATCTTTTTAAAACAATCTGATGGTTTCAAACGCCCGATTTACGGTGTGCTGTCTCTGCTGGCCGTGCTGGCCGCGTTCAGCGCCCTGGCTCAGGCCGTTAAAGGCATTGAGTTATCCGTCGCCTATGCGCTCTGGGGCGGGTTTGGTATCGCCGCCACCGTGGCCGCGGGCTGGATCCTCTTCGGCCAGCGCCTTAACCGCAAAGGTTGGGTTGGACTAAGTTTGTTGCTGGTAGGGATGGTTATTATCAAAATTGCCTGATCCATCACGCTGCCCGTTAATGATTCGGGCAGCGCTTTCCTCAGGGTGTATTACGCTTATTTTACGGTAAAAGCACTTCTCTAAATCAAAAGCCTAAAAACCTTCACGTTATTTCACTTAGAAGAGAGCTGAAATTGCGTAATCCTCTTAGCTGGAAAAGCACGCCCGTTGCTGGAGCCCTGTTTGCCATGGTGTTTATGGCAGGCATCGGGCTGATCGTGTCTATTATCGCGCTCCTCTACCTTTCACTTCACCTTATTAGCAGTAAAACCAATGAGATAGATGAACACCGAAGCGCCCTGTCGGTACAGGGGGCCATACAGACTTCGGTCAACCGCGTGTGGGCGTTGGTTATTGATAATGCGGTCTGGGACGATGCCGTAAATCAAGTTTATCGCCCTGAGCTGGACGTTAACTGGCTGTATAACACCTGGGGCGCGGGTTACAAAATCAATAACCTCTATGATGGCGTGTACGTGCTGGATGAAGGGTTCAATGTGCTTTGGGGCTCGTTTCGTGGGCAACGCGTAACGGGGCAAAACATTTCTCAACTTGGGAAGGGGTTTGCGTCCCTCGTCCACCAGAACGCGCAAACGCTTAAAGACGACAAAAAAATTTTTGCCGGGATCACGCAAACCGAGAGCGGCGTTTCGTTTATTGGCATTGGGCTGATTCGGCCCATGTTGGGGCGGCTTCAGGTTCACGACGCCACGCGCCGTTACCTGGTGATTGGCCGTCAGATTAATAACTCAATGCTAAAAGAGCTGGGAAACACGTTTCAGATTGAAAACCTACGCCTGACGCCTACGCCATCTGATTCTTCAAGTGTCCCGCTGAACAGCGCCTCCGGTGAAACGCTGGGATACCTTAGCTGGCAGCCGCGGCAGCCTGGAGCAGAGGCGGCCCGCGCCGCTTCGGCAGATATTATGCGCATTACGATGCTTGCGGCGGTGCTAATCCTGGTCTTTATCGTCATCAGCAGCCTGGGGCTGTACAAGCTGGCTCGAGGTGAAAAGCAGGCGAGAAATATCGCGTTAACCGACTGGCTCAGCCATTTACCTAACCGACGAGCGCTCATCGAGCGGCTGGAAACCATCAGTAAACGGGGAGATAGCGACGAAAAAAGCGTGGTATTTATCGATCTCGATGGTTTTAAGGACGTGAATGATATTTACGGGCACGATAAAGGCGACCAGTTAATCGTGACCATTGCTCATGCTCTTCGCGATCGCGTGCCACCAAACGGCATGCTGGTGCGCATGGGAGGGGATGAATTTGCCATGATGATCGGCGGGGAGAGGGCCGGGGAACACTCAGCCGCCTTCGCGGGTTCAGTCCTGGATTTTCTTAGCCAGCCTGTCCCCGTGGGAGAAAGTACCCTTCATATTAGCGCCAGTATCGGAATAGCTTCGGGCTCGCTGGTGGATTGCAGCAGCTCGGAGCTGTTCCGCCGGGCCGATATCGCTATGTATCACTCTAAAATTACCGGAAAAGGTCGCACGACTTATTATGATGCCGCGTTGAATAACGTTCGTGAGCGCCGTTTAACCATCGAAAATGACATTCGCGCGGGCCTTCTACGGAATGAGTTTGAGGTTTGGTACCAGCCGATTATGGATGCACGTAGCCAGGCGATGGCCGGTGTGGAAGCGCTGGTACGCTGGCCGCGTCGCCCAGGAGGAGAACTGTTGCCAGATGAGTTTATTCCCGTGGCTGAAACGAGCGGTCTTATCTATTCGCTCGGATTGTTTGTGCTCCGCCAGGCGTGCTGTGATTTAGCTCCCCATGAGGATCTGCGGCTGTCGGTAAACATTTCTCCGGCGCAGTTCCGCGACCCGGAATTTGAAGACAAGGTTGCCCGGGTGCTACAGGAAACGGCGTTCCCGGCGCAAAGGCTTGAACTGGAAGTGACGGAAAGCTATGTGCTGGAAAACCCGGAGCGCGCCCTGACGGCAATTCGCAATCTTAAGTCTCAGGGCACGGCGGTGGCGCTGGACGATTTCGGCAACGGTTATTCGAGCATCGGCTATTTGCGCCGTTTTAACTTTGACACCATCAAAATAGACAAGTCCCTGGCCGGACTGGTGGACAGCGATGAACAAGCGCTGGCGCTGGTGAATGGAACGGTACGTATTGCCACCGCGCTGGGGATGGCAGTGACGGCGGAGGGCGTGGAAAACGAAGAGCAGCTCAAGCTGCTTGGCCGGGCAGGCTGCGACCGGCTGCAGGGCTATTATTTCAGCCCGCCTAAGCCGCTGGAGGTCATTTTGGCGCTACGCCCGGCGTAGTGGTCTATTAAATTATGGGTTAATATTCCTGCTATTACAGAGGGTTATTTTATTTTTTAAGTTATTGGGTTTTTTCTTTTCAATATTAACTCTTTGTTTAATTACTGGTTATAAATCACCTTGCTTTTGCAATCCCATGTTATAAGCTATGAAGAAATGGAATGTTAAGTTGAGTTTATCAAGGAGAGACATGTGAAAGCCGCAATACACCTGATCATTACAGTGTTAATTTCGTATTCTTCATTTGCTGCAGCGCAGCCAGTGGAAGATAAAAATAAAATAGCCAAAATTTATTATACCGGAGAAATGCAACCTTCCGCCGTATCGAGGCTGGTCAGCGCTTTTGATGAAGTTAATAAAAATAATGATGTAGAAAGAATTTATCTCTACATCAATAGCTATGGCGGTGATATGGATGCGGGCTTGATGGCCGCCGCTGCCGTCAGAAGCTCTGCTATCCCCGTAACAACCGTGGCTATGTCCACCGTCGGCTCTTCAGCAACGATCATGTTTTGCGCCGCAGACGACAGGCGCTCATTGCCTGAAGGCAGCCTGTTCCTGCACCCGGCCTCTATCTCACATCAGGGAGATGTCAGGCCAGCAGATGTGGCTTACCTTGAAAAAGAAACACGTCGTTTCAATGAGATGTTTAAAAAAACGTATCGGGCATGTACAAAACTTGATGATGCCAAAATAGCCGAGATACTGCATAGCGAGTATAACCTTACAAACTATTCTCCCAGTGAAGCAATGGCCATAGGGTTAATATCCTCCGTGGATAAAAAAATAATTCCGGCCAACTACAGCTACGCTATCACCAGCAGCTCAAATTAATAGTCAAATATTACCGGGTAAACTATCGGGTCATGATGTGGATATGGAAATAACGCTGAGGGCAATCCGCTAGTTTGTCCCGTGAATATATCAGGAACCATGCCTGAATTACCTTGTGGTGGCAGAGGTATTACATGGAAAATATTCATCAGAAAAGAATGTTTTGGCTAAAGATTCATCTTGATGCTTCGCTGCTGCTGTTGATTATGCTGCTGCTTGCCTACAGCGCGTTTGTGATGTGGAGCGCCAGCGGCCAGGAGCCTGGGATGATGGAGCGCAAAGCCGGGCAGATAGCGATGGGGCTCATCGTGATGATCGCCATGGCGCAAATCCCTCCTCGCTTTTATGAAAGATCCGCCCCCTGGCTCTTTGCCCTGTGCGTGATTTTACTGCTAATGGTGGATAGCATCGGGCAAATCAGTAAAGGGGCTCAGCGCTGGCTGGATCTCGGCGTTATCCGCTTCCAGCCTTCTGAAATCGCAAAGATTGCCGTCCCGCTGATGGTGGCGCGGTTTATCAATCACAATCCCTGTCCTCCATCGCTGAAACATACCGCCATCGCCCTGGCGCTGATTTTTGTTCCCACCTTGCTTATTGCGATGCAGCCCGACCTCGGGACCGCCGTTCTGGTGGCCACATCCGGTCTTTTCGTGTTGTTCCTGTCCGGCATTAGCTGGCGGATTATCGCCGCCGCTGCCGCGCTGATTGCGGTATTCATTCCGGTGCTGTGGTTCTTTCTTATGCATGACTATCAGCGTGAACGCATCATGATGCTGTTGGATCCGACCCGCGATCCGCGTGGGGCGGGCTATCACATTATTCAGTCAAAAATTGCTATTGGTTCTGGCGGTATGGTAGGGAAAGGCTGGCTGCACGGCACACAGTCGCAGCTGGAGTTTTTACCGGAGCGGCACACCGACTTTGTGTTTGCCGTTCTGGCGGAAGAACTGGGCTTTATCGGCATTTTAGTGCTGCTGGCGCTGTATCTGCTGGTGATTATGCGCGGGTTGATCATCGCCGCTCAGGCTCAGACGCTTTTTGGCCGCATGGTTGTCGGCAGCCTGATACTGATTTTGTTCGTTTATGTGTTTGTGAACATCGGTATGGTCAGCGGAATCTTGCCGGTAGTAGGTGTTCCGCTGCCGTTAATAAGCTACGGAGGCTCGGCGCTGATTGTGCTAATGGCCGGGTTTGGCATCATTATGTCAATACATACGCACCGCAAGATGATGTCAAAAAATGTTTAGCTGCCGGGCAACCGTTATTGCTACGGTGCCCGACGGTATCGAGTTGAGCGCTTATTGTGCCAGCGCTTCCAGTCTGTCGCGGAAGCCGGTGACTGAGATGGCGCGGTTGTCAGCTCTGTATCTGTCTTTGGCTGCCGGGGCGGAACTTTGCACCGCAATCAGTTGCCAGCCCTGATCGGTTTTCAGCAACAGCGGTGAACCGCTATCGCCGGGGAGCGTATCGCACTGGTGCGACAGCACGGACGCTTGCGCCCAGCCCGTCACCAGACAGTTGCTGTGGGTATACAGGTCGTCGAGATGATCCAGCGGATAGCCGGACTGCGTCACTTTGCGATCCTGCGCCTTTAATGCTTCGGTTAGCGCGTCTTTGTCGCCGGTAAACAGCGGCAGTGGCGTGATACCTGAAGGCGGATTACGGATAATAATCAGGCCAAAATCGTAAGGCGCTGCGTTAGACGGAACCAGCCACCCGTCACCGTCCGGCTTAAGGCGGCGACCGAGGGACTTGTCCACGCGGCCTTCGATATCATGGATCTCATAGCGCCATTGCCCTTTGTGGGAAATAAAGCGCAGGGCGATGGCTTTGTCTGCCTTACCACGCGGTGGCTGCAGCAGGCAGTGCCCGGCAGTTAAGGCCAGATGCGGTGAAATCAGGGTGGCGGTACATAAGTTGCCGCTGGCGGTTTCCAACTGGCCAATGGCATCCCAGGGGGCGTCCTCAGGGTTGGTCACGCGAATACGGTCATCTTTGCCGAAGAACAGTGTTTTAACGTTCGCCGGGCTGTCGTCTTCGTCCGCGTGAACGAGTTGAGGTAAAAGGATCAATGCTCCTAAAAACAACACAACACTTTTGCGCATAGCTCTCTCTGAAGGGGCTAATAATTATGGTTTTTATAGATGCAGTAACTATAGTCGGAACGGACCGAAAGTGGGAGTGAAAACAGCAGACTACGCTATCAGAGCCAGAAGCTCAGCGTAATAATACCGCAGATGATCAGCAGGGCGAGGATTAACTCGAAACTGTAGCGTCGCAACATTATCCGCACTCCAGAAATAAGTACGTGCTAAAGGCTGTGCCTTATTCCTAATAAAACACCCGGCAAGCCGGGTGTTTATGTAAACGCTTCAAGCTAACGGGTCGCCCCGTTTAACTTATGCTGCTGGCTGTGCAGCTGGTTTAGCAGCGGCTTTGTGATGTTTTTTCACGTGTTTTTTAGCAGCCTGAGCTTTCTGTGCAGCTGGTTTTACTGCTTTTTTGTGGTGTTTTTTAGCAGCCTGGGCTTTCTGAGCCGCTGGTTTGGTTGCTTTTTTGTGGTGCTTTTTAGCAGCCTGAGCTTTCTGCTCGGTGGCTGGTTTAGCGGCTTTTTTGTGTTTCTTTTTAGCAGCCTGAGCTTTCTGAGCGGCAGCTTTTTTGTGTTTCTTGTGATGCGTTACTTTTGCAGCTGGCGCTTTAGCAGCAGGAGCAGCAGCGGTGGTTGCTGGAGCAGCAGCTGGAGCGGTAGCGGTGGTGTCAGCAGCGAAAGCGGCAGAAGACAGACCCATAGCAGCGGCAACAACCAGAGCTAATACTTTTTTCATTTCGACATCCTCGAATTTGTTTGTGTGTCAACCCCACTGCGGGGCCGTTGAAATGAACTATAGGCTGGGGAATCAAAGTGTTCAGTGAGTGATTGGTATCGGCATGTAACGTAATGTACAACGCCGGGTACAGACGACCCGGCGTGAGGGGATTACAGGTAACGTGATTCTAAATGTTTGCGGAAATACAACGGGTTAAGATCTTCTCCGGTGGCGTTGGTTATCAGCTGTGAGGTGGTGAAACGGCTGCCGTGCTGCCAGATATTTTGCTTCAACCAGTCAAATAAGGGGGTGAAATTCCCGCTGGCGGTTGCCTGCTCCAGGTCCGGCAGCGCGCGTGATGCCGCGCTAAAGAGTTGCGCCGCGTACATCGCACCCAGAGTGTAGGACGGGAAGTAGCCGAAAGCGCCGTCAGTCCAGTGAATATCCTGCATACAGCCGTGGCGGTAATTGCCTTCGGTGGACAGGCCCAGCCAGGACTGCATCTTCTCATTCCACAGCGCCGGAATGTCATCCACCTCGATATCACCGTCGATCAGCGCCCGTTCAATTTCATACCGCAGCACGACGTGCGCCGGGTAGCTCACTTCATCGGCATCGACGCGAATATAGCCGCGTTCTACCTGCTGGTTGACGTTGATAAAATTGTTCAGCTCGAACGCCGGCTGCGGACCAAAACGCTCAATCACTTTGGGTAACAGCAGTTTCAGAAACGGCGCGCTGCGCCCAAGCTGCATTTCAAAGAACAGGCTTTGGGATTCATGAATGGCGGTAGAACGCGCCAGCGCAACGGGCTGGCCGAGCCATTCCCGGGGCAGGTTTTGCTCATAGCGGGCGTGGCCGGTTTCATGAATCACGCCAAACAGCGAGCTGAACATCTCTTCTTCGTTATAGCGAGTCGTGATTCGCACATCTTCAGGCACGCCGCCGCAGAAGGGATGCGCGCTGACGTCAAGGCGGCCGCCGTTAAAGTCAAAGCCGAGCAGCGCCATAGTATCCAGCCCGAGCTGACGCTGGGTTTCGGTGGCGAAAGGGCCCTGTGGCGTCAGCATTTTTTCTTTGGATTGCTTATCAACCACCTTCTGGAGCAGATCCGGCAGCCAGCCGCGCAGATCGCCAAACAATACGTCGAGCTTGGCGCTGGTCATGCCGGGTTCATAGATGTCCAGCAGCGCATCATAGCGGGAAATGCCTTTTGCCTCTGCGCGCAGACGTGCCTCTTCGCGGCTGACGCGAACGACTTCCTTCAGGTTCGCGGAGAAACCCTGCCAGTCGTTCGCCGGGCGCTGGGTACGCCAGCCGTGCTCACAGCGCGTACCTACCAGCGATTTCTCTTCTACTAACGCATCCGGAAGCAGCACTGCTTCCTGGTAGTGGCGAGTCATTTCACGCAGGTTGGCACGCTCCACATCGTTCAGATCTTCCTGAGCTGCGGCCTGGAGCAGGGTGGCAATTTTCTTGTCGGTCAGGATCTGGTGCTTAAGCACGCTGAGTTCAGCGAGAGCCTCGCCGCGCGCCTGGCTACCGTTAGCGGGCATCATGGTGGACATGTCCCAGCCGGCAATGGCTGACAGATGATCAAACCGGGACAGACGCTGGAAGGTACGGGTCAGGTGATTATAGTTTTGCTTTTCCATATGGCCTCGTGAACAGGTTGTTAACGCCAAAGAAAATAGCATTAAGCTTGCCTGAACACGAGAGCGGCAGCAGGTTAGTGCGCCTTATGGTGCAAACGAGTGGCAACCAGCAGGGCGACCAGCAGCAGCGAGCCGATAAACGCCGCCACGCCGTTCCAGCCAAACTGGTGCCAGAACACGCCGCCAAGGGTACCTGCCAGGCTGGAGCCCAGGTAATAGCTGAACAAATACAGAGACGAAGCCTGGCCTTTGGCCCGACGTGCGCGTGGCCCAATCCAGCTGCTGGCAACCGAATGGGCGGCAAAGAAACCGGCGGAGAACAGCAGCATCCCGGCAAAAATAACGATAAGCGAGGAGAAAACGGTCAGCGTCAAACCAAGGAACATAATGGCCGTGAAGCCAATCAGCACGGGGCCGCGGCCATATTTCGCGGTCATGGCGCCTGCTTTAGGTGAGCTCCATGTCCCGGTCAGATAGGCGACGGACAGCAGGCCCACCACCGCCTGACTCAGAAACCATGGGGCTTCCATCATGCGGTAGCCAATGTAGTTAAAGAGGGTGACAAACGCCCCCATCAGCAGGAAGCCTTCCGCAAACAGCAGCGGTAACCCCTGGTCCCGCCAGTGCAGGCGGAAGTTAATAAACAGCGTTTTAGGGCGAAGGCTGGAGGCGCGAAAATGCTGCGACTGCGGCAGAATCTTCCAGAACATCAGCGCTGAGGCAAGGGCAAAACAGCCGATAGCCGCGACGGCCACGCGCCAGGTAAAGAAGTCGGTGAGTACCCCGGTGATCAGGCGGCCGCTCATTCCGCCGATTGAGTTCCCGCTGATGTACAGGCCCATCGAAAACGCCACCACGCTCGGGTGCATCTCCTCGCTGAGGTAGGTCATGCCCACGGCAGCAACGCCGCTAAGGGAAAGGCCGATGAGCGCGCGCATGATCAAAATGCCGTGCCAGCTGGTCATCAGCGTTGACAACAAAGTACAGCAGGAAGCCAGCAGCAGAGCCGTAACCATGACCTGTTTACGGCCAATGGCGTCCGACAGCGGGCCGGTAAACAGCAGCCCGATAGCCAGCATGGCGGTAGAAACCGATAGCGAAATACTGCTGCTTGCCGGGCTGACGCCAAATTCATGAGAGAGCACCGGTAAAATAGGCTGGACGCAATAGAGCAGGGCAAAGGTAGCCAGCCCGGCGGAAAACAGCGCCAGCGTGACGCGCATAAACTGAGGGGTACCGCGTTTGATATAGCTGACAGAAGGGGCAGACCGGCTTTCGTCAACATCCTCTGTCGGGGCTGTGCTGACGGTAGTTGTACGACTCAAGGGAGATCCTTACGCAGGTGTTAACTTATTTTTTACAGAGTAGAAAAGTGTAAATGTTATGTCTAATATATTAATAATCTCAAATGATACTTTAAACATATGAATATCGAGCTGCGCCACCTGCGCTATTTCATCGCCGTTGCCGAAGAGCTGCATTTTGGCCGGGCGGCGGCACGGCTGCGGATCTCCCAGCCGCCTCTTAGCCAGCAAATTCAGATCCTTGAAGAGCAAATCGGCGCTCGCCTGCTGGCGCGCACCAACCGCAGCGTTAACCTCACCGCAGCCGGCCAGCAGTTTCTCTCTGATGCCAGGCAAATTCTCGGCCAGGTGGATGCCGCAGCCGCGCGTGCTGCCCGGCTGCATCAGGGCGAAACCGGCGAGCTGCGCATTGGCTTTACCTCATCAGCACCGTTTATTAAGGCCGTTTCTGACAGCCTGTCTCGCTTTCGCAAGCGCTACCCTGACGTGCATCTTCAGATGCGGGAAGTGAACACCCGGGAACAAATTGCTCCCCTGAATGAGGGCGAGCTTGAGCTGGGATTGATGCGCAATACGCGTCTGCCGGATACCCTGAACTGGACGCTCATCCTGCGTGAACCGCTGCTGGCGATGGTGCATCGCGATCATCCGCTGGCAGGCAGCCGTTCGATATCGCTGACACAGCTTGCTCAGGAGCCGTTTGTTTTCTTTGACCCACACGTAGGCACCGGGCTTTACGACGACATTGTTGGGCTGCTCCGCCGCTATAACATCGTGCCGTACATCACCCAGGAAGTTGGCGAGGCGATGACGATCATTGGGTTGGTGTCTGCCGGGCTGGGGGTTTCCATCCTGCCAGCTTCGTTCCAGCGCATTCGCCTGAGTGATGTGGTTTGGCTCCCCATTGACGAGCCAGAGGCACAGTCTGAGCTGTGGCTGGTCTGGCCAAAGCATCGGGAATTATCGGAAGCAGCGAAGCGAATCTCGGCGCTGCTGACTGAGGCCTCATGGGCGTTAAAATAGGCCAAATGTGGCGGGAATATGTGCGGTAAATCACAACCCTACGTAAATATTTGACGACCCCACTTGAAGTGTTTCACCATAGCCTAAAAGTTTATTTCGAAGCGCGAAAATAAAGGGAGTACCACGTGGTTGCTGATAGTCAACCGGGCCATATCGATCAGATTAAACAGACCAATGCCGGCGTTGTTTATCGTTTGATTGATACCCACGGTCCGGTGTCGCGAATCGATCTTTCCCGCCTGGCGCAGCTGGCTCCGGCCAGTATCACTAAGATTGTGCGGGAAATGCTTGAGGCGCATCTGGTACAGGAAACGGAGATTCAGGACCCCGGCAGCCGTGGTCGCCCCGCGGTGGGCTTAATGCTTGAAACAGAAGCCTGGCATTACCTCTCAATTCGCCTGAGCCGCGGTGAAATTTCACTGGGACTGCGCGACCTTAGCAGCAAACTGGTGGTGGAAGACACGGTAGACTTGCCGACGGACGACCCGCAGCCTTTACTGGAACGCATCATCTTTCAGGTCGATCAGTTCTTTATTCGCCATCAGCAAAAGCTTGAACGCCTGACCGCCATCGCCATTACGCTACCGGGCATCATTGATACCGTTCATGGTGTTATTCATCGCATGCCGTTCTACGATGTCTGCGATATGCCGCTGGGCGAGGCGCTGGGCAATCACACCGGCGTCCCGGTCTTTATCCAGCACGATATCAGCGCCTGGACCATGGCAGAAGGGCTGTTTGGTGCTTCTCAGGGCGCAAGAGATGTGATTCAGGTGGTGATTGATCACAACGTTGGCGCAGGCGTTATCACCGATGGGCGTTTGCTTCACGCGGGCAGCAGCAGCCTGGTGGAAATTGGCCACACGCAGGTCGATCCTTACGGAAAACGCTGCTACTGCGGCAACCACGGCTGCCTTGAAACCATTGCCAGCGTCGAAAGCGTGCTGGAGCTGGCGCAGCAGCGTATGAGCCAGTCAATGGGCTCAATGTTACACGGCCAGCCGCTGAGCGTGGAATCCCTGTGCGACGCCGCGTTAAGCGGAGATCTGCTGGCAAAAGATATTATTATCGGCGTCGGGCAAAACGTGGGGCGTATTCTGGCCATCATGGTTAATCTGTTTAATCCTCAAAAAATTCTTATCGGTTCACCGCTTAACCGCGCCGCCGCCATCCTTCACCCTGCGATTACGGACTGTATTCGCCAGCAGGCATTACCCGCCTATAGCAGTCATACGGTGGTTGAAGGGACGCAGTTTGATAACCGAGGCACCATGGCCGGCGCGGCGCTGGTAAAAGATGCAATGTATAACGGCTCTTTATTAATTCGTCTGCTGCAGGGCTAATCTTCGGCCCTGATTCACCAAAAATTGCGCTATCTCAATCTGGCTACAGCGCCATTCTTTTAGACTTTCCCGCGTTAGTTTTTCTCTTTATTTATCTGGCTAGCATTACCTCGGGAGACAGCCATGCTTAAGCGTTTCTTTATAACGGGTACGGATACTGCCGTAGGGAAGACGGTGGTGTCACGAGCCTTACTGCAGGCGCTGTCGGCCAGCGGGAAAAGCGTCGTTGGCTACAAGCCGGTCGCGAAGGGCAGTAAAGAGACGCCAGACGGGCTGCGCAATAAAGATGCGCTGGTACTGCAAAGCGTCTCCACGATTAAACTGCCCTATGAAGCGATCAATCCTATCGCGCTCAGCGAAGAAGAGAGCAGCATCAGCCATCACGGGCCGATTAACTACTCGCTGCTGTCGAGCGGCCTGCAAAGGCTGGCCGACCAAATGGACCACGTCGTCGTCGAAGGCACGGGCGGCTGGCGCAGCCTGATGAACGATCTTCGCCCGCTGTCGGACTGGGTGGTACAAGAGCAGCTGCCGGTGCTGCTGGTGGTGGGGATTCAGGAAGGGTGCATCAACCATGCGCTGCTGACGGCGCAGGCGATTGCCAACGACGGGCTGCCGTTTATTGGTTGGGTCGCGAACCGTATCAACCCAGGCCTTGCGCACTACGCGGAAATTATCGAGGTGTTGAGCAAAAAACTGCCGGGGCCGCTGGTCGGTGAACTGCCGTACCTGCCCCGGGCCGAACAGCGTGAGCTGGGAGCCTATATCGACCTAACCCGGCTGCGTAGCGCTCTGACGGTAGACCGACTGCGGGCGTAGCCAGCGCGAAAGCGTTGAGGCTATCACGCAGGTCAGCAGCAGGCCGGGGAGCAGCGTAAACTCCCCGGTCATTTCACAAATCATCAGCGTCGCCATGATCGGCGCGTGCGTCGTGGCCGCCAGCAAAGACGCCATTCCCGTCAGCCCCAGCAGGATCATCAGCGGTTCACCGCCGCCCCACAGGCCACAAACCTGGCCAAACAGCATGCCCAGTGCCGCCCCCATAAACAGCGTGGGCGTAAATACGCCGCCCGGCGCGCCGGAGCCGCTGCTTGCCATCACCGCCAGCAGTTTGCACAGCAGCACGCCACCGACAAACAGCAGCGCAGGCGGGCTGGAAAGAAACGACTGCACCACGCTGTAGCCGTTGCCCCATGCCGTCGGGGTGACCAGCGAAAGCAGGCCGACAATCAGCCCGCCGAGCGCCAGCTGCAGCGGCGGCGACAGCTTAAGTGAACGAAACAGCGCGCTGCTTCGCGCCAGCAGCCAGAGAATTAGCGGCCCGAGCACGCCCGCGGTTAAGCCGAGCAGCGCCATTAGCCCATAATGCGAAGGCTGAGGGGGATCAAGAAGCGTGACGATATACAGCGGAGCCTGCCCGCCGTTCAGCAAATGCGTCATCAATAGGGCGCTGACGGCGGCAATCACCACCGGCCCCAGCGAGGCAAGCATCAGTGAGCCAAACAGAATTTCCGCAATAAACAGGCTGCCCGCCAGCGGTGCATGATAGGCGCTCGCCATCCCCGCAGCCGCGCCGCAGGCGACCCACAGCTTCCACTCTTTGTCCGGAGTAAAGCGCTGGGCAAACAGCGAAGCAAAAACCGTTGCCAGCAGAATCATCGCCCCTTCGCGTCCTATTGCGCTCCCGCTGGCGACGACTATCAGCGAAGCGGCGGACTTCACCAGGCTGGACGGCACGTCCAGACGACCATCGCCGGTTTCGATGGCTTCCATATAGTCGGTGGGGGCAGAAGGGCGCTGGCGAGTAGCTCGTTGCCAGGTCCACAGCAAAAGCCCGGCCAGCAGGCCACCTGCGGCAGGCGTCAGGACGCGTCGCCAGGGTTCGAGTGCCGCAGCGGCTGCAACCAGGCTGCCGCCGTGATCGCCGAGGAAGACGTTTTCAAGCAGGTACATGGCCTGCCGAAATAGCCAGACCACCAGCGCGGAAGCCAGGCCAATGAAGACCGCAATCACCAGTCGGCGAAGCATCACTCTGATGTCAGGCAAGGCTTGTATTCGGTGCATAGCGCATAAGATGGCGAAAGAATGGCGCTATTGTGGGGGAGAACGTCGCTAAGCTCAAAGGAAAATGCGCCGCCACAAAGCAGCGCATAGGATTGATTAACTTTGTTGGATATTCAGCGCCCGACGGGTGCGGCCCGAGCTGAGATAATCGGCAATATAATCCTGCGAAATTTCGCCACTGTAGCGGCCATCTTCATCGGTTATCGGCATCCAGACCATGTTGTGCTCATAGAGCTTAGAAAGCACGATGCGCAAGTTTTCCTCCGCGCGGCCGGTGACGCGGAACGGGTGAAGGAGGTCGGTGCAAGTGCCCGTCGCGCCTCGCGCTTCACGCCGCTTAACGAAGCCCAGCGGTTTACCTCCGGCGTCAACGACGGTGATGGAACGCATGTCGTTGTCATCCATGGTGGCGAAAGCTTCCGCCAGCGGCGTGGATTCACGAGCCGTAATGGTCGGCTGCTGGTCGGTTACGTCTCCGGCCTGCACCAACAGGAGGCGCTTCAGCGTGCGGTCCTGGCCAACAAACGAGCCGACGAAGTCATTGGCCGGTTTCGCCAGCAGCTCGTCAGGGCTGGCGCACTGCACAATTTTACCCTGGCGGAAGACGGCAATCCGGTCGCCAAGCTTCAGCGCCTCGTCGATATCGTGGCTGACCAGCATTACCGTTTTCTTCAACTGGCGCTGCATCTCCAGAAACTCGTTCTGAATGGTTTCGCGGTTGATCGGGTCAACCGCGCCAAAAGGTTCATCCATCAGCAGCACCGGAGGATCCGCCGCCAGGGCTCGGATCACCCCGATACGCTGCTGCTGGCCGCCAGACATTTCGCGCGGATAGCGGTTGAGGAAGCGGTTAGGATCGAGGGCGACCATGCTCATCAACTCCTGGGCACGTGCTTTACAGCGCGCTTTGTCCCAGCCCAGCATACGGGGCACAACAGTGATATTCTCTTCAATTGTCATGTTCGGGAACAGGCCGATTTGCTGGATAACGTAGCCGATATTGCGGCGCAGTGTGACGGAATCCAGATCGTTGGTGTCCTGGCCGTTGATTAAAATCTTGCCGCCGGTGGGTTTTATCAGGCGGTTGATCATTTTCAGGGTGGTGGTTTTACCGCAGCCGGAAGGGCCGAGCAGCACGCACATTTCACCTTCTGGCACGTTCAGGCTGACGTTATCGACAGCGTTAAAAGTCTGCCCGTTTTTCTGTACAAATTGTCGCGTGAGGTTTTCAAGTTTTATCATTATCGGATCCTCTTTGGCGCTGGTCTCAGCGCCTTAATTCATAAGCTTGCGGCGGGAGTCTTCACACTTTTGTTTCAGACGCTGTACCGCGTCCGGCAGCATAGGTGCGGTCATCATATGGCGATAGTTCATGCACTCTGGGGTGTCCTGAGGCGGTTCTGGCGCTGGCCGGGAAGAGCAGGCGGTCAGCAGCGCCAGCGTTGAAAGTATGCAGAGTGGGATAAAACGCATAGCGGCCTCTTTTACCATTTAGTGAAATGCAGCTGCAGACGATGCAGCAGCCAGTCGAGCACGATGGCTAACAGGCAGATCATCACCGCCCCGGCAATGAGCATGCGGATATCACTCCCGCCAATACCGTTAAGCAGCAGCAAGCCCAGACCGCCCGCGCCAATGACGGCGGCAATGGCCATGACGCCAATGTTCATCACCACCGCGGTTCGAATTCCGCCAAAAATCACCGGCAGCGCCATAGGAATTTCCACCCAGCGCAGGCGCTGCCAAAACGTCATCCCGATGCCTCGCCCGGCCTCACGTAACCCCGGCGGCAGGCTGTCCAGCGCGGTGTGGGTATTGCGGACAATCGGCAACAGCGAATACAGGAACACCGCCGTCACCGCAGGGACTACGCCAATACCCTGACCGATCAGCGAAAACAGGGGAATCATCAGGCCAAACAGCGCCACGGACGGAATGGTGAGCAAAATAGTGGCAAAACCGAGTATTGGCGTTGCAAGCCATTTATGGCGCACGATAAGAATGCCCAGCGGCACGCCAATCAGGATTGCCAGGCCGACGGCGATCAGCACCAGCCACAGGTGATGCAGGGTGAGAGAGCCAATATACCCTGCGTTATCAATCATATAATGTAACGTTTCCACGATACCTCCTCAGAGCAAGCCTTTCTGCTGCAGGAATTCACGGGCCACCTGCTGCGGGGTTTCATGGTCGATATCAACTTTAGCGTTCAGGGTTGTTATCACCTCATTGTTCAGCTCGGACGATAGGGTGTTCAGCGCCGCCTCAAGGCCAGGATGCGAGTCCAGCACGTCTTTACGCACCACGGGCGTGACAGCGTAACTTGGGAAGAAGCCCTTATCGTCCACCAGCGCTTTCAGGTCAAAGCCCTTCATACGCCCGTCGGTGGTGTAGATCAGACCGGCATCAACAAACCCGTCGCGGATGGCGTTATAGACAAGGCCGGGGTCCATCTGGCGAATTTGCGGGCGGTCCAGCGGCATGTTGTACACCTGCTGCAGCGGCTTCAGGCCGTCGCTGCGCCCGGCAAACTCCAGATCCAGGCCCAGCATCCAGTTATGTTTTGGGTCGGTCTGGCGCACATGTTCGATGCGCTCCACCAGCTGCGACATTGTGGTAATGCCTTCTTTTTCTGCCCGTTCGCGCTTCATGGCAAAGGCGTAAGTGTTGTTCATCTCCGCGGGTTTAAGCCAGACGAGGCCCAGCTTTGCGTCCAGTTTTTTGACCGTGTTGTACGACTCTTCCGGCGTCATTCGCTGATTAATGTGGTTAAAGATAATCAGCGAGGTGCCAGTGTACTCCCAGGTCATATCAATCTGCTTGTTGATCATCGCATTGCGGGAAATTACGGTGGCAATGTTGGTCTGCGGCGTCACCTGAAAGCCCTTTTTAGCCAGATACTGCGTGGTCATGGCCGACAGAATATGCTGCTCGGTAAAGCTTTTGGTCGCCAGAATCAGCGGTGCGGCCTGGGCCTGGGTGGCGATAAGGGAGGCTGCGGCAAACGCCGTAGTTAGCATCCGTGAAAGCAGTTTCATACACGCTCCTTATTGTTGTTATTGGGCGGTGTGGGGGCTGAGCACCCGCCCCAGGCTGGCAAGCGCTAAGTCGAGGATGAGCGCAAACAGGGCCGTCGCCACGGCGCCGAGTATCAGCGTTGGGAAATCGTTCAGGTAAATCCCCGGGAAAATAAGCTCTCCGTAGCTGCTCGCGCCGATAAGAAAGGCCAGCGGGGCGGTGCCGACGTTGATGGCGGTGGCAATCCGCACGCCGGACAGGATCACCGGCCAGGCGTTGGGGATCTCCACCTGACGCAGCCGCTGGAATTTGGTCATGCCAATCCCATTGGCGGCTTCTATCAGTGACGGAGGAACGCTGCAAAGCCCGGCATAGGTATTACGGACAATCGGAAGCAGTGAGGCAAGAAACAGGGCGACGATCGCCGGTTTGTCGCCAATGCCGATAATCACCATCGCCAGGGCTAACACCGCCAGCGGCGGCAGCGTGTTGCCGATATTAAAAATCTGCATGACGTACTCGGCCCAGCGGCGAGCCGCAGGGCGGCTGAGCAATATTCCGCTGGGGATACCGACCAGCAGGGCGAGTGCCATTGAGCTGAACACCAGAATCAGGTGCTGCTGCCCGAGATAGAGTAAATCGACCTGCCGGGCTTTCAGTGTGTCGAGGCCGATGCCCCAAACCACCAGAGCAAGCACTAAAATCAGCGCCACTAGCCCAAGTAAGAACCGTGTTGCGAAGGATGCGTTTTGCATTGCAGTGTGTCTCCCTGTGTGCACGCGTTATCGCCGCCGGGGAGGCGGCCTGTTGTTATGCCATGTGTCGGCAGGGTGTCTGGAGCTATAGCAACGCAGCGGGAAGGATTCCAGTTTAAGGGACAATTAAGAGGCTAATGATTCAGTCGATAAACTGATGCTCAGGCCTTATGGCATCTGGCCTGTGGATGAAAAGTAAAGATTTGTCTTAAAAATGTTAACGTAAGGTGACGTTGTCACATTCACGGAGTGCAGAAATCCTCGTTTTTTCAGGAAACCGGATGCGTCCGGCTTCCTGAAAGCCCAGGATTCTTAGAAATGTAGTTCTTTGCTGGCGACGGGCATCAACATGCCGTTTTGCCAGCCTGAGAGGGTCAGTTTTGCCAGCTCGCCCAGGCCACGATAGAAATCATTCGCTGTGTTTTCGGTTAACAGGCTCAGATAACGTTCGGCCCAGGGCAGCAGATGCCAGGCCAGCAGCTCATCCAACGGCTGCCGCAGCCCCTGGTCGGCCAGCCAGGCCGCCAGCATCAGCATTAAGCCAAAATGATCTTCAGGCTCGTTTTGTTCCGTCTGTGGGGCAAAGTCTTGGGTCCGCATCCACTGGCGAAGCTCAAGCAGCGAGTCGCCAAACAGCACATTTTCTTTGTCGAGATAGACCGAGCCCCACGGCGGGGCCGGCAGCGCATAAGGGCCGATGAACAGGCGCTGGAACTCTTCGTTTATCGGCGTGGCCTGATCCGCCAGGCCTGCAGCCATGAGAGGCGTAACTGCCGCCAGCGTTGGGGTCTGGAACGGCCATTCGCTCACCCAGTCCGGTGCGGCAAGCATCGCCATCAGCGCGGCGCTGTCCGGGTGGTTGGGGGCATGATAAAACAGGGCTCCGAGCACCCGGCCGCTAAGGGCTATCGCCGACAGGTGTTGTTGTTCAGAGAGCATTTTCATTCCTTTTCGTCGGGCACCCGGCTCCGCTACACGTCGCTGGAGCCGGGTGAATACAGGCAAAGCGATAAGCCTTTGCCATCACGCTTAAATCTTCTTAATTTCAACCAGATTGGTATGCTGCGGGTTGCCTTTTGCCAGCGGTGAAGGGCGGTGCGTGGTTAGCGTATTAATGCAGGCGCCGTGGTCAATGCGGTCGCCGTTCATGTCGGCGTCATGCCAGGCGCCCTGGCCCATAGCGGTAACGCCAGGCATGATGCGCGGGGTGACCTTCGCCTCAATATGCACTTCACCGCGCCCGTTAAACACGCTGACTTTGTCACCGTTGGCAATGCCGCGACGTTTTGCGTCGAGCGGATTAATCCAGACTTCCTGACGCGCGGCGGCCTGCAGGACGTCAATGTTGCCGTAGGTTGAGTGGGTCCTGGATTTGTAGTGGAAACCAAACAGCTGGAGGGGAAACTCGCTGCGCTGCGGAGAGTCCCAGCCCTCAAACGTCGAGGCATACACCGGCAGCGGACTGATGGTTTCATCTTTTTCCAGCTCCCAGCTGGCGGCAATTCCGGCGAGCTTGCTGGAGTAGATTTCAATTTTCCCGGACGGCGTTTTGAGTGGGTTGGCCTGAGGATCTTCGCGGAATTTTTTGTAAGCCACAAAATGGCCAGCCGGATCTTTGCGCTTGTAAATGCCCATCGCCCGCAGATCTTCATAAGCAGGCAGCGCCGGGTCTTTCGCCAGCATTTTCGCGTACAGATATTGCAGCCACTCGCGCTGGGTTCGTCCTTCCGTGAAGGCCTGATGCACCTCGTCGCCCAAGCGTTTAGCCACTTCGCTCATCATCCAGTAGATAGACTTGCGCTCAAACTTAGGCGCGGTGGCGGGCTGGATGAAAATCAGGTAGCCCATATTACCGGCGTAATCGTTAGGAATAATGTCCTCCTGCTCGACGGTCATCAGGTCGGGCAGCAGGATATCGGCGTATTTCGCCGACGAAGTCATAAAGTTCTCGATCACCACAATCATTTCGCACTGCTTATCGTCCTGCAAAATGGCGTGGGTTTTATTGATGTCGGAATGCTGGTTAATAATCGTGTTGCCGGCATAGTTCCAGATGAACTTGATCGGCACGTCCAACTTCTCTTTCCCGCGCACGCCGTCTCGTTTGGCCGTCATTTCGGGGCCGCGAGTGATGGCGTCCGTCCAGCTGAAGCAGGAGATCTGCGTTTTGACCGGGTTTTCCAGCACCGGCATACGTTCAATGGTGAGGGTATAGGTGGATTCACGCGCGCCGCTGTTGCCGCCGTTAATCCCCACGTTGCCGGTCAGGATCGGCAGCATGGCGATGGCGCGTGAGGTCAACTCGCCATTGGCCTGGCGCTGCGGCCCCCAGCCTTGGGCAATGTAAGCGGGTTTTGCACCCGCAATCTCTCGCGCCAGCTTGATGATTCTGTCCACCGGAATACCGGTTATCCGGGATGCCCAGTGCGGCGTTTTCTCTGTCCCGTCATCGCCTTCACCTAAAATATAGGCTTTGTAGTGACCGTTGCGTGGGGCATCGGCGGGCAGGGTTGTCTCGTCATAGCCGACGCAGTATTTATCCAGGAAGGTCTGGTCGACCAGATTTTCGCTAATCATGACGTGGGCAAGCCCGGCCACGAGCGCGGCATCCGTTCCGGGGCGAATAGGGATCCATTCATCTTCCCGGCCTGCCGCAGTATCGGTGTAGCGCGGGTCGATAACGATCATGCGGGCGTTGGAACGTTCGCGAGCCTGTTCAAGGTAATAAGTGATACCGCCGCCGCTCATCCTCGTTTCTGCTGGATTATTGCCGAACAGGACGACCAGTTTACTGTTTTCGATATCCGAAGTGCTGTTGCCGTCATTGCTGCCGTAGGTGTACGGCATGGCGCAGGCAATTTGGGCGGTGCTGTAGGTGCCGTAGTGGCTCAGAAAACCGCCGTAGCAGTTCATCAGCCTGGCGACCAGCGAGGCGTAAGGGGAAGAGCGGGTGATATTCCCGCCAACCACGCCGGATGAGTAATTAATGTAGACCGCTTCGTTGCCATATTTTTCAACGGTCTGCTTCAGGCTGTGGCTGACAATCTCCAGCGCTTCGCCCCAGCTGATGCGTTCAAATTTACCTTCGCCCCGTTTGCCCACGCGCTTCATCGGATAATTCAGGCGTTCCGGGTGGTTGATCCTGCGGCGGATGGAGCGCCCGCGCAGGCAGGCGCGAACCTGGTGGTCGCCATAGGTGTCCAGCCCGGTATTGTCCGTTTCAACCCAGTAAACCTCTTCGTCGCGAACGTGCAGCCGCAGGGCGCAGCGGCTGCCGCAGTTAACCGAGCAGGCTCCCCAGACAACTTTGTCTTTATTTTCCGGCGACAGGGCGTCGGCAACCGCGGCCGCGGCGCTGCGCATACCAAAAGGCAGCGAAATGCCGCCTGCGGCGAGGGCCAGGCCGCCAATGGCTGATGATTTTACCAGGCTGCGGCGGCTAATCCCGCCTGGATGATTGAGGTTCGACATCGCTCTCTCCATGACTTTTTGTCGTGTGGAAGACGTTATTATTTGTATTTTTTGTGGTTCGGTGATTGCTGAGCCTGCCCGTCAGGGGGCGCTCGGGGGAAGAGTGTTACTTAATTAGGAGTAGACGTTATTAACGCCAGTCAAAGTTGCGGTGGATGAGGGGAAATAGATGAAGGAAAGCAGGGTGCCCGGCACCCTGCAGGGGATTATTGCGGTTCATTTTCCGGCGCAGCACCGCCCGCGATACGGGTATAAACGATTTTTTGCGTGTCGTTCGCACAGTGGCCGACGACCTGGCCGCCGGCTTTGTCTGCCTGATCGTTAGGTACGATAGTGAGCGAGAAACCTGACTCAGGCACGCCGTTATTGACAATTTTCTGCTGAATATCCGCTTTCACTTTTTCGCAACTGCCCTGTGCGGCCAACGCCGGTGCGGCAGCGATCAGCAGTATCGTGCTTAACCAAACGGTACGTTTCATCATCCCTTCCTTATGTTGAGTTGAACGTTAAGAATAGCGCTTTTAGTGTAAAGTGTTGTATTTGCTTATATCATGTTATGACATAAAAACAGGAGAGCGGCAAAACGTGAAGAAAATCATTACCCTCGGTGCGCTGGTTTTTAGCCTTGTAGGCTGCGATAACTCGACGTCGCCGCAGGCGTACACGCCGGAAATGGCCAGTTTTTCTAACGAATTTGATTTCGATCCAATGCGCGGCCCGGTAAAGGATTTTAGCCAGACGCTGATGAACGACAAAGGTCAGGTTTTGAAAAGGGTCAGCGGTACGCTTTCGGAAGAAGGCTGCTTCGACACGCTGGAATTTCACGATCTGGAGAACAACAGCGGGGCATCGCTGACGCTCGATGCAAACTACTATGTTGATGCGGTCAGCCTTGAAAAACGCGTTCGGCTGCAGGGGAAATGCCAGCTTGCTGAACTGCCTGCCGCGGGCATCAGCTACGACACCGACGACAACGACTTTGTGACCGCCGCCAAAGGCAAAGATGTGCTGGTGACCTATGAGTACGACAGCGAAGGCTATCCGCTGGGGAAAATCACCAAATCGAAAGACAGCGAGCTTGCCATCGTGGCGAAAGCGGGTGTCGATAAAAAGAAAAAGCTGGATTACAGCGCGACAACCAGCCTGAACGGCAAAATCATCGGGGTCGCAAAGCAAAGCTGTGACTATGACCGCCATTACAACTCGCTGTCCTGCGATCTGGAAATGACGGATGATTCCGTCACGCCGCCAAAGGTGGACCGTTACACCATTAAAAATACGGTGGAGTATTATTGATCGTATCGGTGTTACAAATACCGGATGCCACAATGACATCCGGCAAATGAAGTTAACCAAACAAGCGGGATAACCAGCCGCGCTTCGGTTGTTCTGGCGGGGCGACAGGCATCTCTCCCAGCCCCTGTTCAATACTTTGCCCAATGGCTGCAAGCGCCGTGCGGGCATCGGTGCCATTCGCCGTGAACCGTATACGGTGGCCCGTTTTTACCCCCAACGAAACCATCTTCATCAGATTCTTGCCGTCAACGGGCCCCGCCGGACTATCCATATTCTCAACGGTGACACGGCTCTGAAACTGTTTAATCAGTTTCACCAGCACGGCGCTCGGTCTGGCATGTAGCCCGTGAGGATTACGGACAACAAACGTGGCCTGTTCTCCTTCCGTGTGGGATGTTTGTGGCTCACTTTCGGCGTTATTACCGGTCAGAATCGCTAAAACCTCAGCCGGCGTTGTGGCCTTCGCCAGCGCGTGCGGCACGCCTTCATCGCTCAACGCCCGGGTGAGCTGACGCAAAATATCGAGATGTTCGTTCGACCTTGCGGCAATCCCGGCCACCATATACGCCACATTATCTTCTCCCCAGTCCACGCCCTGCGGGAATACAATCACTTTTACGCCAGTGCTCAGCACCGCATGACGGGTATCCGGTGTGCCGTGGGGAATGGCAATGCCGTGGCCCAGGTAAGTGGAAATCTGCGCTTCTCTGGCCAACATGCCTTGAAGATATTCCGGCGTGGTATTGCCCGCTGATACCAGCCTGTCGCTGACTTGCTCGAGCGCAGTGACTTTATCGACCTGCTCATGGCTGATGAAAATATCCTGTTCACAAAGTTGCATTCTGACCTCCTGTCTGCAGCCCGGCTGTAGGCTGTTTGCGGTTATTCCAGAGTCGCCACGTACCTAGCATCACCGCACCGCAGGCGGAGCCGGCCAGGATGCAGAGCACCCAGATTAATGGTTTGCTGACCAGCGGCAGGATCAGGAACCCGCCGTGCGGTGCCGGGACTTCTATATGCATGCTGTAGCTGAGTACGGCCGAGATGGAAGAGGCGATCATCATCATCGGGATCACGCGCAGCGGATCTTTCGCTGCAAAGGGGATAGCACCTTCGGTGATATGCGTGCAGCCGAGAATATAGTTCACCATCCCGGCCGCGCGCTCCTTTTCGCTAAAACCTTTGGGGAAGAAAGTGGTTGCCAGAGCGATGACCAGCGGAGGCGTAATACAGGCGGCTGACACGCCGGCCATAAAGAAGAAGTTCCCCTGGCCGAGCAGTAAGGTTCCCGTGACGTACGCCGCTTTGTTGACCGGGCCGCCAAAATCGAAGGAACACATCGCCCCGACAACAATACCCAGCAAGATCGGGTTGGCTTGTTGTAGCGAACTCAGCCAGTCCATCATGCCGCTGTTGATGGCCGCGATGGGCTTGCCGAGCAGCACCATAAGTACGCCAATCACCAGCACGCCAATCAGCGGCATAATGAAGATCGATTTTAAGCCTTCATACTGACGCGGCAGCCCGTCGAGCAGGCGTCGGACAAGCAGCATGAAGTAACCGGCGGCGAACCCGGCAATGATCCCGCCGAGAAAGCCCGCCCCGGTGGCGTTAGCCAGCAGGCCGCCAACGAACCCGGCAACCATCCCGGCGCGGCCGGAAATCGACCAGGCAATATAGGCCGTAAAAACGGGCACCATAATGGAAAATGCCTGCTGGCCGACCTGCATTAAAGTTGCGGCAATCGCGTTGTACTGAGGTGAATTGGGATCGGCGGAGTAAATGCCCCACAGGAAGGAGATGGCAATCAGAATACCGCCTGCCACCACGAAAGGCAGCATGTTGGAGACGCCGCTCATCAGGTGTTTATAAATCTGCCTGCCGAACGATTCTTGTTCATGTTTTTCCGCTGTTACCGAAGCAGAAGATATTCCCTGGCGGCGGGAGAGTTGCCCGCTGATGACTTTATTAATAAGATCTGCCGGGTGGTGAATCGCTTCTTTAACCGGCACTTCAATCACGGGTAAGCCATTAAAGCGTTCGGCGTTGACATCTTTATCTGCGGCAATGATGATGCCGTAAATATTTTTTAAGTCTTCCGGCGTTATTTCATTTTCAACGCCGGATGCGCCATTAGTTTCTATTTTTATTTCGACATTTAATTTTTTTGCTGCGGTCTTCAAGGCTTCTTCAGCCATAAACGTGTGGGCAATACCCGTAGGGCAGCCGGTAACGGCAATGATTTTTTTCATAATCAGACCTTTATAATTGGACGATTTGAACCTGTTGTAATAATGCTTCCAGACGATTGAGTTTCCCGAGGCCGGCAGACGCGGCGACGTCCGCACCCGTGGCGCTGGCGAGGGCTAGTGCCTCGGGAATGTCTTCACCATTCAGCCAATGGCTGAGAAATGCCGCTAGCGCGGCGTCCCCAGCACAGGCTGAACTGACCAGCTCTATTTCGGGCGCGGAGGCGAACCACAGCTGACAACCGTCGGAAAAATAGAGCCCTTTTGCGCCGAGGGTTAATAACACATTACGTGCGCCCAACTGATGTAAGGTCTGCATCGCCTCGCGCACCTGGTGGATGCTTTCCACCTGAAGATTGAATATTTCTTTTAATTCATCGTCATTGGGTTTGATCAGCAGGGGATTAAGCTCAAGTAACTGCCGCAGCGCAGGGTGGCTGATGTCCAGAATGACTTTTCCCCCGCGCTGTTCGCAGAGTGACATAACCTCCACATAAAACTGGCTTTCAATACCCGGCGGCAAACTGCCGCTAATCACTAAATAATCGCCGGGGCGGATGCAGTCCAGATGCTGAATAATCTGTTGTTTACATTCATCATCAATATGCGCCCCTGCATTGACCAACTTATATTCATTGTTGCCGTCATTTATAAACACATTAATTCGCGTAGGGGCCTGCACCCAGGATGGGGTAACGTTAATTTTTTGTTTTTTAAGTTCCTCCACAATATAGCGCCCGGTAAATCCGCCGAATATGCCCATGACGTGGGTCGGCCGCTGAAAGTGCTTCAGGACCAAAGAAACGTTAACGCCTTTGCCGTTAGGGCAATATTCCGTGCGCTGGGTGCGGTTCACGCTAGAAGGCTGCAGAGAGCCGCAAAAAATATTCATATCAATCGCGGTGTTTAAAGTCAGGGTATGGATCACGACATTGCTCCTTGCGTCCGTGGGTTAGCGCTGTCCTTCACAACCACAGACATGAATGACTTTACGGACGACTTCTTTCATCGCCTGTTTGGCAGGCTGCATGTAATGCCGGGGATCGTTAGCCCCAGGCTGCTCGATGAAGTACTGCTTTAGCGCGTCTGAAAACGCGATTTTCAGTTCGGTAGCGACGTTGACCTTACAGACACCGAGCGAAATAGCCTGACGAATATCGCCCTCTGGCAGACCAGAAGCACCGTGTAATACCAGGGGAACATCCACGCATTCACGGATCGCCGCCAGACGATCGAAATCGAGCTTTGGTTCGGCGGCATACAGTCCGTGAGCCGTCCCGATAGCTACTGCCAGGGAATCAATCCCGGTTCGGGAGACAAACTCACGAGCCTGCTCCGGGTTGGTATACAGCGCATCTTTGGCGTCAACGACCAGATCGTCCTCTACGCCGCCCAGCCGCCCAAGCTCCGCTTCTACGCTGGCATCGTAGCGGTGACTCAGCTCTACAACGTTTTTCACCAGCGCAACATTCTCTTCAAAAGCATGATGCGACCCGTCAATCATTACTGAGCGGATCCCGGCCTGCACTTTACGGGTGATGTCCACGAGGTCTTCGTGGTGATCAAGGTGCAGCGCGAGTGGCTGATCCCAAAGTCTGGCCAGATCGCTGGCGATGGCGACAACGTTGCCGGTCCCGGCGTAGCTATAAGTGCCCGGCGTCCCGGCAAGGATCAGCGGGGAACGCATTTCAGCAGCCGTTTCCACCACCACCTGCATCGTTTCCAGATTGTGAATGTTAAATGCCGGTACGGCGTACCCCAGACGCTGAGCTTTTAACAACATGTTTTTGCTGGAAATAATATACATATTTGCTCCTTTTTGTTTAAAAATGAAATCGCTATTTGAGTAATAACTTACGTTTTGAAAGTGATTTAGCGATCCTATGCCTGTGTCGCTGTGATCGAAGCCACACAACGGCGATTTTATTTACTAAATGAAAGTTATTCGGCATTGATAATATTCATTTTTAAAAATATTGTTGAGAGGTGTTTTCTATTAATGCATTGAAATAAAGGCTATTTGTTTGTTTTTATTTGTTGGGTGATAGACAGGAGTTTGACAAGAGAAAAGATAAATTTAAAAATGAAAGTTATTACTCGAATGACTTAAAAGGCACTCTACTGTGGCAAAACCGTCAACCAGCCTGCTGAAAAGACGCCTGGATATTGCAGAGATCGTCCGTAAAAACGGCGAAATTAAAGTAGATGATTTGGCGGAGATGCTTGCTGTGTCTGGCGTCACCATTCGAAACGATCTCAATTATCTGGAGCAACAAGGTTACCTGAAGCGCTCGTTTGGTGGCGCAATTTATACCGCCCAGCAGGGGGCACCGGTGGCTCAGCCCCGGGAACCTGCCGCCGTTATGGATAAAGAGCTGGAAGCCGAAATGGCGCGCCAGGCTGCGGCCTTAATCAGCGAGGATGAAACCGTATTTTTAGGCCCTGGCTCTATTTTACGTAAAGTGATTCCTTTCCTTACGGGCTATGACGATCTGCGACTGCTGATGAATGACCTGGCGCACGTCTGTTTTGCGCAAGAGTTTCTTCCCGGTGAAAAGATCCTGCTTGGCGGCGTATTGAGCGGAGATGGACACAGGGTCGAGGGTGAGGTGGCATTAAATGCGCTTCGCCATTACCGCCCGAGCCGCACGTTGATTGCCGTCGACCATATTGCAGAAGATGGCACGCTGAGCGTCAGAGATGCACCAGGCGCACGTCTGTTGGGTGAGGCCGTTGGGCAGAGCAAACACCTGATTGCCATCGTCGCCAACCGGCCCGTTTACGGCGAAAAACGCTATGCCGTTGGCCAGCTCGCGCAGGCAAGCGGCCTCATTACGCCCCAGGTTGTGGCAGCGGAATACCATTCCCGCTTTCTCGCTGTGGGGTTGAGCAATAGCTACACCAACAATGAATGCCTGACGTGGCTCAACCCAGCGCTGCAAAAAGCAAAATGAAGGAGCGGTGATGAACGTGACGATATGTACCATCGGCGAGCTGTTGGTGGAGTTTTTGGCCAAGAAAGAAAGTCAGGGCTTTTCGCAGCCGGGCGAATTCTGGGGGCCTTATCCCAGCGGTGCGCCAGCCATTTTTGCCGATCAGGTGGCTAAATTAGGATTCGGTTCGGTGCTGTTCAGCTGCGTCGGCAGCGATGCCTTCGGGGAGATGAATATTGCCCGGCTGGAAAAAGATGGTGTCGACGTGAACGGCATTACCGTCCTGCCAAAAGCCACCACGGGCAGCGCCTTTGTCAGTTACCGCACCCAGTCGCAGCGTGATTTTATTTTTAATCTGCCGAACAGCGCCTGCGGCTCGCTTACTGCCGACCATATCGACGACACCTTGCTTAACCAGTGCAATCATTTTCATATTATGGGCTCGTCTCTGTTTTCGTTTCGCATTATCGATGCCATGCGAAAGGCGATTGAAAACGTGAAGTCACGCGGCGGCACCGTCTCCTTCGATCCTAACATCCGGAAAGAGATGCTTAACATCCCGGAAATGTCACAGGCGTTTGAATATATCCTTGATTACACCGATATTTTCCTGCCGAGCGACGGGGAGTTAGATTACTTCGGGCGGCATCAGGGGGAGGATGAGCAACGGCTGGTGGACAATCTGCTCAAGCGCGGAGTGAAACACGTGGTGATCAAACGAGGGCCGCGAGGGGCGAGCTACTTCAGCGATCGGCAGACCTGGCATATACCCGGCTTTAACGTGTCGGTGGTTGACCCTACCGGGGCAGGTGACTGCTTTGGTGCCACGTTTGTCAGCCTGTTTTTGTCCGGCGTTCAGCCACAGGAAGCGTTGACCTGGGCCAATGCCAGCGGCTCGCTGGCAATTTCGCAGCGTGGTCCGATGGAGGGCACCTCCACCCGCTCGCAAATTGAAGCCTTTCTTGCGGCACAATCGGCGAGATAAACATGCTGCCAGCCAGGCAGCTTTCCACCTCCTCATAAATTAAGGCCTTTCTCGTGACCCGGAGATTTGTCCCGTTGTTTCGTTACGCGATACTCTGGCTGTGTGCTGCCCTTTGGCTGCATGCAGGTTCGACTCGTGCGGCGGAACTTGACGAGGATCTGGCCCGCTTTAGCGCGGCGTTAAGCCGGTCAACCCCGGCGGCGCAAGTCTCGCTGCAAACCCTTCAGCAGCTTGATGCTACGTTGCTCAAGCCCGAATCCATGTATCCTCAGTTTCAGGCCTGGTCGCTGCCGGACCTCACGGCGTTTTACCACCTGGACAAGCGCTGTGCCAGCGGGGACGAGCTATCACCCTCGGTGAAATCATTTCTTGCCGCTTTATGCCAGCCGGACATTCCGCCTGCATCCTGGTTCGCCGCGAATCCGCTCTATCCGCTTGGGGGAAGCAGTGCCTGGCAGTACATCTTGCGTCATCCGGGCGCGGCAGCGGTGCTAAGAAACTCGCTGCATGTGCGGGAAAGACCTGACGACCTGGCGGGCATTGGCAGGCTGTCCGATGACAATCTTGAGGCATTGCTTGGGGGCCAGCGCTGGCTGCTGCAAAACGGCCAACTCTGGCGATTCAGCCAGCAGCAATGGCAGCGTTATGAGGCAAAGGTCTGGCAGCCTCTAGCCCGACAGTCCGATATCGAACTGGTTAATGCCGTGGAGCGCTGCGATATGCGGGCAGGGGCGCTGTGCGTCAATGCTCGGGAAGGTTATCGCGATGTCTGGCGCTGGCTTTTTGGCCTGCTGGCGCTGTTTACCGCGTCGGGGTTGATATGGATGGCCTGGCAGCGGAGGCAACTGCGTGAGCGTCAGCGCTTTATTACGCAAATGCTGACCCATGAGCTGCGTACGCCCATCGCCCAACTGAGCAACGTGGTCGAACATTTTCGCCGTGACTTCGACCAGTTGCCGGAAGGTGCCCAGCTTAATTTTGTGGCTCTGGCCGACACGCTGCAACGGATGCGGCAGATGGCCGATACCAGTAAACACTACCTGATAGCGGAGCATCAGCGGGAGGCGCTGGAAACACCCACTCAGGTCCGGCTCAGCGACTGGCTCGATCACCTTTGTGCGGATCGGGACGGGCTGACGTTCTGCCTGGAAGAAAACATCATCGTGGGCGTGTCGCTCTACTGGGGCAGCCTGTGTCTGACGAATTTACTGGATAATGCGTTCCGTCACGGAAAGCCTCCCGTGCACCTGACGGTGCATAAAAGTAGAACGCACCTTATTTTTCAGGTTAGCGATAGCGGAAACATCACTCAAAACCCGCTGCTGAACAGCCGCCGTTTACGCTGGTCAAGCAGCAGTCTGGGTCTTGGATTGACCATTGTTCAGCGGGTTGCTCGTCGCCTCAACGGAAAGTTGACGTTCAGCCCCGCGCCAACCACGTTTACCCTGGAGTTGCCGTATGATCCCGACTAAAGCACATACTTTATTGTTAATTGAGGATGATATCGCGCTGGGCGAAGGGCTGGCGACATTTTTGCAGCAGGAAGGGTTCAACTGCCGCTGGCTGCGCAGCAGTGAACATGTTCTCGACCATTGGTATCAGGCGGATTTGGCGATTCTCGACCGCCAGCTTCCCGAAGGCGACAGTCTTCGGCTTTTGCCTCAGTGGCTGGCAAAAAAAGCCCTGCCGGTGATCGTGCTGACGGCAAAAGTGAGCATTGAAGAGCGGGCGCGCGTGACTATCTGAGCAAGCCGTTTGCCCACGTTGAACTGCTGGCCCGCATCCGGGCTCAGCTTCGCCCTTTAGGCGACGGGTTGCTGGTCTGCGGTGAACTCAGCTTACTTCCGGCGCGGCAAATTGCTACCTGGCAGGGTAAAGAGGCCGCGCTGACGGCAACCGAGTTTGCGCTGCTGGCGATGCTGATGCAGATGGCGGGACGCGTGTTTACCCGGGATGAATTGCTCAATCAGGTTTGGGGCTATCAAAGCTTTCCGTCAACCAGAACGGTGGATACGCATGTTTTACAGTTACGGCAAAAACTGCCGGGCCTGCCGATTGCGAGCGTGCGCGGGATTGGCTATCGGCTGGAGCTAGCGGAATGAAACTTCTCCTGTCAGCTCTGCTGATCGTCTTCTCGTTCAGCGTCGGTGCAACGTTGCCCCAATCGCCGCTGGAGCCCGTATATCATCAGCTGTTTAACCAGCGAGGTGACCTTGCTAACAGTCAGCTGATTGATGTCTGGCCGCGGCTGAATAGCGCGGCACAGCGGCTGGCCTGGAAAGAGGCGCTTAATGCCGTGGTCAGTCGGCAATGCGGCAAAGATCTTACTCCGGCGGTTCCTGAGTGGCTGGACGACTTAACGCTCACGTTGATGCAGCGTGATATGCCGCTTAACCGAATTTATCGCATAACTTTAAGTGGAAAGAGCCCCCGCCAGGATATTAACGTTGCCCTGATGCTGCCCGATGGCAAAAAAGCGCTCGCCGCAATGCCGGTGCAGTATGAAGCGGCAGGTGAGTTTCGGGTCGAAAGCGAAGAGTTTACTCAGCCGCTGAGCGAAGGGGTTTATCTGCTGACCGTATCGAGCGGCGGGCAGCAATGGCAGCAGCCTCTGGCGTTACAAGGCCTTGACGGGTTAACGCAGATCCAGCTTCACGATCGCGCCATTACGCTCACTTCGCCGCAGGTGTCTCCTGCTTGCCCCAAACCCTGGCTTGAGCAAACGCTGCTTAATCGCAGCGACTATAGCCAGATTTGGTGGGCAAAAAGCGACCAGCTGACGCTGATGCCCTGGCCTGCGAAGCCTGCCGAAAGCGTATGGGCCACGGTGGCCGTGGTCAGTGCGGAAAATCGGGGCAGCGTGGCGGTAAGAACCGAACACCGCCTCGCCGGTCCGCTGGCAACGATGAAAAACTAAGGCCTATACCGCTATCCTGACATTCCTCTGACAATCGATGCCCGCTAACCGGCAATACTGCAGCCTCTTTCGTTACTGAGGTATTTGTCATGAAACTCAAAGCACTTTGGGCAGGACTGGCGCTGCTCTCTGGTTCCGCCTTTGCCATGGACAGCATCGCCTTCTGGAATTCGCCGCAGCACGGAGGCAACAGCTTTAACCGTCTGCCGCCCGATCAAGCCTATTTCACCGCTCTCAAAGGCTACGGTGCCAGTTGGGTAAGGCTTTCGTGGGACAAATGGCGACCGGAACAACGTGATTTTTTGCTGGGTAATGCCGACAACTATCGGAGGCTGATGACGCAGGATCTCCGCATCCTCAAAGAGACGCTGGCGCGTGCTCACGCCGCCGGACTTAAAGTGGTGATTACGCCGCTGTCGCTGCCCGGTATGCGCTGGGCGCAAAACAATGATGGCCGCTTTGACGACCGGCTGTGGCAGGATAAACGTTACTGGCAGCAAAGCGCGCAGTTCTGGCGTGACCTTGCCGGACAGCTAAAAGATAACCCGGCGATTGCCGCCTACAACCTGATCAATGAGCCTGCGCCGGAGAAGCGGGCTGGTCTCCCCGAACACGCCTCGCTGGAGGAAATGAAGGCCTGGTACAAAGCGCACCAGGGCACGGCCAGAGACTTGCCAGAGTTCTATCAAACCGTGATCAACGCGATTCGCGAAGTGGATAAGACGACGCCCATCATGGTGGATAGCGGCTGGTACGCCGCCGCCGACAGCTTTAGCTACTGGCCTTCCGCCCTGAGTGACGATCGCGTGCTTTACAGTTTTCATATGTACGAACCCTACGACGCGACCAGCGCGCCAAACCTCAAACGCCTGAAGCCGTATGTCTATCCCGGCGTTGTCCCTTTTGGCGGTAAGCAGGAAAAATGGAACGGAGAGCGCGTGGCCGGGTATCTGCAGCAGCCATTCTGGTGGGCTAAGCAGCGAGGGGTGGCGCAGAATCGTATGGTGGCGGGGGAGTTTGGCTGTATGCGCCAGTTGGCCGGGTGTCGCCAGTATCTCGAGGATGTCCTCAGCGCGCTGGATAAAACACAGGCGCACTGGGCATTCTACAGCTTTCGCGAAGATGCCTGGGACGGCATGGATTATGAGCTGGGAAAAAGGAAAGTGCCCTGGTCGTACTGGCAGGCGATGGATGAACATAAGCCGGACACTTTACCGCGCCATGCCACGCCTGAGTTTGAGCCGATTAGCCGCCGACTGGGGCTGTCGACGCGTTAAGTTATGCGTTACGTTAAGATGAGTGATTTGAGATTTTTTGAATCATAACACCTAATTCAATGTGGGCCGTCCGCTTTATTATGCTATGTTTTTTCTCTGAAATTCCCATAGCGGCAATGAGGCAGGATGAGCAGCAAACTCGACACTTTTATTCAGCAGGCCGTCAGCGCCGTGCCCATCAGCGGCACGTCGCTGATTGTCTCTTTGTACGGCGATGCGCTGGCTCATCGAGGCGGCGAAATCTGGCTGGGTAGCCTCGCGGCGATGCTGGAGCCTTTGGGATTCGGTGAGCGTTTTGTGCGCACGTCGCTTTTTCGCCTCAATAAAGAGGGCTGGCTGGACGTGGAGCGAGTGGGGCGCCGCAGTTTTTATCGCCTGACCGATATGGGCCAAAGAATGACCCGCCGCGCTGAGTCGAAAATTTATCGCGCCGGACAGCCGGCCTGGGATGGAAAGTGGCTGCTGCTGCTTTCCGAAGGGTTGGAAAAAACCACGCTGCAACAGGTGAAAAAACAGCTCATCTGGCAGGGTTTTGGGGCGCTCGCGCCGAACCTGATGGCTTCGCCCTCGCAAAACCTCGCGGATATCCAAAGCCTGCTCCATGAGGCAGGCGTGGCTGAGCAGGTCATCTGTTTTGAGGCTGAATCCCCGCTGCAAACGTCCCGCGCAGCGCTGAGATCCCGCGTGGAAGAGTGCTGGTTGCTGACCGACAAAAACGAACGTTACGCTGAATTTATCAACTCTTTTCGCCCGCTTTTACCGCTGCTGCGTGAGGCGGGAAACGATGAGCTAACGCCGCAGCGCTGTTTTCACATTCAGCTGCTGCTGATCCACTTCTACCGCCGTGTCGTGCTGAAAGATCCGCTGTTGCCGGATGAACTGCTGCCGCCGCACTGGCTGGGGCAGAATGCCCGCCAGCTGTGCATCAATATCTATCAGCGGGTCGCCGCCGGCGCGCTTACCTACGTCAGCGAGCTGGGCGAAACCTCGGTGGGCGACTTGCCCGCCCCGGTGGGCGGTTACCAGAAGCGATTCGGTGGACTCAACCCCTAAAATAAGGAGCCCGTATGTCAATTTATCAGATTGATGGCCTGACGCCTGTCGTCCCGGAAGACAGCTATGTTCACCCGACGGCGGTGCTGATCGGCGACGTTATTCTCGGGCACCGCGTTTACATTGGCCCCAATGCTAGCCTGCGCGGTGATTTTGGGCGGATTATCGTCGAAGACGGAGCGAATGTGCAGGACAACTGCGTGATGCACGGTTTTCCTGAACAGGACACCGTTGTTGAACAGGATGGCCACATCGGGCACGGCGCCATTCTGCACGGCTGCCGGATTGGCAAAAATGCGCTGGTGGGCATGAACGCGGTGATCCTGGATGGGGCACAAATTGGTGAGAATTCGATTGTCGGCGCCGCGGCTTTTGTTAAAGGCAAGGCGGAATTTCCGGCGAATACGATGATTATCGGCAGCCCGGCGAAAGCGATACGTGAATTACGGCCTGAAGAGCTGGCCTGGAAGAAACAGGGCACGAAGGAGTACCAGGATTTAGTGATTCGCTGCCAGCAAACGATGCATCAGGTGGAGCCGCTGCGGGAGGTTGAGGCGGGGCGGAAGCGTCTGGTGTTTGAGGATTTGCATCAGCCTAAGAAAAGCTGTTAATTCCCTTCACCCCGGCCCTCTCCCCTAAGGGGCGAGAGAGAAAGCGGACCTGGAGAATACTGTTTATCCCCTCTCCCTTTTAGGGAGAGGGCAAGGGTGAGGGTCAGTCACCCAGAGCAAATCTTACGCAGCAACGATGCTGTCGATAGCCGCTTTCGCGTCAGTCTGTGCTTTAGCCGCTACTTCCGGGCCATAGCCAAAGCCTTCGGCAAACACGTAATTCACGTCGGTGATCCCGATGAAGCCCAGGAACACGTTCAGGTAAGGCACCAGCAGATCGGTTGGGGTGTCTTTGTGGATCCCGCCGCGGCTGGTCACAACCAGAGCACGTTTACCGGTTACCAGGCCTTCAGGGCCTTTCTCGGTGTAGCGGAAGGTCACGCCAGCGCGAGCCACCAGGTCGAAATAGTTTTTCAGCTGGGTAGGGATGTTGAAGTTATACATTGGCGCGTTGAAGACAATCACGTCGTGCGCTTTCAGTTCGGCAATCAGTTCATCAGACAGCGCCAGAGCTTCCTGCTGACGTGGGGTCAGCGCGGCATCGGAAGGGCGCAGAGCACCGACCAGTTCACCATCCAGCACTGGAATTGGGTTTGCTGCCAGGTCACGAACGGTGATTTCGTCAGCGCTGTGTTTTTCACGCCATTGTTCAACAAAATAGTCGGACAGTTGGTTGGACTGAGAGTAACCTGCCAGGATGCTGGATTTCAGAACTAATACTTTGCTCATGGGGGGATTCCTTAGTGTTTGGTCAGTCGGACAGTGTGCCCGTTCGTTAGGACTTACTGTATTCACAATCCGATGACAGAGATAGCGCAATATATCGAACCCTATATTCGAATTTATTGAACAAGGCGCTCGAAATCGGGGTGTGGTAAAATAGCGGAAATTGACGCCGTGACTTATCCGGTTGTGCCCGGTAGCGAAATAACGATAGATAAAATGGAAATGACAAAACCCTCGCTGTCCTCTTTGTTCGCCCGTCTTGACGGGCTGATGCTCCGCGACAGACAACGCTTTTCTCGCCGCCTGCACGGCGCGAAGAAAATTAAAAATGCTGACGCTCAGCAGGCCTTATTCGACACGCTGGCCGCAGAAATTGACGCCGCAGCGGGCAAAGTACAGCTGCGTGAAGCCGCGCGCCCGGCGATTACCTACCCTGAAAATCTTCCGGTCAGCCAGAAGAAACAGGACATTCTGAACGCCGTGCGCGACCACCAGGTGGTGATCGTGGCGGGTGAAACTGGCTCCGGCAAAACCACTCAGCTGCCAAAAATTTGTATGGAGCTGGGGCGCGGTGTTAAAGGGCTGATCGGCCACACACAGCCTCGCCGTCTGGCGGCGCGTACCGTGGCTAACCGTATTGCGGAAGAGCTACAAACCGAACCCGGCGGCTGCGTAGGTTATAAAGTGCGTTTCTCCGACCACGTCGGCGACAACACGATGGTCAAACTGATGACGGACGGGATCCTGCTGGCGGAAATTCAGCAGGACAGGCTGTTGATGCAGTACGACACCATCATCATCGATGAAGCGCACGAACGCAGCCTGAATATCGACTTCCTGCTGGGTTACCTGCGTGAACTGCTGCCGAAGCGGCCCGATCTTAAAATCATTATTACCTCGGCGACTATCGATCCGGAGCGTTTCTCGCGCCACTTCAATAACGCGCCAATTATCGAAGTGTCAGGCCGCACTTACCCGGTGGAAGTGCGCTATCGCCCAATGGTGGAAGACAATGACGATGTCGATCGCGATCAGCTGCAGGCAATTTTCGACGCGGTGGATGAGCTGGGCCACGAAAGTTCGGGCGATATCCTGATCTTTATGAGCGGCGAGCGTGAAATTCGCGACACCGCTGATGCGCTAACTAAGCTCAACCTGCCGCATACGGAAATTCTGCCGCTCTATGCGCGTCTGTCCAACAGCGAGCAGAACCGCGTTTTCCAGGCGCACGTCGGGCGGCGCATTGTGCTGGCGACCAACGTCGCGGAAACCTCGCTGACGGTGCCGGGGATTAAATACGTTATCGACCCAGGTACGGCACGTATTAGCCGCTACAGCTACCGCACTAAGGTTCAGCGCCTGCCGATTGAGCCCGTGTCTCAGGCTTCGGCCAACCAGCGTAAAGGCCGCTGTGGCCGCGTATCGGAAGGGATCTGTATTCGTCTTTATTCCGAAGATGATTTCCTGTCGCGCCCGGAATTTACCGACCCGGAAATTCTGCGCACCAACCTGGCGTCGGTCATTCTGCAAATGACGGCGCTGGGCCTGGGGGATATTCAGGCGTTTCCGTTCGTAGAGGCGCCGGACAAGCGCAACATTCAGGACGGCGTGCGCCTGCTTGAAGAGCTGGGCGCCATTACCAGCGATGAAGACCATAGCGTTTACAAACTGACGGCCTCTGGCCGTCAGCTTTCGCAGCTGCCTGTCGATCCGCGCCTCGCTAAAATGGTGCTGGAAGCGCAGAAATTTGGCTGCGTGCGTGAGGTGATGATCATTACCTCCGCGCTGTCGATTCAGGATCCGCGCGAGCGGCCGATGGATAAACAGCAGGCATCTGACGAGAAACATCGCCGCTTCCACGACAAAGAGTCTGATTTCCTGTCCTACGTGAATCTGTGGAATTACCTCGGCGAGCAGCAAAAAGCACTCTCTTCGAACCAGTTCCGCCGCCAGTGCAAGCTGGACTTCCTCAACTACCTGCGCGTCCGCGAATGGCAGGATATTTACACCCAGCTGCGCCAGGTGGTGAAAGAGCTTGGCCTGCCGGTGAACAGCGAGCCGGGGGACTTCCGCTCGGTGCACTCGGCGCTGCTGACGGGGCTGTTGTCCCACATCGGGCAAAAGGACACGGAAAAGCAGGAATACACCGGGGCGCGCAACGCCAGATTTTCCATCTTCCCTGGCTCGGGCTTATTTAAAAAGCCGCCGAAGTGGACGATGGTAGCCGAGCTGGTGGAAACCAGCCGCCTGTGGGGGCGCATTGCCGCCCGGATAGACCCGGAGTGGATTGAGCCGCTGGCACAGCATCTGATTAAGCGCTCCTACAGCGAACCGCACTGGGAGAAAGCCCAGGGCGCGGTAATGGCGCAGGAAAAAGTGACTCTGTATGGCCTGCCGATTGTGGCGGCGCGGAAAGTGAATTACAGCGATATCGATCCGGCGCTGTGCCGTGAGCTGTTTATTCGTCATGCGCTGGTTGAAGGCGACTGGCAAACCCGTCACACGTTCTTCCGCGATAACCTCAAGCTGCGGGCGGAAATCGAAGATCTGGAGCATAAATCCCGCCGCCGCGACATCCTGGTGGATGACGAAACGCTGTTTGAGTTTTATGACCAGCGCATCGCCCATGATGTAATTTCCGCACGCCACTTCGACAGCTGGTGGAAAAAGACCAGCCGCGAAACGCCGGATCTGCTGAACTTTGAAAAAAATATGCTGATCAGGGAAGGCGCGGAGCAGGTCAGCAAGTTGGACTATCCGAACTTCTGGCATCAGGGCAACCTCAAGCTGCGGCTGACCTATCAGTTTGAACCAGGCGCTGACGCCGACGGCGTGACGGTGCATATCCCGCTGCCGCTGCTGAACCAGGTTGAAGAGTCTGGTTTTGAGTGGCAAATCCCCGGCGTGCGCCGCGAGCTGATTATTGCCCTGATCAAATCGCTGCCGAAGCCGGTGCGCCGCAATTTTGTGCCGGCCCCGAACTATGCGGAGGCGTTTTTAGGCCGGGCTACGCCGCTGGAACTGCCGCTGCTGGACAGCCTGGAGCGCGAATTCCGCCGCATGGCGGGCGTCACCATAGACCGGGAAGACTGGCACTGGGATCAGGTACCCGATCACCTAAAAATGACCTTCCGCGTGGTGGACGAGCACAACAAGAAGCTCAAAGAGGGCAAAAACCTCAGCGAGCTGAAAGGCGGCCTGAAGGATAAAGTGCAGCAGACGCTGTCCGCCGTGGCGGATGACGGCATCGAGCAGAGCGGGCTGCACATCTGGAGCTTCGGCTCGCTGCCGGAAAGCTATGAGCAGAAACGCGGCAATTACCGGATGAAAGCCTTCCCGGCGCTGGTGGATGAAAAAGAGAGCGTGGCGATTAAGCTGTTTGATAACCCGCTCGAGCAGCAGCGGGCGATGTGGCGCGGGCTGCGCCGTCTGCTGTTGCTGAATATCCCGTCACCGGTGAAATATCTGCACGAAAAGCTGCCGAACAAAGCCAAGCTGGGTCTTTATTTTAACCCGTACGGCAAGGTGCTTGAGCTTATCGACGACTGCATTTCCTGCGGTATTGATAAGCTGATTGCGCAAAACGGCGGGCCGGTCTGGAGTGAAGAAGGCTTTGCCGCGCTGCACGAGAAAGTGCGCGCCGAGCTGAACGACACGGTGGTTGAGATTGCTAAGCAGGTGGAGCAGATCCTCACGGCGGTGTTTAACATCAACAAACGGCTGAAAGGGCGCGTGGACATGACCATGGCGCTTGGCCTGTCGGATGTTAAGGCGCAGATGAGCGGCCTGGTCTACCGAGGTTTTGTCACCGGTAACGGCTATAAACGCCTCGGCGACACGCTGCGTTACCTGCAGGCAATCGAAAAACGGCTGGAAAAAATGGCTATCGATCCGCACCGCGATCGCGCGCAGATGCTCAAGGTGGAAAGCGTGCAGCAGGCCTGGCAGCAGTGGCTGAACAAGCTGCCGCCGGCCAGCCGCGAAAACGAAGAGGTGCAGGAGGTCCGCTGGATGATCGAGGAGCTGCGCGTCAGTTATTTTGCTCAGCAACTTGGGACCCCGTACCCGATTTCCGATAAGCGTATTTTGCAGGCCATGGAGCAGGTCGCACTTTGAACCCAGGCCCTTTCCTCAGGAAAGGGCCTGCCGCTATTTCACTCTTGCCAGCGTAAAACCATCCCAGCCTTTACTGCCGACCGTTTGGAGTGCGGTGGCAGAAAGGCGCGGGTTGTTGCCCATCAGTTCAATAAAAGTGCGTACACCCTGGACGCGGTCATCAGTGCTTTCGGGGTTGGCAACCTCGCCGTCGCGGACCACGTTATCACCGATGATTAACGTCCCGGGACGCGAATATTTCAATGCCCACTCCAGATAAACCGGGTTGTTCGGCTTATCGGCATCAATAAAAATTACATCGAACGGTGCGTCGTGGCCTAAACCGGCCAGCGTTTCTGCCGCTGGGCCAACATGCAGGTCAATCTGTTTTTCCAGCCCGGCAAGCTGAATGTTCCTTTGCGCAACTTCGGCATGATGAGGATCGGCTTCAAGGGTGATTAGCTTCCCGTCAGCGGGCAATGCTCTTGCCATCCAGACGGAGCTGTACGCGCCCCGCGTCCCAATTTCCAGAATCTTTCTCGCGCCGGTCATCTCCACCAGCAACTGCAGGAATTTCCCCTGGTTCGGGGCCACATCGTGGGCAGGCAGCCCGGCGGCATGATTATTGGCCAGAATTTGCTGGAAAACAGCATCGGAAGGGATCAGGGAATGAACGAGGTACTCATCAACATCGGACCATTTTTTCTGCATCGCTTACTCCATGTTTAGAGATAACGTTTTCCCTCTCGCTTTGCGGGAGAGGGAATGGGATATCCGATCAGGCAATACGCTGCGTATGCTCCGCTTCGCTGCGGGTGATTTTCACCGGCACGGATTTTGACGTCGGCGTGCCCGTACCGTCCCCGACGCTGCCGAGCGGCACCAGCGGGTTGGTTTCCGGGTAATAGGCCGCGAGATTACCGCGCGGGATGTCATAGGCCACCAGCTTAAAGCCGCTAACTTTACGGATGATGCCGTCATGCCAGATGGTTTCTATATCGACCTTATCGCCATCGTTCAGACCGAGCTCACCCATATCATCAGGATGAATAAACAGGATTTCACGCTGGCCGTACACGCCGCGATAACGATCGTCGAGGCCGTAAATCGTGGTGTTGTACTGGTCGTGAGAGCGCAGCGTTTGCAGCGTGAACGGGGCTTCCACACCTTGCCACAGCGAATCCGGCAGCGGGGCATTGCTGAACTCAGCCTTGCCGCTTGGCGTATTAAAGCGCAGTTCTGCCGCCGCGTTGCCCAGGTAGAATCCCCCTGGCTCTTCGCAGCGCTGATTGAAATCTTTAAAGCCAGGTAATGTGGCGGCGATGTGATCGCGAATCAGGTTGTAGTCGTCGGCCAGCGCCAGCCAGTCCAGTTTGCTTCTGCCCAGAACGGCATCAGCGATGCTGGCCACAATCGCGGTTTCAGAGCGCTGGGTGTCCGCAATCGGCTTGCCGATGCCTTCGGAGGCGTGAACCATGCTAAAGGAGTCTTCGACGGTGACAAACTGGCGGCCAGAAACCTGCATGTCTTCTTCGGTACGGCCAAGCGTCGGCAGGATCAGCGAGGCTTGACCCGGCACCAGATGGCTGCGGTTCAGCTTGGTGCTGATGAACACGGTCAGGCCGCAGCGGCTGATGGCCTCTTCCGTGCGCGGGCTGTCCGGCGCCGCAGCGGCGAGGTTGCCGCCAAGCGCAATCAGCACTTTGATTTCGTCGCGCAGCATCGCAGCCAGGGCTTCAACGGTATTGTGGCCATGTTCGCGCGGAGGCGTAAAATCAAAGTGTTTGGCCAGGTTATCGAGCAGGCTTACCGGCGGCTTTTCATCGATCCCCATCGTGCGGTTGCCCTGCACGTTACTGTGGCCGCGCACGGGGCAAAGGCCCGCACCCGGACGGCCTAAATGGCCGCCCAGCAGCTGCAGGTTAACGATTTCCCGCACGGTATTCAGCGAGTGTTTGTGCTGGGTGATGCCCATAGCCCAGGTGAAAATCACCCGCTTTGAATGCTGCCAGATAGCCGCGGCGTCGCGAAGCTGGAGTTCGCTCAGGCCGGACTGCCGGGTAATTTTCTCCCAGCTGGTTTCATCGATGGCGGTAAACCAGGCTTCAACGCCGTGGGTATGGGCATCGATAAACGCCAGGTCAAACACGCCGTCTTCACCTTCGGTGATGAGGCGACGATGGGTTTCCAGCAGGGCTTTTGCCATGCCGCGTACCGCCGCCATGTCGCCGCCCAGATTTGGCTGGTAGTAGTTGGTGCTGATGGTGCCCGCCAGCGGGGTGATCACTTCCAGCGGTTTTTGCGGATCGGCGAAGCGTTCCAGGCCGCGCTCGCGCAGCGTATTGAAGGTGACTATTTGCGCCCCGTTTTCTGCCGCATGGCGCAGGCTGTGCAGCATTCGCGGGTGGTTGGTGCCGGGATTCTGACCAAACACAAAAATGGCATCGGCTTTGTCGAAATCATCCAGCCGAATAGTGCCTTTCCCGACGCCGATACTGCGTTTTAGCCCGCTGCCGCTGGCTTCATGGCACATGTTTGAGCAATCCGGGAAATTGTTTGTACCCAGCATGCGGCCAAAAAGTTGATAAAGATAAGAGGCCTCATTGCTGGCGCGGCCGGAGGTGTAAAGTTCAATCTGGTTGGGGTTATCCATCGCCTGAATATGTTGCGCAATCAGGCTAAGCGCGCTGGCCCAACTGATAGGCTCGTAGCGATCGGTTTGTGGATTGTAGCTGAGCGGTTCAGTCAGGCGGCCCTGATATTCAAGGAAGTAGTCGCTTTGCTGATAGAGTTTGCTGACGCTGTGCTGGGCAAAAAAATCGCTGTCGATAAAGCGGCGAGTCGCTTCCCAGGTGACGGCTTTGGCGCCATTTTCGCAGAAGCTAAAGGTGCTTTTGTTATCATCCCCCCAGGCGCAGCCCGGGCAATCAAAGCCTTTGGCTTTGTTCATGCGCATCAGGTTGCGCAGGTTTTTCAGGGCATGTTTGCTGTCGATGACGAAGCGGGTGGTCGCTTCGAGAGAACCCCAGCCGCCCGCTGCGGCCTGGTAAGGCTTAATCGCCGATTTGAATTTCATATGGCAGGTGTCACTTGTTATGGTTGATTGCGCAATAACACAGATGAGTTGCTTACCTTTAGTTTACTCCTGATTAACATTTGTGGAAGCGCTAACGTCAATCGGCCATCAACGAAACGGCCAGGATTCACGGCAGCAGGCTGTTAAAATGCCTGGCATTAATGCCAATCAATGAAGGGAATACTGATGTTGTATGCCAGTGATATTAGGGATATTGAAGAGCTGCAGCGCGTTGAGACAGCCGCTGCGCACCGCTTTCTTGCCGTGCCTGAACTGGCTTTTTTAGCCTCCGCTGGGGTAACGAGCAAGCAGACTCACGCCTCTGCCATCGAAAATAAGCTCGCCTGGAAGGTCGTCGGGAGCGACGGCAGGATCCAGGGTTTTTGCTACTGCGAGCGGCACGAGGATTCGCTTTATCTGGCGGAGATATCTACCCACCCGGATTTTCAGCGTCAGGGCGTAGGGGCTATGCTGCTGGCTGAGGTCAAACGCATGGGGCAGGCGCTTGGCGTAAGCCAAATCACACTGACAACTTACAGAGATGTGAGCTGGAATGGCCCCTGGTATGTACGCCACGGTTTTGTCGTTATAAATGATGCGGAGTTAACGCCGGCGCTTGCTTGCTGCCTTGCGCACCAGCGCGAAGAAGGCCTGATGATTTTACCCCGTTGCGCAATGCGGTATTTACTCGGGGAGGGGAAGCCCCCGGTCGGTAAACCATTTTTGTAGCCGCGTGAGCTGGCGGATGTGGTAGCCGATGGCCAATTCTTCGTACAGCGTCGAGGGAGGCGTCAGCGGCGCGACATCGGGTCTGCCGCTCAGGATGGCCCGTCGTGCCTGACGCCAGGCCCGTTGTTTCATCTCAATTTCATCTGGCCTTGTTACCCGATGTTTACTCACGGTCATAGTCTGCCTACTTATTGTGAGGCGCGATTATACCCTGCAAAGCCGTCAATATGTTGTCCGATCTCCACGTGTGTTAATTTTCGTTCAAAAAAATCTAGTCTTGTCATAATGTTGCGTAATAATTACCCAGCAGACGCGCGATATATTCTGTCAATGGCTGACACGACCTGTCATTTGTTCGCGCTAACATTCCTGACACCGACTTGCAGGAGAAACACCCATGACCCCCCCCGAAAAAAGCACGCAGCTTGCCAACAGAATTGCCGGTATTTTTTGTGAAATGCTGAGCTGTGAGCGCGTGTCCCGCCATCAACTGGCCAGTAAATTTGGCGTAAGCGAACGGACGATATACCGGGATCTCCGGCGGCTAAGCAACTATGTTTATCATGTGGGGGACGATCAGTATGCCCTCAGCCTGGAAGTCACCCAGCAACTGGAAAACTATCTGCAACGAGTGAAGCGGGAAAAATGATCGGCTACAGGCGATAACGGGCTTAAAGCTTCGTGGCTCCGCCGCCGATAATGCGATAAATTATTCTTTTTATTAACAAAATAACCACAATTAACTCAAGGGTAAGATGCGTACTGAAAGCTTAACTGATATCGCCTATCGTCACTTTGTGGAGAGCGTAAAAGACTACGCTATCTACATGCTGAACGTTGATGGCACCGTAGCCACCTGGAACGAGGGGGCGCTGCGAGCGAAGGGATATCTGCGCGAGGAGATTGTGGGGCAGTTTTTTGGCGTTTTCTACAGCGATGCGGAGCAAAAAAACGGGCTGCCCGAGCGTAATCTGAATATCGCACTTAAAAATGGAAAATTTGAAGGGGAAGGCTGGCGCTATCGCAAGGATGGCAGCCGGTTTTGGGCTCATGTGGTGATTGATGCCATCTATGATGAGCATCACACGTTGTTGGGCTATGCCAAAATTACGCGGGATATTAGCGAGCAGAAGGTCGTGATCGACAAAATCTCGTGGCTTGCTCGCTACGATGCGCTGACCGGGCTCCCTAACCGAGTCGAATTCTTCAGTTTTGTGGAGAAACTGTTCGCTGAGTCTGACTATAACCACATTGCTATTTGCACGGTTGATCTCGATAAATTCAAAGAGATCAACGATACCGAAGGGCATCTGGTGGGTGACCAGCTTTTGCAGCGGGTTTCGTCCTCAGTGGTTAAAGCGATGGAAAAAGATGAGATAGTTGCCCGCTTTGGTGGCGACGAATTTGTCGCCGCGAAGCCTTACAACCACGACGACGAACTGCGTAATTTCACCGAGCGCTTGCACAGCTGTTTTGTCGGCAAACAGATTTTTGCCCACAGCGAAATTACCGTTAGCGCCAGTATCGGCGTGGCGGTTTACCCGGATGACGCCACGGACATCAATACGCTTATCAGCAATTCAGATCTGGCGATGTACCGTGCCAAAGCTAATCTGGATAACAAGATCTGCTGGTATGAAAAAGACATGGACGAAAAAACGCGGCTGCGTAACCTGATGGCCGCGGATATTCGCCGTGGGATCAAAGAAGGGCAGTTCTTCATTCATTACCAGGAGAAACGCTCGCTGAAAGATAAGGCGATTACCGGCTATGAGGCGCTGCTTCGCTGGAATCACCCGGAGCAAGGACTGATTCCCCCTGATGAATTTATCCCTATTGCCGAGGAAAGCGGGGCCATTGTTCCGCTGGGCTATTGGGTGATTGAAACGGTATGTAAAGAGTCGCTTGCCAACAAGCTGGACAAAAAAATCTCGATCAATATTTCTCCAGTGCAGCTGCGTAATCTCAGCTTTATCGACAATGTCCGTGACATTCTCATGCGAACGGCGTGGCCAATAACGCTGCTTGAGTTTGAGGTGACGGAGACGGCGTTCATCATTAATAAAAAGCTGACGTTTAATATCCTGCATCAGTTCCAGAAAATGGGGATCAGCATTGCGCTGGATGATTTTGGTACCGGATATTCTTCTTTGAGCACGCTGCGGGAATTCCATTTTGACGTCATCAAGCTGGATCGCAGCTTCCTGACGAACGTTGAAAGTAACTTCCAGGCGCGTTCCTTCGTTCGGGCGATCATTTCGCTCGGCAACTCCATCAATACGCCGCTAATCGCCGAAGGAGTGGAAACCAACGAGCAGTTACGTATTCTGGAGGAAGAAGGGTGTACCGAAATTCAGGGCTTCCTGTTTGGACAGCCGGTTGATATCAAAAATATTCATCGCTGAAAGGGCGGCAGAACAGCGGCTGGTACAAACCTGTGATCCACTTAACTCTCCGGGACTTCTGTGAGCTTCATTAACGCAAATCTGTGACGTGGCGCGTAATGTTTTTCTGCGCCGGGGCCGATGACCTTTGAAGGGAATTCCCCATACAAAGAGAGTCACGGACATGTCGATAAAAACTCTGACCCCACAAAACGGCGTGCGCTTCTGGCATCACATCCGGCTGGTGCCGCTGTTTTCCTCTATCCTCGGCGGCATTCTGCTGCTGTTTGCGCTATGCATCGGTTTCGCCAGCTATTTTCTCATTCAGAGTGACCGTGCGCTTCAGGACGTCACCGAAGAAATCCAGGTGCGAATGGGGCTGGCGGACAGCGCCAACCACCTGCGTACGGCACGTATCAATCTGATCAACGCCGGAGCCGCAAGCCGCGTGGCGGATATGGATCAGGTTAAGCAGAACGTGGCCAATGCCGAAGGGCTTATCAAACAGGCGCAGGCTGGCTTCAGCGCCTATATGGCCCGCAAGGTAAAAACGCAGGCAGACCAGGCACTGGACAAAGTGCTGCAGGATGACTTTGCCGCCTACCTTGAAAAAGGGATGAAGCCAATGCTGAAGTTCGCCAAAAACGGCATGTTTGAGGCGATCATCACCCATGAAAGCGAAGTGGTGCGCAAGCTGGACGGCGATTACGATGCCAAACTGCAGCAGGCCGTCAATATTCGCACCGACCGCGCAAACGCCCTGAGAGAACAGGCCGACAGCCGCACCCGCACCAGCGTGGCGTTGATGGCCGGGGCCTTTGCGATTGCGCTGTTTATGACCGTGTTCACCTTCATCATGCTACGTCGCGTGGTGATTGGCCCGCTGCAGCGCGCCGCGAAGCGAATCGAGCACATCTCCGGGGGGGATTTGACGCTGCCAGCAGAGGCGACCGGCAACAGCGAAATTGGCAAACTCAGCCAGCACCTGCAGCATATGCAGCAGCAACTGGTCAGCACAGTCAGCACGGTGCGCGAAGGTGCCGAGGCTATCTATCAGGGCTCGAGTGAAATTTCCGCCGGCAATACCGATCTCTCTTCCCGCACCGAGCAGCAGGCGGCGGCCATTGAACAGACCGCCGCCAGCATGGAGCAGTTGACCGCCACGGTGAAACAAAACGCCGACAACGCCCACCACGCGACAAAGCTTGCGGAAGATGCCTCCCAGAAAGCCAGCGACGGCGGGCGTATTGTGTCGGGCGTGGTCAGCACCATGGACAACATTTCAGCCAGTTCGAAGAAAATCTCTGAGATCACCGCGGTGATTAACAGCATCGCTTTCCAGACCAACATTCTGGCGCTGAACGCCGCTGTGGAAGCGGCAAAGGCGGGGGAACAGGGGCGAGGTTTCGCCGTGGTGGCAAGCGAGGTGCGAACGCTGGCACAGCGTAGCGCCCAGGCGGCAAAAGAGATCGAGGGGCTTATCAGCGAATCCGTGTCGCTGATCGACAGCGGCTCCCGCCAGGTGGAGCAGGCCGGTACCACCGTGACCGGGATTGTGGAAGCCGTTCGCCGCGTGACCGATATTATGCTGGAAATTGCCGCCGCTTCGGATGAGCAAAGCCGGGGCATTCAGCAGGTTGGGCAGGCGATACACGAAATGGATAACGTCACGCAGCAAAATGCCTCACTGGTGGAGGAGGCGTCAGCCGCCGCCGTTTCTCTGGAAGAGCAGGCCGCTCGCCTGACGGAGGCGGTCGGTACCTTCCGGCTGACGACAAGCTTCGCCGCTGCGCCGCAAAAACATCCCGTTATTTCGTCTCCAACATCTGCCCCGCCGCGCCCGGCGACGGCGTCTGCCGATAACTGGGAAACTTTCTGATTTACCTCTCGCGGCTCAGCAATGGGCCGCCTCTCACTTCTTTTAGTTTCGCTCCGCACGCTGTTGCGCCATGCCTTTAGAATCAGTAAGGTGTGCGCAAATTGACGAAATAGCCGGAAAAAACATGAGTTCAAAAGATCCGCTGCACGGCGTGACGCTTGAAGCGTTGCTTAACGCTCTGGTCGAACGTTACGGCTGGGCCGAAATGGCGCGGCAGGTAAATATCAACTGCTTTAAAAGCGATCCCACCATTAAGTCCAGCCTGAAGTTCCTGCGCCGTACGCCCTGGGCGCGCAAAGAAGTGGAAGAGATGTACATCGCCTCTCTGGATGAGCCTGAGACCGAAAACGACTTACCTGCGGACAGCCCCTGGGCTAACTGGCAGGCCAAAAATAAGGAATAATCATGCTAACCGGCCTGAATCACCTGACGCTTGCGGTGCGCGATCTGGCGCGGAGTCTGGCGTTTTATCAAAGCCTGCCGGGCATCAGGCTGCATGCGCGCTGGGACGCCGGGGCTTATCTTTCCTGCGGTGACTTATGGCTGTGTCTTGCTCTGGACGCAAAGGCCGGTGAGCGGCCCGCGCATTATACCCACTACGCGTTCAGCGTGAGCGCAGAGGCCTTTCCCCGAACGGTTAAGGCGCTGGAACAGCAAGGCGCGCGGGTCTGGAAAGACAACCGCAGCGAAGGGCATTCCTTCTACTTTCTTGACCCGGACAACCACCAGCTTGAGCTGCACGTCGGGGATTTAGCCAGTCGGCTTACGGCCTGCCGGGCAAAACCTTATCAGGGTATGACTTTTCAGGGCGTTGGCCTGACGGTGCGGCATGCCTCGCTGGAGGAGATCCTCGCGCTTTACCACCGCCTGCCCGAATTTGATGATTGTAAAAGCGTGGCGGATCTTCAGACTCGTCTCGCAACGAACCAAACCAGCCAGCTTATCGCCTGTGTCAACGGCGTTCCCGCCGGGTTTAAGCTCGGCTACGCGCTCGGTGAGACGGCGTTTTACAGCTGGCTCGGCGGCGTTTTACCTGAGTTCAGGCGGGACGGCGTCGCTCAGGCTTTACTGGTCGAGCAGGAAAAATGGGCGATGGAACAGGGCTTCTGCACGCTGACCGTGAAAACTCGCAACAAATTTTGCGGCATGCTAATGATGCTGCTTAAAAACGGCTATCAGCTTATTGAGATTGAGCCGAAGGGCGACACGGACGATTACCGCCTGCTGCTGCGCAAGTCGCTGGCAGCCTGAAACAGCCCTTTCAGTCGCATCTGATTGGCGTATAGCCTTGACCGGGCTAGGCTACACGCTGGTTTTTAACCGGGAGGATCCCGCTCATGATGACATCTCCAACCTTGAGTCAGCCGACAATTCAGGCCGTTAATACGCTCGGCCAGTGGCTGGCGCAAAGCGATTTTACAGGCGCGCCGCAGGCACAGGATGCCGATCTGATTATCCTGGCCGGTAACGCCGTGATCCCAACCCTCGAGGCCGCGTGTGAGTTTGCCGCCAACAGTGAAAAACCGCTGCTCATCGCCGGCGGCATAGGCCATTCCACAACATACCTCTACGCGGAAATTGCTCGCCACCCGCGCTACAACACGATTCCAACCACCGGCCGTGCCGAAGCGGCGATCATCCAGGACATTGCCCACCAGTTCTGGAAAGTCCCGAACGAGAAAATTATTACCGAAGAGAAATCGACCAACTGTGGGGAAAACGCGCGGTTTAGCGTGGAGAAAATGGCCGAACATGGCCTGAGCCCCGAGCGTGTGCTGATTATTCAGGATCCGACCATGCAGCGCCGCACCGTGGCGACTTTTGCTCGGGTTTGGCAGGGCGACGCGCAGGCGCCGGAATGGCTAAGCTGGCCCGGTGTGGCTCCTGAATTAGTCGAGGGAGAACAGGGCACTGTTTTTGCCGGAGAAGCTGAAGGTTTATGGCCGATTGAGCGCTACGTTTCGCTGGCGCTGGGTGAAATCCCTCGCTTACGTGACGACGCAACCGGCTATGGCCCGCAGGGGCGGGACTTTATCGTTCACGTCGATATTCCCCCGCATGTGATGGCCGCCTGGCATGCGCTCCAGCAGGACATGGCGCTAAGCGCATTGATTCGCCAGCGGGGGCTGTAATCCCTCGATCTTGCCCTGATAAACGTTATGGCTAAAAAATCACACGCTGAAACAAATTAACGCCCATAATATGTTGATGTTAATACTCTTTTAATGTTTCTTCGTTATCCTGGCATTCAACGTAATTTCAGGGCAGGGTCTCTCATGCGGACTAAATATACCTCGGTACAGATTTCGATCCACTGGCTGGTTTTTCTGCTGGTCGTGGGGGCTTATTGCGCCATGGAGCTGCGTGGCTTTGCCCCGCGCAGCTACCGGCCACTGATCAACGCCATTCATTTCACCTGCGGCATTTCCGTGCTGGGGTTGATGGTTGCCCGTCTGCTGGTTCGCATCAAATACCGCGCCCCGGCCATTGTGCCAAAGCCGCATCCGGCGGCGATCGGCATCTCTCATCTGGTCCACACGATTGTCTATCTGATGTTTATTGCGCTGCCGGTGCTGGGCTTCCTGGCAATGTACTATCGCGGCAGTGACTGGGTGGCCTTTGGGTTAAACATGCCGGTGGCGGCGGTGCCGGACGAAGACATGGAGTTTAGTCTCAAGTCCTGGCATGAACTCCTCGCCAACACCGGCTATTTCGTGATTGGCATCCACGCCTTCGGCGCGCTGTTTCACCATTACGTCTGGAAAGACAATACGCTGCTGCGGATGATGCCCGGCAAGCGCCAGCGGCCCTGAGCGCCAGCCGCTAGCCTTTTGAATACTGCCGGGGTGAGCAGCCCATCACCCGCTTAAAAGCTTTACCGAACGCGCTTTCAGATTCATACCCCAATGCCACCGCAATACGCGCCAGGGAATCACCCGACTGGCGCAGCCTGTCGCAGGCCAGCATCATGCGCCAGCGCGTCAGGTAATCGATAGCGGATGCGCCCGTCACCGCTTTGAACCGGGCGGCAAACGCCGACCGCGACATTCCCACGCGCTCAGCCAGTTTTTCCAGCGTCCAGTTGAAAGCGGGCTCTTTATGCATGCAGGTCAGGGCCAGACTAAGCTGTTTATCCGCCAGCGCATACAGCCAGCCCACGGCGGGTTGCTGAGCTAAGTGCAGCCTCAAAGCCTGAATCAGCAGCATCCACGCAAGCTGCTGAATAATAAGCGCGCTACCGGGGCGAGGCTGGCGGACTTCATCGGACATTTGATCCAGCGCCCAGCGCATGGCGGCCTTACTTTCAGGTTTCTGAATGCAGACCACCGGCGGCAAAGAACTCAGCAGCAGATCGGCCGCTTCCCCGCTCAGCACAAAATGGCCGCCGACCAGGAAACAGCTTTCCTGCTGGCCGGGGACAACGTCAGGCCCCAGCTTGCCCGCCTGGCGCAGCGTGTAGAAATCTACAGGTGCGGCATCAAGCCCGGTCGCGAGGCAAAAAGGCGGCCCCGGCGGCAGGAGATAACAGTCCCCCGCCTGTAGCAGCAGCGGCTCGTTCATACCCTCAACCGAAAGCCAGCAGCGGCCTGACACCACGGCATAACACTTGATGCCGGCATGCTCAGGCCACTGAATGGCCATACCTTCATGCAGCGCCACGCCGCCGGAGGCATAGCTCTGGGGTTTCAGCAGAGAAAGCAGTTCAGACAGCGGATCCATAGCAACTCCAGACGATGAGACCAAAAATGGCGACTTTTGAACATTGTTCGTCTTTCTTCCCCTGTTTACAGTAAATCCCGTCGGACGGCAACTCAGTCCTCAGTGACGTTTTGGGGTAATGACTATGCGTATTTTTGTCACCGGTGCGACCGGTTTTCTTGGCTCGGCCATCGTGCAACGGCTGCTCGCCGCCGGGCATCAGGTACTGGGGTTAACGCGTTCTCAGCGCGGAGCCGAGGCTTTATCAGCCTGGGGCGCAAAAGCACATTATGGCGATCTGGATGACCTCGCCAGCCTGCAGCACGGGGCAGATCTTGCTGATGCCGTGATTCACACTGCGTTTAATCATGATTTCTCTAACTTTGTCGCCAACTGCGAGGCGGACGGGAAAGTGATTACTGCCATGGGGGACGCGCTGGTGGGCTCGGTTCGCCCGATGGTGATCACCTCCTTTGTGGCAATGGGCGCCACTGAACCGGGCCAACCGGCGACGGAAGCGGGGTATAACCTTCAGACGCCAAACCCACGCAAGGCCACGGAAATTGCCGATGCCAGCCTGCTTGAGCGTGGCGTTATCGCCTCGTTTGTGCGGCTGCCACAGGTGCATGACACCTTCAGGCAGGGGCTAATTACGCCGCTTATTGAGCTGGCTCGCGACAAAGGCGTGGCGGCATATGTTGACGAAGGCAAAAACCGCTGGTCGGCGGTGCATCTGAGCGATGCTGCCCGTCTGTATGTTTAGGCGGTGGAGAGAGGCGTGGCCGGGGAGCGCTACAACGCCGTGGCGGAAGAAGGGATCGCGACTAAAACGATCGCCGAAACGATCGGGCAGGGGCTTGGTGTGCCGGTACGCAGCATTGCCGCCGACAAAGCCAGCGATCATTTTGGCTGGCTGGGAAATTTTGCCGCCCACGACATGTCGGCCTCCAGCGCCATCACGCAGCAGAAAACAGGCTGGCGGCCATCAGGACCCGGTCTGATTGAAGACTTGCAGAAGATGAAATACCGCTAATTACCCATCGCCCGGCCTAAAACCGGGCGATGGGCTGACAATCAGAAGCGAACTTCGCCACCAAAAATCCAGGTTCTGCCGCGGGCGGTATTCGCCCGGCTGGCATCATCCCCTGGCCCTGGCATCATATTGAGCTTGTTCAGCGCCTCGGAGTAATCCCGGTTCATCAGGTTTTGCACCGTAAGCTTCAGCATCAGATTGCGGTTCACCTCGTAGGTGCCGTAGAGATCGATAATCGTTGGGATCTGCGGCAAATCCTCTTTTATGATGGCGCCGGTGTGCTCATCGGTTTCAAAATCAGGCGACAGCCGCCGTGCTTTTCCGGTGTATTTGACTATCGTCCCGAGGGTCAGCGCCTCATCGAAGAAACGTACCCCGGCATCCAGCGTCATGTACTTTCTCGGCAGCTCGGTCATGTCCCCTGCGCCGAAGTAGGTGCTGGCGATGGACGTGGGCTGGTCGGTCAACTGCTGGCTAAAGGAGAGACGGGTGAAGGCGAAGCCTGCGTCGTAGTCCATCTCCAGCTCAACGCCCTGGGCGGTGACGCCGGTGGCAGAGTTCACGTAAATGTACATATTGTCGCTGTAGTCGTCGCTCATGTCTGCCCAGTCGTTGCCAATGACCTCGGACATGCTGCATTTTCTCCCGCTGGAGCAGACCTGGTAAGATTCGCTGAAAATATAGTTCTGGATCTTGCTGCGATAGCCCAGCGCCTTAAAGCGCAGCGAGTCCTGCTGAACGAGCAGATCTTTGGTGTCGATATTAAATCCGGCCTGCCAGGTTTCCGCGAGTTCAGGTTTTAAGAACGGGTTCATGGATGCGCCGCCGGAGTTGGAGAAAAACATCTCCTGAATATTTGGCGCACGCATCGATTTACTGTAGCCGACAAATGGCTGAAGCCACGGCGTAGCCTGGGCCGACAGCTGGACCGATGGGTTAAAACCACTTTCTCGTTGGTCAACGTCATAACTTCCCTGGGGGACGCAGACAACGCGTTCGTCACAGGGCGGCTTATGCCCGGTAATTCGGTTGCGCGTGTAGTTGAGGTTAAGATCCGCCTGCCAGATACCGCGCGTCACCTGCAGTCCGGTGTATAACGCCGAAATATCCTGCCGCCCGGAAGGTGCGAATGGATTGTTTTCTATAGCCTCCTGGTTGGTTTTCTCATCCCCTGCGGCGGCATTAATAAGCCTGGTGTAACGGGTGCGCATTAGCTTACTGCCCAGCGTAAACGCCAGATCGTTATCGCCCAGGCTAAAACGGCTGGTATTGTTTATATCCAGCGCATCGGAACGGTTTTGCGCGGAGGTGCTGTAAAAAGTAAACAACGAATCATCCCGGTATTTCTGATCGCCGCGGCTGGTGCTGGCCGCGACGTTAAAATCAATTAGCTCAGAGAACGGGGCATAGTGATATTTAATATAATAATCGTCGCTGGTGATGTCCCGGCGGGAGAATCTATTTTCATAGGTTCTCGCCGACAGTTCGACACTATTAAATTCGTTGGGCTTAATATCCATTTTATAAAGCTGGGATTTCGGGTTCTGCTTCATGAATTTATCGTAACCAAACTCTTCACTATTAATGCCTGAGCCGTTCGAGAAATTAGAATAAATAGAACTGCCGCTGATGGCGGCCATTGCGCCCAAGCTCCCGGTGTCGCTAAAGGCGTCTGTTCTTCCGGCCGACGCAATCATCCCGCTGCGCCCGATCCCGTTGCTGCCCACCGAGAAGCGCGACCGCAACCCGTAATCATTCCCCTTAAAAATCACGTCATCGACGCCGAGGGTGCGCATGTTTGCGCTGCCGGCAAGGGCGTTGATTCCCGCAGAACCACTGCTGTCCCCACGCGTAACGTCCACGCCGACCAGGAAATTCGGGTCGATAAGCACCCCGGCCTGGTTGTTAGTGGAGCCGTGAACGGTAGTGCCGGACGTTGTGGTGCCGTAAAAGCTTTGGGTAATGCCGTCCACCATTGTGTTAACCCGGCCAAAACCGCTCATCCCGCGAATGTTCACGCTCACCGTCCCCTGGCCAGGATCGATTTGGGTATAGGTGCCAGGCATACTGCGGAGCGTGGCATCCAGAGATTGCAGGTTTTTATCCGTGGCGCGGGAGCTGGTTGCGCCAGGTTTTTCCAGCGCCTCTTGTTCGCGGGTAATATTTCCGGCGGAAACATTAAGTGGGCTAAATACCGCCGAGCCTTTTTTGTCCCCGTTAGTTATTTCATCACTATTTTTTGCCAATCCGCTGGCGCTGAGCAATAACATGCCCGAGCCGAGAGTTACGGCCAGTTTATTAACGTTCATACGTGTCCTTGAAGTATTGTAATAAAATAAAAGTTATTTTTATTATTATGTTGCCTGAGTAGGCCTTCCCATTAAGGGAAGGCTTCCAGGTTAGTGCTGTTTATCTGCCTCCAGAATAAAACTGTATTCGAGGGCGGTATTCTCCAGGCGTTTTATTCGGCCTGATTTACCGCCGTGCCCGGCCTGCATCTCGGTCATCAGAAGGATTTTGCCGGAGCCCCGCTGGTTTTCACGCAGCTTCGCGACCCACTTTGCTGGCTCCCAGTATTGCACCTGCGAGTCGTTGAGGCCGCTGGTCACCAGCAGATTTGGGTAGTGCGAAGGCTTAACGTTGTCGTAAGGACTCCAGGATTTGAGCCGCAGATAGTCCGTCTTACGGTGTGGGTTGCCCCATTCGTCATATTCTCCCACCGTGAGCGGCAGGGATTCGTCCAGCATGGTTGTCACCACATCCACAAACGGCACCTGCGCCACCACGGCATTAAAGAGTGTGGGCTGCTGGTTAATCACGTTGCCCATCAGCAAGCCGCCAGCGCTTCCGCCCATGGCGTAAAGTCTGCCAGCCTGCCCGAAGCCCAACTTAACCAGGCCGTGGGTTGCATCGAGAAAATCATTAAAGCTGTTGGGCTTGTTTTCCAGCTTCCCTTGCTGATACCAACGCTGGCCAAGCTCACCCCCGCCGCGAACGTGCACAATAGCGAACACAAAACCGCGGTCCAGAAGGCTGAGTCTGTTGGCGCTGAAGGCCGGATCCATGCTCATTCCGTAGGCACCATAGCCGTAAACCAGCAGCGGGCTGTGGGCCGGTTTGAACATTTTTTTGTTATACACCAGCGAGACGGGCACCTTCACGCCGTCGCGGGCGGCGATCCAGATCCGCTCGCTGTGGTAATTCTCCGGCGAGGTGTTATTGACCTCCTGGCGTTTTAGCAGGGTACGTTCGCCGCTGGCCAGATCCCATTCATAAGCGCTGGTGGGCGTGGTCATCGAAGAGTAGCCATAGCGCAGCTTGCCGGCCTGTGGCTCCGGGTTATAGCCGAGCCAGGCCATATAGCTGGCGTCATCAAACTGTAGCGTCTGCTCACTGTGGTTCAGCCAGTTAATCTTGCGTATCTGGCTCAGCCCGTCCCGGCGTTCAGCCACCACCAGCCAGTCTTTAAACAGGGTGAATCCTTCCACCATTTTATTGGGTTGGGGCGCAACCACTGCCTGCCATTTGTCGCCGGGTGCGTGGCTTTTATACAGCCCAAAATTGGCGCTTTCCTGGTTTGCACGCAGGTAGAACTCTCCCTCAAAATGGTCGAGATAATATTCAATCCCCGGCCTGCGGGTGACGAAAAGTACCGGGGGTGTTTCGGGTTTATCCGCATCGATCAGGCGGGCTTCTGATGAGGTGCTGGCACTGAGCGTGATGATTAAATAGCGGTCCGAAGCCGAACGGGAAAGCCCAAGATAATAGCCGCCGTCAGCCTCTTGATAGACCAGCACGTCCTCGGCAACAGGCGTGCCGGGACGATGCCGCCAGACCTGCGAGGGCACCAGGGTTTGTGGATTATTGCGGATATAAAACAGGTAGCGCCCGTCATTAGACCACACCATATTCCCGGAGGTGTTTTCGATCGCATCCGGGAGCCATTTTCCGCTGTTCAAATCGCGCAGCGAAAGGCGATACTGGCGGCGGCCCGTTGTGTCCTCGGCAATCGCCATCATCTGATTGTCCTGACTGACGACCAGGCCATTTAGCTGGTAATAGGCCTGGCCTTTGGCACGCAGGTTGCCGTCCACCAGCGTTTGCCAGTCACCTTCGCCCCCGACGAGCTGCCGCTGGCTGACGGCGTATTCTTGCCCGGCCAGATAAACATCCTGATAGCGATAACCGTTTCGCTGGAAGGGTACAGAGCGGTTTTCCTGGCTCATTCGCGCCACCATTTCCCGATACAGCGTGTCCGTTAACGCTGCGGACGGCTTCAGTACCTCGCGGGCGTAATTATTCTCCTCCTCAAGATGACGCAGCACTTTCGCGTCGCTGCGGCTGTCATCCCTGAGCCAAAAATAGTTATCCACGCGAACATCGCCATGCTCAATAAGCTGGTGGGGAATTTTGGGCGTAGCCGGGGGCTGCGGCGCGTCGGCGATTGCCCAACGGGCAGATAGCGAACAGACGAGGAGCAGCGGGGTGGCTTTCCATAGTTTTTCCATGAGGCGTCCTTAATGTCGGGCGATGGAGCGCCCTGCCGAATATTCAGCATAAAGTTAACGTTCAGGTTGTGGGGCTTAGCGCTAGCTTCGGCTAAGTTCCGTCAGGTCGAAATTGATTGGCATTGTGACGTTATACACGCCTCCCTTTAAGCGCTCGACGGGCGGTTTCGGCAGCGGCTGGGCACGTTCTAAAACGGCCACGGCTTCCCGATCAAGCGAGCGCGTTCCCGATGAACCGGTTAGAGAACTGGCAACAACTTTGCCCGCAGCATCCACGGTAAACGTCACCACTGCGATGCCCGTTCTGGCACGCTGACGGGCGTCGCCGGGGTAGCGTTTGAAGCGGTTGAGATGGCCTTTGACCCGACTCTCCCAGCTATCCTGCTGGCTGTGTTGTTTCTCGGCATCACTGTGGTAAGGCGCGGCAATACGCGAGGACACCACGCTGGGCTGAGGAGCGGCATTGGTCGAGATGGCCGCCTGGCTGCTGTCGCTGGTTTGCTCCCTGACGTTGCGCGGTGGGCGAGGTTTTTTCTTTTCACCTTCGGCAGCTTTTTTCCGACGAGTGACTTCAATCACCGCATCTTTGGCTATCGGCAAAGGCTGCTGTTGCTTGTCTTCAGCCTGCTGCTTTTCTTCTGCTGCCGCTGACTCCTGCTGGGCAATGCCCACCGGAAGCGGGACTGGTGTCGGCGGGGCTTCGATATCGTCGGCCCATTGCAGCATCACGGCGGGCGCAGGCTCCAGGGCAGAGGGCGTGTCAGACACCTGCCAGATTAGCGCTAAAAAAAGGCCTCCGTGGAGAAGCAGAGACAGCGTAAAACCCGTGCCGCTTCTGCCCGCCAGAGAAGGCGTCAACGTGTCTGTCATCGACGGTTACCGTTTTGCCGGAGCAGGCGCAACAAACCACACATAATCAGCCTGCTCTGCCGTGATATTCATGCCTTTTTCCGCCAGCATCAGCACTACCGGCTTCGAGGCGGGAGACAAGTCCTCCATATGCAGCGGCACGCCGATGCTCCTGGACGCATGATATCCGCCCGCAATCAGTAAAGCGGGCGTTGGGGCGCTCAGCAACTGTTGGGCCATATAGCGATCGCGCTGCTGCTGAATCGCCAGCATTGACGTCAGCTGTTGGCCTTCGATGTTGCCCCCGTGCATGGCAATAATCGTTTCTTTCAGCGCGGCCTGTACGGCGGGCACGGTTGATTTTTTCCCTTCCGGGAAGCGCGGGTCTTTATAAAGACGCATTATCTCATCGCGGTTGATATTGGCGTTGAGTAAAGGTGAGGGCGCGTGCAGGGCTTCGGTCACGACGCCGCCATACATCTCCCACGGCCAGCCTTTCTGCCAGTGAAGCAGTTCCTGAATGCGGCTGTCCCGCACCTGCGGCTCCTCTTTGAGCCAGGCCTTCACCTGGGTGACGCGCGGCTGTTGGCTGGCGGTTAGCATCTCCAGCAGGACGCTGCCCTGAGGACGCTCTTTTTGCAGATTCTGCAGCAGCCAAAGCTCAATCTGGTGATGTTCGGCGTTATCGTGCTTTTCGCCGACGATAAGCCGCTGAGCGCTGGCGAGTTTGGCCAGCAGCTGTCGTTCTGTCAGCGTTTCGCCACTTTGTAAATCAATGATTTGCCCATGCGTGACGGCGACATGGCTTGCCGCTTGAGGCGAGGGAGAGGTTTGGCTGCAGGCGCTGAGGCCCAGGCTGGCTAACGCTATCAAAGACGTAAGGATCAATTTTTTATGCATATCTTTTGCCCGGAGGTAGCCTTCACTGGCTGTTAGTCTTGATGTCGATCAATTTACCGCGGGCAGGATGTTAACAAATAAAATATTTAAATGATACTCATTATCATTTAAATATTCTTACAGGCAGGTGATTTGAGCGACAGTTAGCGTTGATAACAGCAAAAATGCCGCCTGAGGGCGGCATCTGTAGAGCAAAATAGCGTGATTGCTTAGCGAGTGTAACGCGGCGCTGGCTGAGAAGCGCTCAGATGCGAGCTAATCACCCGGCGTTCAGCCTCCCAGTTATCCCATTCGTGGCCATCCTGCAACGAAGGAATGGTCACCTTTTCACCGGCATCAAGGCCGACCAGCGCGGCATCCACCATATCTCCGGTACTCATCACCCAGCTTTGCGGCAGATTTTCGTGCCCGCCCACGCCGGCAATATTCCAGAAATCCGTGGCCGTGGCGCCAGGCAGCACGGCCTGAATGCGCACGCCGGACTCCGCCAGCTCCTGCTGCAAAGAGTGACTCAATGCCAGCACGAACGCTTTACTGGCCCCGTAAACACCGTTCAGCAATTCAGGGGCAATAGCGACGACCGAAGCAATGTTAATAATGGTGCCGTGCCGGCGGGCAGCCATTGCCGGGGCCGCCGCATAGGTCAGGCGAGTTAACGCAGTCACGTTGAGGTCTATCATCGCGGTCATTTCATCCACGCTGGCTTCCAGCACGCTTTCTTTTGAGCCAAAGCCCGCGTTATTCACCAGCAGCGTAATAGACTCGTCGTTTTTTAGCCGCGTTTCGATCTGCTGCAGCTCTGTCGCGTTACCCAGATCGGCGGGAACAACCTCCACCGATTGCCCGCTTTCTTCACGAATGCGCTGGGCGACCTGGTTCAGGCGGTCCGTGTTGCGAGCCACCAGAATCAGGTTATAACCGCGTTTAGCCAGGCGGGCCGCGTAGACGGCGCCGATCCCGCCGGATGCCCCGGTGACGAGGGCTGTGCCTGTAGATGTGTTGCTCATTGTGTAGCTCCTGAAAAGGGGGTTAATTGACGAAAGCAACATTAACACTGGCTTTTTGTGTCTCAAATGTCATATAACCGTCTTTTTATGACACCATCAATCACGGCGGTCTGCCACATGCAAAAGGTCGGTTTTGTTGTTACCCCCGGGTATTCCACCATGGGATTCGCCGTCATTACGGCATTTGAAGTGGCTAACCTGATGGCGAGCGAGCCGGTGTATGAGCTGCATTTGCTGTCTGAGCAGGGCGGCGGGGTGCCTACGTCGGCAGGGTTTGAGGTGATGACTGAGCCAATGGCGGATACGCAGTACGATCTCCTGCTGTTCGGCGCCACGATGGAACAGGCTTCCCCCGCGACGATTGATTTTGTTCGCCAGGCGGCGGTCTATGCGCGCCGCGTGGCCGCAGCCTGCCTCGGAACCTTTTTATTGGCCGAAGCCGGGTTGCTTGAGGGGCGGCGAGCCACCACGCACTGGATGTATGCGCGAGATCTGCAGCAGCGTTTTCCGGGCATCAGCGTGGAAGAAGATAAGATTTTTATTTGCGACGGGCCTTACTGGACCTCTGCGGGGATGACGGCGGCCATCGATCTTGCGCTGGCGCTGATTGAAGACGATCTGGGGGCTGATATCGCCCGCACCATCGCCAGGAAGCTGGTGCTCTATCATCGGCGCGCCGGTGGGCAGTCTCAGTTTTCCTCCCTTCTTGAACTGGAGCCTAAATCTGATCGTATTCAAAAAGTGATGACTTACGCCCGCGCACACCTGGAAAACGCCTTGAGCGTGGAAGAGCTGGCGGCGGTGGCGAATTTATCTCCCCGCCAGTTTAGCCGCAGCTTTCAGGCTGAAACCGGCCAGTCGCCCGCTCGCGCGATCGAACATTTGCGCCTGGAGTCCGCCCGTATGCTGCTTGAAACCAGCGCCCGCTCCATCGACGAAGTGGCTCGGCAAACCGGGTTTGGCGAGCGGGACAGAATGCGCCGGGCGTTTCTTCGTGCCTACGGCCAGCCACCGCAGGTGATACGCCGCCAGGCGCGAGGAGATGAAGAACTGCAAGCCTAAAATTGGCAGTGGCGACAGGTTTTTATCTCTGTACACTCAGTCGGATAATGGCCTGACTGAGAGGGAAAAACATGGCGAATTTAGTCTATTACGTTGCGGCGACGCTGGATGGTTACATTGCCGATCGGCAGCATCAGTTGGACTGGCTAATGAACTTCCCGCTGGGGGATGACGCCACACCATACGATGAGTTCTATCAGACCGTAGGGGCGGTGATCATGGGGGCGGAAACCTACAGCTGGATCCTGGAAAACTCGCCAGAGGCCTGGCCCTATGCCGATGTCCCGGCATTTATCGTCACGCACCGTTCGCTATCGGTGCCGGAAGGGCAAAATATCACGCTGGTACAGGGCGAAGCCGTCGACATTACCGCGCAAGCCCGCGAAGCCGCCAAAGGCAAAGATGTCTGGCTGGTAGGCGGAGGTAAAACTGCCGCCTGGTTCGCCGAAGCCGGAGAGCTGCAGCGCCTGTTTGTCACCCAGATCCCGGTCGTTATCGGGGCGGGGATCCCGCTGCTGCCGGTGAGCCAGGCGTTGAGTTTTTCTACAGTGAATCAGCGCGTGCTAAAGAGCGGGGCTATCGAGTTTATTGCTGATGTGAAAATAGTATCGGAAGCCATTTAGTCGACGGGCTTTTTTTTCGATAGAGCCGGGCATTAGGTAGGCGGGACAGAATACGCCGTCGGAGATGATAGGCCTTTAGGTGCGGGAAACGGGGTCAGCGTCGTATCGTCAGCTACCGTTCACCGGGCAATACTGAAACGCCTGCCGGATCTTCACCAGTCTTCATGGTCGCGTAACTGGAAGCGGTTTTATGAGGGACTGGTGAATGTCTCTTGTGTAGAAGAGGAAAAGGCCGAGACCGCTTTTAGGGTTGTGGCGCGATCAGAATTCTGAATTTGCTTTCTGATGCTGCGAATAATGGAACCCTGCCGCATTACGGAGGTTTTTTGCTGATTAAGTTGCAGTCAAAAACGCTACATTTCATTATAATAACACGTTACTATATAGTGTGATTTTATAAAGGGATATAGCTGTCATGGACAAAGAAGAAATTCGAACTGTTTTATTCTCGCGTGGCTTTACCAAAAAGGAAAGTGCATTTATAGCGCATTGGGTAGACAAGGAGGGCGTATCTTATATTGTTATATTGAGGCAGTTAAGAAGAGCATTTTTGGGGGGCGTTTTCTTGAGGCTTTTAATTTTAGCCTTCTGTGTTGTTAGTTACATCAATGATGGTGTCGATTCGTTCTATGGGATTATTTTTGTTGGTGTCTTTTCATTTTTTGTTCTTGAGGTTTTCGCCCCTTTTAAGCTAGGGGCGAAGATTTTTTTAAATTATAATAAAATTATAAATCAGTTAGATTTATAGCTATCCGCAATTGATTTGAGTGCAACTCCATCACCGCCTCCTTCAATAAGTAATGCGGTTGTGCTCATATTTTTATAGTTTCTTACGAAATCAGACGGTAAATGCCTGAATAATCGCCATGCATCAGCTTTCATGATTTGTCTTGCCAGGCCGTATCCAGACAAGGCCAGATCCATACCGCTGTATGCCAAGAGTCCTGCCTTGTCACTGAATCCCATAAACTCAGCGACTCTTACATAGCCTTTTTTTACTGCACCAGTCGTGTCAGATCGCCCTGTCGAGATATTCGTTACCCCCTCATAAAGTCCATTAACCCCATGTAAAATCAGTAGCGAACCAGCAGTAAGCCCTATCATATTTCCATGAGTTATAGATGCGATAGTGATGCCAGCCCCTGCAATTACCTGAAATCCGCTCAGAACGACCCCAACCCCATTAATCACATAGCCCCACGCATCCAGTTTATTCACCAGTTCTGCGGAAACAACGATTTTAGTGCTACCCATTTTTAGTTCGGTATTTTGCTGCTCGATAAGTCTTTTTTCTTCCCTGATATTAAATAAGCACTCTTTACATTCACGTTCATTCTTTGCAGTTGTTATCTGTTTTATTTGTGCGTCAATAAATTTATCAATTTCATTATTGAAGTTAAGTCGGGGAACTAAGGTTTTAAGATGTAGTGATGAAATCTGTCTGGCGTAGCGCTGGAGGCTATTTGCTTCTCGCTGTGCAAGCATAAGGTAATAGTTGTTAAATCGTTTTTTATCCAGATAGTTATCCATAACGCAAATCCTGTAACATCGTTTGTTTGGAGTTGAAAAAGGTTGCAACGGTATAACACAATGAAAAGGGGAACGGTGCAGTCAAAATGGTTGACTTTGCATAATATTGGCGTGTAGGGTTCAAATTATGGAATGTCTCGCCCGCAGGTAATTAACCTTCGAAACCCTGCTGTAAGCACACCCGTTTTAGTTGATCGCACTTTTTGAGATTTCCGGGTTTTCAGTTATCAGCCGGTATTCTTCCGGCGTCAGGTTATTCAGGGATTAATGAGGGCGCTCGCTGTTATATTCAGCCAGCCAGCGTTCTGTAATTTCCCGTCCTTCATTCAGCGTTCTGAACAGATAAAAATCCAGTATTTCTGTCCTGTACGTGCGGTTGAACCGTTCGATAAAGGCATTCTGCGTGGGCTTTCCAGTTGTAATCCGAGGCTTCAGAGATCCCGGCCTCGCGGCAGATATCCTTAACGGTGCGCCCGGCTTCGATGGACTTCAGAACGGCGATGATCTGGTGTTCGGTGAATCGGGCTTTGCGCATGGCGATCTCCTCCGGGGACATAATCGGTATCCCGGAAGATCTCTAAATGTGAATGGTCCGGTTTGCCGGGATGCTTCCATATGTCTTTTAGTGTGAGTCCTTAATTCATTGAAATTTAGATAATATTTAAAATTGTCAATAACCTAAAAATTACGTTACTATACCCCCCTACAGTATCAAAGGGGCGGTTATGCCACACTCTCCGGAAGACAAAAAACGTATTTTGACCCGCGTCAGGCGCATTCGCGGCCAGGCCGAGGCGCTTGAGCGCGCGCTGGAAAACGGCGATCCGTGCCTCGCCATTTTGCAGCAGATCGCGGCCGTTCGCGGGGCAGCCAACGGCCTGATGGGCGAAATGATGGAAATTCACCTTAAAGACGAGCTGGTCACCGGCGACACCTCCGAAGAGCAGCGCGCGCTGCGGATGGCGGAGGTCGGGAATTTGCTGCGCTCTTATCTAAAATAAAAACACCCCCACCAAAAGGAACAAAACAATGAAATCACGTGCTGCGGTGGCCTTTGGGCCGGGTAAACCTTTGGAAATTGTGGAAATCGACGTTGCGCCACCGCAAAAAGGTGAGGTGCTGGTGAAAATCACCCACACCGGCGTTTGCCATACCGATGCTTTCACGCTGTCCGGCGACGATCCGGAAGGCGTATTCCCGGCGGTGCTGGGCCACGAAGGCGGCGGCATCGTGGTGGAAGTGGGCGAGGGCGTGACCAGCCTGAAGCCGGGCGACCACGTTATTCCGCTCTATACCGCAGAATGCCGCGAGTGTAAGTTCTGTAAATCCGGCAAAACTAACCTCTGCCAGGCCGTTCGCGCCACGCAGGGCAAAGGCCTGATGCCGGATGGCACCACCCGCTTCTCCTACAACGGCGAGCCAATTTATCACTACATGGGTACCAGCACTTTCAGCGAATACACCGTAGTGGCGGAGATCTCTCTGGCTAAGGTCAACCCTCAGGCGCCGCTGGATAAAGTGTGTCTGCTTGGCTGTGGCGTGACCACCGGCATCGGCGCGGTGCACAACACGGCAAAAGTGAAAGAGGGCGATACCGTGGCGGTATTTGGTCTCGGTGGGATCGGCCTGGCGGTGATTCAGGGCGCGGTGCAGGCTAAGGCCGGGCGAATCATTGCCGTTGATACCAATCCGGAAAAATTCACCCTCGCGCGTGAAATGGGCGCCACCGACTGCATTAACCCGAAAGATCACGAGAAGCCGATTCAGGATGTGATCGTTGAGCTGACCGACGGCGGCGTGGATTACAGCTTCGAATGTATCGGCAACGTGAACGTGATGCGTTCCGCGCTGGAATGCTGCCACAAAGGCTGGGGCGAGAGCGTGATTATCGGCGTGGCCGGGGCGGGGCAGGAAATTAAAACCCGCCCATTCCAGCTGGTGACTGGCCGCGTCTGGCGTGGCTCAGCGTTCGGGGGCGTTAAAGGCCGCACTCAACTGCCGGGCATGGTAGAAGATGCAATGGCGGGCAAAATCAATTTGGATCCGTTCATTACTCACCGCATGCCGCTGAACAAGATCAACGAAGCGTTTGACCTGATGCATGAAGGAAAATCGATTCGCACCGTGATCCACTTCGGCGAAGAGTAAGCAGTAAAAAGGGAAGGCGAAATGCCTTCCCATATAGCGTTAAACCAGGGGGAGGCCAAAAGCCTCCCTTTCGTTTTACTGCTGTAGGTCGAAACGGTCGAGATTCATTACCTTTGTCCATGCGGCGATAAAGTCTTTGACGAACTTCTCTTTGGCATCCTGGCTGGCATACACTTCCGCCAGGGAGCGCAGCACGGCGTTAGAGCCAAAGACCAGATCGGCGCGGGTGCCGGTGTATTTTACTTCTCTGCTAAGGCGATCGCGGCCCTCAAACACTTCGGAGCCTGCGTCAGCGGCTTTCCACTCGGTACGCATATCCAGCAGATTGACGAAGAAATCATTCGTCAGCTCACCCGGACGAGAAGTCAGCACGCCGTGCTGGCTTTCATCGTAGTTAACGCCCAGCGCGCGCAAACCGCCGATTAAGACCGTCAGCTCAGGAGCCGTCAGCGTCAGCTGCTGCGCCTTGTCGATCAGCAGCGCTTCGGTTGAGGTGGCATTCGCAATGCGGCGATAGTTTCGGAAGCCGTCAGCGGCCGGTTTCAGCAGCTCGAAGGACTCGATGTCGGTCTGCTCCTGAGTGGCGTCCACGCGCCCCGGCGTGAACGGTACTTTGCTGTGGCTGGCCTTCTCAATGCCTACCACGCCGGCCAGCACGATGATGTCCGCCAGCGACGCTTTGCCGGATGCCTTCTGAATTGCTTCAAGCACAGGCAGAGCACGGGCCGCCACGGCGTTCACTTCCCAGCCGCGCTGCGGAGCAAGTGCCAGCCGCGCCCCGTTGGCACCGCCGCGTTTGTCCCCTCCGCGGAAGGTTGAGGCAGATGCCCATGCCACCGAAACCAGCTCGCTGACGGACAGGCCGGAATCCGCAATCGCTTTTTTCAGCGCGTCGATATCGGCGCTGGACGGCGCGTGGGTAGCTTTCGGCAACGGATCCTGCCAAATCAGATCTTCTTTTGGCACTTCCGGGCCGATGTAGCGCGCTTTTGGCCCCATATCGCGGTGCGTCAGTTTATACCAGGCGCGGGCGAAGGCTTCGTTGAAGGCCTGCGGATCGTTCAGGAAGCGGCGAGAAATTTTCTCGAACTCTGGATCGAAGCGCAGCGTCAGGTCAGTTACAAGCATCGTTGGTTTGCGTTTTTTGGACGGATCAAACGGATCGGGAATGATATCCGGGCCGTTGGTCGCCTCAAACTGAATGGCGCCTGCCGGGCTGCGGGTTTGTACCCAGTCGTAGCCGAACAGGTTTTCGAAGAAGTAGTTGCTCCACTGGGTTGGCGTTTGCGTCCAGACCACTTCGAGGCCGGAGGTTATGGCATCCGCGCCGACGCCGCTATTGTAGCTGTTTGCCCAGCCAAGCCCCTGCGCCTCAAGCGGAGCATCTTCCGGGTCTGCGCCAACGTGGGTGGCGGCTGCAGAGCCGTGGGTTTTACCGAGCGTATGGCCCCCGGCAATCAGGGCGACAATCTCTTCGTCGTCCATCCCCATGTTGCCAAAGGTGGCGCGAATAGCAGGCGCTGCGGAAAGCGGGTCGCCGCTGTGCTCAGGGCCTTCCGGGTTGACGTAAATCAGACCCATTTCGGTCGCACCGAGCGGAGCCTGTGCCAGAGATTCCGGGTGGCGGTGCTCAAGCCACTCTTTCTCTGCCCCCCAGTTAACGTCGAGATCGGGTTCCCAGACATCTTCGCGCCCGGCACCAAAGCCGAAGGTGCGGAAGCCCGCATTTTCCAGCGCCACGTTACCGGCGAGAATAATCAGGTCTGCCCAGGAAATTTGCTGACCATATTTTTGTTTAATGGGCCAAAGCAGGCGACGGGATTTATCGAGGCTGACGTTATCCGGCCAGGAGTTAAGAGGCGCAAAACGCTGTTGACCGCGTCCGGAGCCACCGCGACCGTCGCGGGAGCGATAGGTTCCTGCACTGTGCCACGCCATACGGATAAAGAGACCGATATAGCTGCCCCAGTCGGCAGGCCACCAGGATTGAGAATCCGTTAACAGCGCTTTGATGTCGCCTTTCAGGGCGTAATAATCGAGTTTGCTAAATTCTTTGCGGTAGCTGAAGTTTTCATCCAGCGGGTTGGAACGATTGGAGTGTTGATTCAACAGGTCGACGCGTAACTGGTGCGGCCACCAGTCCTGGTTGCTGGTTCCCTCGCCGGCAATGTCCGTGCTCTGGCCGTGGTTAAATGGGCACTTTCCTGCGCTCGCTGAGGAAGCATTGTGTAAGTCAGTAGAATTGCTCATTTTGCTCTCCGTTATATGTATGCCCGATAACGATAATCTGTACGATCAATAATTAATATCTGGATGGGCCTACGAATTTGATAGCCGTTGCCTTTTAAACGCAAAATTTTACAGCCCTATTATTTTAGTTCTGATTGAGTGGTTTGCAGAAAAAACCCGTCTGATTGTCTGGAAAATAGACGAAGCGGCAAGAAGGCTGGCGGGAGAAACAGGGAAGGACAGATGAACGCTCACGCAGGGCGGCATTCATCTGTGAAAAGCGGTTACTGAGCCGTCGGCTTAAGCAGGGTTTTTTCCGGGGTTTTCTGCGCCAGGAATTGCTGCTGGAAGATGCACATCCGAATGGCATCGCGGTACTGGCCGTTAATGAAGAACTCGTGGATCAGCTCGCCTTCCACGATAAAGCCCAGTTTTTTATAAATATGTACCGCTTTTTCATTCTCTTTATCGACAATCAGGTAGAGCTTATAGAGATTGAGCACGGTAAAACCGTACTCCATGGCCAGTTTGGCCGCGCGCGAGGCGAGCCCTTTGCCCTGGAACTCCGGCGTGATAATTATCTGAAACTCCGCCCGGCGGTGGATGTGGTCGATTTCGACCAGCTCAACCAGCCCGGCATTAACGCCGTTGCAGTCGATGACAAAGCGGCGCTCGCTCTGATCGTGAATATGTTTGTCATACAGGTCAGACAGCTCCACGAAGGCTTCGTAAGGCTCTTCAAACCAGTAGCGCATGACGCTGGCGTTATTGTCCAGTTGGTGGACGAAGCGGAGATCTTCGCGCTCAAGCGGGCGAAGACGAATAGGCAGTTCGTTACTCATAGCAGATCCTTGCGCTGATGATGGTGAGGCTTCTTAAGCAGAAGCCTCGTTTGAGAGGGGGACTATTATGGATTGATCGCGCGGCCGGTGCGGCGATCCAGGCAGCGCAGGGTGTTCGGCTCCCAGTAGGCGTTCACGTTGGCGCTCTGCTGGCATTTGTCGAAGGTATCCTGGGCGGCATCTTGTTTGGCCCAGTCTTTGTCTCCGCGCGCCGACTCACGGTCGAACACTTTTTCGTTATGGCGGTTGATCTTCTGGCGCAGGGTACGGGTGTCATTCCACTGCTCTTTTTCTTCCGCTGCGCGCTGGCGGGTCAGGGAGTTCTCCTGACCACCGACGCCGTTCGTTCCGCCCGGAACAACGATCACGTTAGTATCGGCCTGGGTTGGCATAGAAACCATGAATGCAGCTCCCAGCAAGGCTAACGGCATCCATGACAAAGACTTACGAAGGATTGAGTTCATTGCGATTTCCTTTTTAGTTTAATAAAACTAATCATATCATTGAGGCTGATTCGCGCCTAATGTCAGAGTTAGTGGGCATCATTATTACTGAAGAAAAGACAATATGATCAAAACAACGTTGCTATTTTTTGCCACCGCTTTGGCGGAGATTATTGGTTGTTTTCTGCCCTGGCTATGGCTTAAACGCAACGGCTCTCCGTTGTTATTGCTGCCAGCGGCGCTGTCGCTGGCGATTTTTGTCTGGCTTTTGACGCTGCATCCGGCGGCCAGCGGGCGCGTCTATGCGGCCTACGGCGGGGTTTATGTGGTGACGGCGTTGCTCTGGCTGCGCGTGGTCGACGGCGTGAAGCTCAGCGTTTACGACTGGACCGGAGCGGCCATTGCTTTCTGTGGGATGCTGATCATCGTTGCTGGCTGGGGCCGGGCCTGATCGCTCCGCGTTTTAGCGTGCCGTAAGATGAAAAAACGGGGCTGCAAAGGCCCCGTTTCAGCATGACTTCCGCCAGAATTACCCTTCGCGATGGACGCTCAGACCGGCAAACGTCTGGCTGACCGGCATCATTTCCAGGGTGTTGATATTGACGTGTTTCGGTAACGTCGCCACCCACCAGACGGCCTCGGTAACGTCTTCCGGCGTCAGCGCGTTGGCGTTTTCGTAGGTTTTGCCGGCTTTGTCATCGTCGCCCTTAAAGCGCACGTTGGAAAACTCGGTGCCGCCCACCATGCCTGGTTCGATATCCGTCACGCGAACGGCCGTTTTATGCAGGTCGGTGCGCAGGTTCAGGCTGAACTGGCGCACGAAGGCTTTGGTCGCCCCGTAGACGTTGCCCCCGGCGTAAGGCCAGCTGCCCGCGGTGGAACCGATGTTAATAATGTGGCCGCGATTGCGCTCGACCATGCCCGGCAGCACGGCGCGGGTCATATAAACCAGGCCTTTGTTGTTGGTGTCGATCATGTTTTCCCAGTCATCGACGTTGGCTTTATGCGCAGGCTCCATGCCCAGCGCCAGCCCGGCGTTGTTGACCAGGATATCAATCTGTTGCCAGTCGGCCGGCAGGGAAGCCAGCGCTTCTTCTATTGCCGCGCGATTGCGCACATCCAGCTGCAGCGTAAACAGGTTGTCACCCAGCTCTTCTTTAAGCTCGAGCAGGCGTTCCTGACGGCGGCCGGTGGCAATAACCTTATGGCCATTCTTAACGAAACGGCGGGTAATGCTTTCACCAAAGCCCGCGGTAGCACCCGTAACCAGTACAATCATCTCTCTGTTCCTCAACGCTTTTGTCCGGCACTACCTTAGCACGCTAACGGGCCACGGTAATCTTAGTTTTTCTTTTAAGAAACGAAGCTAAATGCGCTATAACTAACCCACATTTCAGGTCACCGGGAGTAGAGGATGTTGCAGAGCAACCCGTTTTTCCAGCCGAGTTTATTGCCTTATCAGGCCCCGCATTTCGACGAGATAACTAACGACCATTACCGACCGGCTTTCGATGAAGGTAAGCGCATCAAGCGTGCAGAAGTCGCCGCCATTGCCGGTGATCCGGCTGAGCCTACGTTTGAAAATACTTACCTGGCGCTGGAGAAAACCGGTGCGATGTTGGGCCGCGTGACTACCGTGTTCTACGCCATGACGTCGGCGCACACCAGCGATTTCCTGCAGCAGCTTGATGAAGAGTTCTCCACCGAACTGGCTGAGCTTGCCGATGAAATTCGCCTGAACGACACCTTATTCGCCCGGCTGAATCGCGTTTATCAGCAGCGCCACGACCTCAATCTGGATGCGGAATCCCTGCGGCTGGTGGAGGTGACCTGGCAGTCGTTCAAGCTGGCGGGCGCCACGTTAAGCCAGCAGGATAAAACGCAGCTGAAAGCGCTGAACAAAGAGAGCGCCCAGCTCACCAGCCAGTTCAATAATCGTCTTCATGCGGCGGATAAAGCCGGTGGTCTGGTGGTTGACCACGCTGAGGCGCTTAACGGCCTGACCAGCGCGGAAATTGCGGCTGCTGCGCAGGCTGCGGCTGACAAAGGCCTGCCGGGGAAATGGCTGCTTCCGCTGCTGAATTTTACCCAGCAGCCGGCTTTACAAAGCCTGAGCGACCGCGCCACGCGAGAAGCGCTCTTTGAGGCTGGCTGGACGCGTGCCCAGCGCAACGATGCGAACGATACTCGCGCCATCGTCGCTCGCCTGGCTACGCTGCGGGCTGCACAAGCTCAGCTTTTGGGCTTTGAAAACTACGCGGCCTGGAAAATGGCCGACCAGATGGCGAAAACCCCCGATGCGGCGCTGCGCTTTATGCGGAACATCGTCCCTGCGGCCACCGGGCGGGCGCGCCGCGAACTGAAAGACATTCAGGACGTTATTGATGCCCAGAACGGGGGATTCCAGGCCACGGCATGGGACTGGCAGTTTTACGCCGAGCAGGTGCGTAGTGCGAAGTACGATCTCGATGAAGGGCAGATTAAACCGTATTTTGAACTCAACGGTGTGCTGACTAACGGCGTATTCTGGGCCGCCAGCCAGCTCTTCGGGCTGCGTTTCGTGGAACGTTTTGATATCCCGACTTACCACCCGGATGTGCGCACCTGGGAGATTTTTGATAACGATGGGCGCGGCATGGCGCTGTTCTACGGTGATTTCTTCGCCAGAGACAGCAAAGGCGGCGGGGCGTGGATGGGGAACTTTGTCGAGCAATCCACGCTGTTTGACGCCATGCCGGTGATCTACAACGTATGCAACTACACCAAACCGGCCAGCGGCGAGGCTGCCCTGATTTCATGGGACGATGTCATAACGCTGTTTCACGAGTTCGGCCATACGCTGCACGGCCTGTTTGCTACCCAGCGCTATGCGAGCCTTTCGGGGACCAACACGCCGCGAGATTTTGTGGAGTTCCCTTCGCAAATTAACGAGCACTGGGCGAGCCATCCCGAGGTCTTTGCCAATTATGCCCGGCATCACCAGACCGGCGAGCCAATGCCAGAGTCGCTCCGCAGCAAACTGTTCCGCGCCGCGCAGTTTAACAAAGGCTATGACATGACCGAGCTGCTGGCGGCGGCGCTGCTGGACATGAACTGGCACAGCCTGGCGCCAGACACGGCTATTGACGATGTGGCGCGCTTCGAAGCTGAAGCGCTGGAAAAAGAGCACATCAAGCTGGCCGAGGTGCCGCCTCGCTACCGCAGTAGCTATTTTGCCCATATTTTTGGCGGCGGCTACGCGGCGGGTTACTACGCCTATATCTGGACGCAAATGTTAGCGGACGACGGCTATCAGTGGTTTGTGGAGCAGGGCGGGCTCAGCGCCGCAAACGGTCAGCGCTTCCGGGAAGCGATTCTCTCAAGAGGCAACAGCAGCGATCTGGAAGCGTTGTACCGCGACTGGCGAGGGCACGATCCGCACAGCGAACCGATGCTGAAAAACCGCGGGCTGGCGGAGCAATAATGGCAAAGAAAGCGCTCTCACTAGTGTAGCCGCAGTGAAATCGCACTTAACGCAAACTGCAAAGCCCTGATTTGCGTTAAGTGCCTTAAAAATCAAACAGAATATATCCGTGCAATGTCCAGGGTTGCTGGCTATAAATTTCAAACCTGCTCGGGAAAATGCAGGGTACTTCTGGGTTACTTTGAACGATTACGGGGCCTGATCGATGTCGGCAGGCTCCCGGATTTTCCCTCTTAATCGCGGCGTCCGCTGGCGGTAAATAACGCGACTGTTCCTTCAATTTTTACGTCGACCTGTTCGAATCTCGCGGTCAAAACATCCCTGAGCAGCCCTGCTGAATCCTGCCGATTAGAAAAGATCCCTTTCTTGTTATAAACGTTCATTAGCTTGCGGCCAAAAGCATTGTGCGCCACGCCTTCACCCAGAATCGTCGCGCCAAAGAGCGTGCCTTCTGTTTTAAGCGTACGGGCGATGTTATCTATCGCCAGCGCTTTGTCGTTTAGCGAGCCGGGCAGGCAATGCAGTAAATAGAAAAGTGAGATGGAGTCAAAACGATCGTGCCAGCTCTGCGGCAGGGGCTTAAAAACGTCATGCTGCAGATGGTCTTTGATTCTGTGGCCCGCTTTCGCCGAGGCCGCCTGCAGGCTGCTGGTGTTCAAATCCATCAGGGAAAGTTCAACGGTGGCAGGCAGGTGAGGCAGGTAATAGCCCGTTCCCACGCCGATATCCAGATGATTTTCGCCGGTGTGGGCCTTGAAATGCGGGAGCAAAACGGTGTCTGTCGGGCAACGCCAGGCGTACTGATTTGAGATCTTTAACACCCACCAGTCGTAAAGTTTTAGAGTGATAGGGTTGTAAGCCCTGACGCCAGCGTGAGTATTATTTTGCATAGTTCCCTCTGGTAATAATTTAAAGAGGAAATTAAAACAGCTGCCCTTACTACGGGCAACCGTTAATTAATGCAAAAATGTGTCAACCATTCAGTGGGTTAAGCCTGAGATGACTCGTCGTCCTTGCCGTAGAACAGCTTGCCGATTTTAATCATCGGCCGGTTATTGGCTTTCCGGTGCAGGTTGGTGTCGCGCAGGGAATAGACGCAGCCGCAGTATTCCTGCTGGTAGAACTGTTCGCGCTTGCTGATTTCAATCATGCGAGCGGAGCCACCCTGTTTGCGCCAGTTGTAATCCCAATAGCGCATGCCTTCATAAGGCGCGGCGGCGCGGTGCCCGCAGTCGTTAATCTGCTGCATGTTTTTCCAGCGGGAAATCCCCAGCGAACTGCTGATGACATTAAATCCGTGCTCATGGGCGTAAAGTGCGGTACGCTCGAAACGCATATCAAAGCACATGGTGCATCTCACTCCACGCTCCGGCTCCCACTCCATCCCTTTCGCACGCTCAAACCAATTATCGGTATCGTAATCCGCATCCACAAACGGCACGCCGTGCTGTTCCGCAAAGCGAATGTTTTCATCCTTGCGCAGTAAATACTCTTTCTGCGGGTGAATATTTGGGTTGTAGAAGAACACGGTGTATTCGATACCGGACGCGTGTATGGCCTCCATGACTTCACCCGAGCAGGGGGCGCAGCAGGAGTGCAGCAGCAGTTTCTTCTCGTTGTTAGGCAGGTTCAAAACCGGCCGGATAAATTCTTGCATGCGGGTGATCCTAAGTCTTATTCACTTTTTTGCCAGAGGGTAGCAGGAACGAGGGTGTGGAATCACCATAAATCAGTAAAGAAAATAATGTTTGGGAGGTTTATGAACAATATTCAGGTGAAACGTGTGGTGCTTACCGGCGGGCCAGGTTCCGGGAAAAGTACCCTCATTAATGAGCTCAAACGCCGGGGTTTTGATTGTCAGCCGGAGGCCGGGAGGAGCATTATTCAGCACCAGCAGCAAATTGGCGGGCACGCCTTACCCTGGCAGGATCCTGCGGCATTTGCTGAGCAGATGCTTGGGTGGGAAATGCGCTCCTGGTATGGCGCAGACGAAAAACAGACTTATTGTTTTTACGATCGCGGCGTGCCGGACATCCTGGGTTATCTCACCCTGATGCAGTTGCCCATTCCCGATCATCTGTTGGAAGCCGTTAGACGGTTTCCCTACCATTCTGATATTTTCCTGGCACCGCCCTGGAAGGCTATTTATGCCGGGGATGCAGAAAGAAAGCAGAGCTGGGAAGAGGCGGTGCAGACGGCTGCAATCATGGCTGACACTTACGGCAAACTGGGGTATCGGATAATCGTGTTGCCGGAGGGGAGCGTGGAGTGGAGAACAGATTACATCCTCCAGGCGCTGGAGGAAGGCTAGCGAAGAGCGCGGTTGCCCTTCGCTAATCGATCTTAAAGCTGTTCCAGTGCGTTCAGTACGGCTTCCGGCATGGAAGGGCGGCCATTGGCCAGGCAGGTGGCGACAAACGTCGCTTCGGCATAAACCACGCCATCAACTTTGATCTGCTGCGCGAAGTTCACGCGGTTGCGTTTTTCGTTGCGCTCAAGCTGGCAGGTGACCTCAACGTTGTCGCCTTTCTGCAGGCTCTTACGAAAGCGCAGGGAGTATTCCAGTACCATATAGAGTTTGCCCTGGCGGAACTCTTCCTCGATATCAATACCGAGCGCCTCGCGCATGTAGGCGTGGCGCGTCCACTCCATGTAAAAAGGATAGTACAGGCCGTCGACTACGCCCTGAAAATCAATATGGCTTTCATCCACTTCATAATGCTTAGAAAACATGTTTCAGTCCTGATGTTGTTATAAAAGTTAAGCGCCAGAAATCCTGCTCTGGCTGTTTTTTGAACAGCGCGTTGGTGGTACAATACTGTTGATTTCACAACCCAACAGAGGATTACCATGGACACCGAGATAACCCCAACCACCTTAGCGTTTGAATTTCTTCGTCGTGAACAAGAGCAGTTAACCCCCGCGCAATTCCTGATCCGCCTGCAGCAGCTCAAGCTGGAGTTTGCCGATCTGCTGGGTTTAACCCACCTCGAACTGCGTGAAGAGATTTTCCATGCGCACCGGTTGGGGATTCACTGATCCCACTCTGTCTGAGCCACCGCTTGCGGTGGCTTTCTGTTTTTTAGCGTGAGAAGAAAATCAGCTTCAGCCCCAAAATCCCCATCACGCCGCCCGCTAAGCGGTCAATCACAGTTTTAAAACGCAGGTAGGCATTGCGCGGTTTCTCGGAAGAGAGCACCAGCGTGACAATCGAATACCATCCCGCATCAATCACAAAGCACAGCACCGGCAGCACGACGTAGTAGAATGCCGGGATCTCGCGCGGCAGCAGCGCGGTAAAAATACTGGCAAACACGACGGCGGTTTTCGGGTTGCTCAACTGGGTGAACAGCCCGTCACGGAAGGTGGCTATCATGCTTTTATCGCTTTTTCCCACGGCGCCCACGTGCAGCGGCTCGCGAGAGTGTTTGATTATCTTATAAGCCAGCCACAGCAGATAAAGCCCGCCGGCTATCTTGATCCCGGTATAGGCCACCGGCACCGCCAGCAGAAAAGCCTGTAAACCCAGCAGCGCCATCAGCGAAAATGCCGCCGCCCCGACGCCGGTTCCCAGCGCGGTCACCAGCCCATGCGCGCGTGAACGCGCTACGGCATTTTGAGCGACATAAACAAAGCTTGGGCCGGGGCTCATGGCGCCCAGCGCGATGGTGGCGGTAATAGCAAAAAGGGGAGTGATAACGCTCATTTACGGGATCCTGTTGGTGGAATAACGTTTTTTAACCTGAAAGCCGTGCGGGTGACAACCGCAAGTGTGTGCCGAGTTATTACCGCCGCTCGCGTAGCCGGTCGATCAACCAGCGGCCAGCTGGGCCGGGCGGCGTTTTGTTCGACCAGGCGACATCCACCTCAAGATTTTGCGGCCAGCCTTCCACCTTCAGCGGCTTAAGCACGCCGTGCCCAAACTGGTTAACCAGCCAGCTCGGCAATATTCCCCAGCCAAAACCCTGTTCCGCCATCTCAAGCAGCAGCAGTAAAGATGGGGACGACCAGATAGGGCCGCGTGCGGCGACCTTACCGGGGCGCACAAAGGTTTTAAGCACCAGTTGCCGCACGGTATGTAGCTCATCCATCCGCACCTCTGTCTGCTTCGCCAGCGGGTGATCGCGATGAATAAAAATGGTCATTTCTGCGCCGACCTGAAGGCGGGCGACGGTGATATCCGGCGGGTAACTCTCCTGAACCCGCAGGACGCCGACGTGGGCGCGGCCAATCTGCAGACTATCAATCACGTCTTCATCCTCAGCAATAATGCATTCAAATTCGATGTCCGGGTAACGCTCGGAAAACTGCTGCAGGATGGATTCGTGGTGGGCGGTTTGCCACATGTCGGAAAGCACAAACGTCAGGCGCGGCTCGACGTTGTCCGCCAGCCTGACGGAAACTTCATCCAGCCGCTCGCTGGCGGCAAAAATAGCCTGTACATAGGGCAAAACGCGCTGCCCGTGCGGGGTAAGCGTGGGCTGCCTGGCGTGGCGATCGAACAGCGTCACGCCGAGGTCAACTTCCAGGTTGGCAATAGCGCTGCTGATGGTGGACTGGCTCTTTTTCAGCTTGCGTGCGGCGGCGGAAAAAGAACCCGTTTCAACGGCCTGTAAAAAGGCTTCCAGTGATTCCGGGGAGTAACGCATAAACTATCGCTTTTATCGATGGCTGTTAGCTATATTATATCAATAATTGCGATGATAATGGCGACCTTGTGAAAAAGGAGTCATCAAAATGAAATCGCAAAACAACAGAAGCCTGTCTGAGCGCATTGTGCATGCCGTCGGCTTCGAGGCTATCGCCATCGGTATCTGTGCGCCAACCGCCGCCTGGCTAATGAACAAACCGCTTTTCCAGATGGGTGCGCTGGCTATCATGCTGTCCACCGTCGCGATGGTCTGGAACATTATTTACAACGCCGGGTTTGATAAATTTTACCCGCCGTCACTCAAGCGTGGTATGGGCTTGCGCGTTGCGCACGCGCTGGGCTTCGAAGGGGGCTTTATCCTGATTGGCCTGCCGCTTGCCGCCTGGATGCTGAATGTCACGCTGCTGCAGGCGCTGATGGTAGAGATTGGTTTCTTCCTGTTCTTCCTGCCGTACACCGTGGCTTATAACTGGTGCTACGACTGGCTGCGCGCCAAACGCTTTCAGAACGTGGCCAGCAGAGAGATGAAAAAGCAGTCCTGATTTGCAGGATTGTGCAAGCATCAAACAGGATTGCGCTACAGGAAAACGGCCGCGTTCGACGACACTTTAAGTCGTCAGACACAACCCCCTGGAGCGCAATAAATGAAAACCATCGACACCCTCTATATTAACGGTCAGCACGTCACGCCCCACGGCACTGAGGTGCTGACCTTAATTCATCCCGTCAGCGAACAACCTGTCGCTCAGGTTCGCCTGGCAGACGAAGAAGACACCCGCCTCGCCATTGCTGCGGCAAAAGCCGCATTTCCGCAAATGCGCCTTTCCAGCCGCGAACAAAGAATGATTTGGCTGCAGCTGCTGCACGACGCCGTGAAAGCGCGTGAAGACGAGCTGGTGGAAACTATGGTGGATGAATACGGCTGCCCGATAGCTTTTGCCCAAAGCACCGTGGCTCGCTCGTACAACAGCTTCCTCCAGGCAATCGATCTGCTGAAAGACTACTCTTTTGAATCTCAGGCGGGGATGGCGAAAGTGGTCATGGAGCCGCTGGGCGTGGTGGGGCTCATTACCCCCTGGAACGCTAACTACGGCTTTATCGCTGGCAAACTGTCGATGGTGATTGCCTCCGGCAGCACAGCGGTTATCAAGCCCAGCGAGCTCAGCGCCCGTCAAACGGCGATCATCACGGAATGCCTGCATGCCGCCGGGCTGCCCGACGGCGTGATTAATATCGTCACCGGCCTGGGCAATGTGGTTGGTGCGGAAATCACGCGCCACCCGGACGTGGCTAAAATCTCGTTCACTGGCTCAACGGCGGTGGGCAAAACGATTGCTCGCGACGGGGCGGCAACCATGAAGCGCGTCACGCTCGAGCTGGGCGGCAAATCTGCCAACGTGCTGCTGGACGATGCCGACCTCGACACCGCCATTCCTTTGGCGTTGCAGGTGATGAGCTGGAACAGCGGCCAGGCCTGTATCGCAGGGACTCGCCTGCTGGTGCCGGAAAGCAGACTGGCCGAGATCAAAGCGCAAATTCTCAAACATCTGGCTATTCTGGTACCAGGCAACCCGCGGGATCCGAAAACGAATATCGGGGCCGCCGTGACCGCCCGCCAGTACCAGCGCGTGCAGGAGTATATTCGCAGCGGGATTGCCGAAGGGGCGGAGCTGCTTTGCGGCGGAGAAGGGCGTCCCGAAGGGCTGACAAGTGGTTACTTTGTGAAACCGACGGTGTTTGTGAACGTGCGTAACGACATGACCATCGCCCAGCAGGAAATTTTTGGCCCGGTACTGTCGGTGATTACCTACCGCGATGACGCCGAAGCAGTGCAGATCGCCAACGATACGGTTTATGGCCTGCAGGCCTACGTGAGCGGGAAAGATACTGTGCGCACGGCGGCCGTTGCCCGGCAGCTTATCGCGGGGCGCGTGTTCGTCAACGGGGTTTATGACGAGCCGCTCGCGCCGTTCGGCGGTTTTAAACAGTCCGGGCTTGGCCGTGAATTTGGCACTTACGGGCTGGAAGCGTATCTTGAACCCAAAGCCATCATGGGGCAGTAATATGCAACCAACTGAGCGGCCTTCGGGCCGCATTATTGAAGAACTGCACCAGCGCGTAGCCCGTCGTTACCCGGCGGGCGGCGGCGGGGTGAAAGAGCTGAGCTGCGCGCTGCCGTGGCTCAGCTTTATTCGCATCGAACAGCCGACGCTGCTCAATCGCGGGATGCTTTCTCCGTCAATGTGCATGGTGCTGCAGGGCAGCAAAAAAATGCTCATCGGTGACAACGTCACGGAATACGGCCCCGGCAGCTATTCGCTGGCCGCCGTGGATATGCCGGTGTCCGGGCAGGTGACCCGCGCCAGCGAAGCCGAGCCTTACTACGGCGTGCGCATCGATCTCGACGGGAAAGAAATTGCCGACCTGATCATGAACATGAACGTGGTGCTGCCGGACGGCAACGGGGAGAAAACCGGGGCCTGGGTTGCCGCCGCGGAAGAAGAACTCCAGGGCGCTTTTCTGCGTCTGGTCACGCTGCTGGACAGCCCGCAGCATCTGCATGCCCTCGCGCCGCTCATCAAACAAGAAATTCTCTACCGGCTGGTCATTGCTCCCGCCGGGGCTTCATTCTGGAAACAGGCGCTGGGCTGGGCGCAGGGCAAAGGCGTGGGGGAAGCCATTAACTGGATCAAACAGAATTATGCCGAACCGCTGGTCATTGATGAGCTTGCGAAGCGCGTCGGCATGAGCGCTTCCAGCCTGCATCACCGCTTCAAAGCTCTGACGATCATGAGCCCACTGCAGTACCAAAAACAGCTTCGCCTGCTGGAGGCCCGCCGGCGTTTATTGAGCTGCGAAGGCGATGTGGCCAGCGTCGCCTGGAAGGTGGGCTATGATTCCCCCTCCCAGTTTAACCGGGAGTATCGCCGGGCATTTGGCGCGTCGCCGCTGCAGGACATTGATGCCCTGCGTCAACAGGGCACTTCATTCTAGGCCGTTTTCCGCGCCACAATAAACAGGCGGGGGAACGGCATCAGCACGTTGCCGTCATGCTGTTTGCGGTAGGCGCGCTGCAGCAACTGGTGATAGCGCTCAAGAAACGCCTCCTGCTGAATGGCGTCCAGCCCGTGCAGGTAAGGGCGCAGGCCGGTCGAGCTTAACCATTCAATGATGGCGCGGGCGGACGGCATAACGTGGAAATACGTCGTGCGCCAGATATCCACCGTGCAGCCGCTTTCGGCCAGCAGATCGTAATATTCCTGAGCCGTTAGCAAGGCTTCGCGGCTCGAGCGCGAGATCCCCAGTTCGTCGGCAACCTGGCGCATTAATGTATGCGTGGGCTCCTGCCAGTTATCGGGCATTTGCACCGCCAGCACGCCGCCGTCTGCCAGCTGTGCCGCCAGGTGTGGGAAGACCTGCTTATGGTTGGCTATCCACTGCAGCGAAGCGTTGGCGAAAATCACATCCTGTTTCACGGCGGGCTGCCAGGTGGCGATATCCGCCTCTTCAAAGCGGCAGTCTGGCAGTGCGGCACCGGCTTTGGCGAGCATCGCGGGAGAGTTATCCAGCCCGGTAATCGAAGCTTCTGGCGCCAGATTACGCAGCAGCGCCGTGGAGTTGCCGGGGCCGCAGCCCAAATCGGTAAAGGTGTTTGCGCCAGGGTGGTTAATTCGGGCAACCAACTCAGCGGCCGGGCGGGTACGTTCAGCTTCAAACTGCAAATAGAGCGTGGGGTTCCAGTCCTGCATCGTTTTATCCTCGTTGCTTTGCTAACATTGCCGACAAATTATTTTATACGCTATTGAAGGTAACGCATGGCTAAACATCCGGTTGGCAAATATTTGAGACTAGAGCTCACCCATAACGACAATGATCTGCTGATTTATGTGGTGAAGGGCAGCCGCATCGAAGACATGCCGCCTGACGAGGATGAGGATTATCCGGGGGAAATGCACCTGGCGATGCCGAAAATGAACCGGGAGCTGGACGCCGAGCTGGCGCGTTTGCTGGAGGAAGCATCCGGTGGCGACGTTATCGTGATCATCTGTGCCGCTGACAGCGTGTTTGAGCACGGTTTTTCGCAGGTCAGGGCACTGCGTAAATAGCATCCGTTACCCGGCGGCAGGCCGGGTAACTTTTAGCTATCAGTGTAAGCCCAGGCGGAATAATTCCGTCGGTTCAAATTGCCCTTCACAACCTTCCACTTCCACGCATTTGCTGCGGCGAATTTGCTCGGCATTTTTACCTTCACCGTGAATGGCTTTAATCAGCCCGGTTTTGCCTGTGCCGTTAATCAAAACGCGGCTGCCGGTGGTAATGGCATTCCTGTTGCGGTCCCAGGTCATCATCATGTTGAGCACTCCTCTTAACGAATGAAACAGTTTAACCGGAGCCTATTTAAGGCCGATACGCGGCAGGATTCATTAATCAAAATCAAATTGTATGATGAATTGGTTGTTATTTTGCGATGAGTAAAGTGGACAGAATGATTTCCACCAGGCGGTTTTTCTCCATAATTAACTCAAGCGAAACGGCTGGTTACGTATTGCTGGTTTAGAATATGACTTCAGACACACTCTTTTGGCATAGTGATTAACCTGTATTGTCAGGAGTTTACTATGGATCGTCGCCATTTTATTACCTGTGTTACCGCCGGATTGCTCGCGGCTAAAGCGGGCATCTCGTTTGCTGCATCAGGCGTGAAGCGTTCGGCTATTCCGCTGTGGAAAGGCACGCCACCGGGCGGTGGTGGGCCGACAGGGAGTATTCAGACGTCGGCGCGCGGGGCGCAGAGCAATATTGCGCTCCCGATTCTGACCGTGATTGAACCCGAATCACCTAATGGCCAGGCCGTGCTGGTGGCGGCGGGCGGGGGCTATAAGCGCATTGAAATGGGGTCAGAAGCCTGGCCCGCGGCGGAATGGCTGGTGGCGCGGGGATATACCGCGTATGTGCTGAGCTACCGTTTGCCGTCGGAAGGATGGACTGATGGCAATCTGGTTGCCTTGCAGGACGCGCAGCGCGCGTTAAGAATCGTGCGCGATCGTGAACATAACGTCAGCGTGCTGGGCTTTTCCGCCGGTGGGCATCTGCTTGGCCTGGCCGCCACGCGACCCGATTACCGCTCGTATCCAAAGCAGGATCGTTTAGACGAGAAACCCGCCTTTGCCGATCGGGCGGCGTTAATTTATCCGGTCATTACGCTGGAAAAACCTTATGAGCACACCTCTACGCATAAAATTCTGGTCGGCAAAGATGCTTCATCAGCCGAGAACGCCGCCTGGTCCGTGCAGAATTATGTCACCCCGCATTCGCCGCCGTTTTTCCTGGTCCAGGCCGAAGACGACCCAATTTCCGACCCGCAGAATACGTTAATTATGGCCGCGGCCTGTGAGCAGCAGCATGTGCCGGTAGAAATGCACCGCTACAGCAGCGGCGGCCACGGTTTCGGCATGGGCAAACCTGGCACACCGACCGTGAAATGGCCCGATCATTACGCGAAATGGTTGGCGAAAAGTTAGTGTCGGATCGTTATCTGAAATAAGTATTACGCACGCCCCTCAAGAAATTTCCCCGCAATCCGATATCCATAGGGATGTATTTCGGCAGGATGCCGTTTCCCATTCCCAATGATGGCACGCAAATAACAATTAACTTTACGTGGTCAATATGGATATCAACGAAAAAATCAAAACCTTTGGTGAGGCTCTTAAAAACCGGCTCGATTCGTCACTCATTGACTTCGCGCTGGAATATATCGACTTCTCAGAAAATGTACTGGCTTTTGAAACGCTGTGTGGACATATCGCAAATTATCAGGTGCGTATTAGCCCTGATGAGTACAGGCAGGTACTGGATATTGCGGGGTTACTGGAGATCGACAATCAATATACTGAAATCGATCCCCTGAGAAATTTATTAAATTAAACCCTTTCGCTGTTAAGGATATCCAGCCTCAGGGTTGGATTATCCTTAGTGCTGATAAAATATATCGCCAGCCATTGCCTGAAGGATCTTTCCTTCGGCGTCGGTAATTAAGACATAATTGCCGCCCATGTAGGTCCAGTGGCTACCAGCCTGTGGCGCAGGGAGATGGCGAAGCTGCCAGCTTTTGATGTTATAGGGTTCGGTCCGGTAGATGTCGGGCGCAATGTCGCCGATCTTGTACATTTTGAAATCTGAGGAGAATTCTTTCAGTTCATAGGACTGTGCCGACGTGCCCGGTGCCGTCGCCTTTAGCTGCTTATCACCTGAATAGGCAAAGGCCAGAGAGGGCAGCGCGCCCGCGAGCCATACCGCTGTTAATACCGCTACTTTTGTTGACTTGCGCATAAATTCTCCAGAGTGAATCCAGTCTGCTTTTGTTGATTCCGTATAGGAAGACAACAAATTGTGCCGATTTACTCATTACGCGCTGTATTTTTTTGTTAGCAAATCCTCCACCGCAATGGAGCAGAAATGAAAACGCCTCCCGGAAAGTTTATTTCGCGAGAGGCGTCGTAGGTGGGGGAAGGTCACCGTTCATTAGTCATCCCATTTGTGGCTAAACCAGGCAGCAAGAAAACCGGAAAATAAGATGAATCCCAGTACTGCCATAAATACGTTCATGTTCCCTAACATAGTTAATCCTCCAGATTACTGCATTTCTATAGAAATACCTCGCGTGATAAAAAAGGGTTTACTCAGATGAGTAGAGCTATCATACCGTACACAACTTAAACAATCCCTAACCGCAGGTAAATTATTCGATTTGTGAAGTAAATGCGTTTCTGTATGTGGCGGGAGACGTTCGAAGATGTTTCCGGAAATGATGACGCAGCGTCGCCGCTGAGCCAAATCCCGTCTGTTCGGCAATATGCTCTATCGGCAGCGTGCTGTTTTCCAGCAGCTCCCGGCAGCGTTTAAGGCGGGTTTGCAGCAGCCAGGCGGCGGGCGTGAGGCCCGTCGCGGCTTCGAAGCGGCGTAAAAAAGTTCTCGGGCTCATGCCGACATAGGCGGCCAGGCTTGCCACGGAGTGCCGCTCGCTTAAATGGCGCTGCAGGTGATCAAACAGCGGCGCAAACCGCTCTCCTTCGTACTCTACGGGGACTGCTTGTTCGATAAACTGCGCCTGGCCGCCCTCGCGATGAGGCTGCACGACTAAGCGCCGGGCAACGCTGTTGGCCGCTGCGGCACCAAAATCCCGGCGCACCAGATGCAGGGCGAGGTCGATGCCCGCCGCGCTGCCCGCCGAGGTCAAAACATCCCCGTTATCCAGATAAAGCACGTCCGGGATCACTTCGATCGCCGGGTAACGCGCCTGCAGCGCTTCCGTGTAGCGCCAGTGGGTGGTTGCCCGCTGGCCATCAAGCAGACCAGTTGCCGCCAGCACAAACACGCCGGAGCAAATGGACATCAGGCGTGCACCGCGCGCATGTGCCGCCCGCAATGCCGCAATAAGTGACTCTGGCACGGATTGATCGATCCCGCGCCAGCCAGGAACCACGATCAAACTGGCTTCAGCCAGCAAATCCAGCCCGCCATCCACCACCAGGCGAATACCGCCCATCGCCCGCAGTTCGCCGGGCTCAATGCCGGCGACGGCAAAGCGATACCAATTCTCACCCAGCTCGGGGCGCGGCAGGCCGAAAATTTCTACGGCAACGCCGAATTCGAACGTGCAAAGGCCGTCGTAAGCCAGCGTGACGACAAGAGGGTTTTTAGGCAGGGGGGCTAATATTGTCATGATATTTACGCTAATCGTCATTCGTGTCAGCTGTCAAGCCTCCGTCGCGGCGTCAGAATCAAAGCTCAAACCAAAAGGAGATAAACATGAGCTACGTGACTGACCACCCTGCGGCAGCCTCAGAAACCGTCGCCGCGCATTACCTGCACAAACTGTCGCTTGAAACCGACTGTGCCGACGTCAACGCGGCGATCCAGAGCGGCGATCCAGATTTTGTGCTGCTGCACGTGGTGGGTTCTGATGAAACATTTGCCCGACGGCACCTGCCGGGGGCTATTCATTTACCCCATCGGCTGATCACCGAATCCCGCATGGCCGAATGGCCCGAGGACACGCTGTTTGTGGTGTACTGCGCCGGGCCGCACTGCAACGGTGCCGACCGGGCGGCCCTGAAACTGGCGCAGCTCGGCAGGCTAGTGAAGGTGATGCCCGGCGGCATCACCGGCTGGGAAGATGAAGGTTTGCCTTTCGCCTAAATCAGCGCGCGGAGCACCATATCACCGCCAAGCAGAACGAGGCAGATCAGGAAGCCGCGCTTGAAGGCTAATGGGCTGATGCGCCTGCGGATACGCTGGCCTGCAAACAGGCCGATAAGCGCGGCGACAACCGCCATGACGGACGTGCTAATGGCTATTTCCTGCAGCGCGCCGTGCCACCAAAGCCCGGCGGCCAGTGCAAGGGTTGAAAAGGTAAAGGACAGCCCGAGCGCCTGCACCAGTTCATCGCGCTCAAGCCCAAGCGACTGAATATAGGGCACGGCTGGGATCACAAACACGCCCGTGCCACCGGTCAATAAACCGGTGAGGAGGCCGATCAGCGGCGAGAGCCAGCGCTCGTGGCGGGCGGGAACGTGCAGCGGCCTGGCAAACAACGTCCATAAGGCATAGACGATCAGGGCAATGCCCAGCGCCACGGTGGTTGCATGACTACTGCCCGAGGCCAATAAACTGCTGCTGCCAAGGGTACCCAGCACAATGGTTAGCATCATCGGCCACAGGCGTTGGAGCAATGCCGCCAGGTTGCCCCCTTCATAAAGCTGGAAAATATTGGTCAGGAAAGAGGGTAAAAGCAGCATGCCCGCCGCCGCCACCGGGGAAATCAATGACCCCAGAATCCCCATGGCGACGGTAGGTAACCCCATCCCCGTGACACCCTTTACGGTGCCAGCGAGAACAAAAGTAGCGGCAATGGCAAGGCTCAGGCTGAGATCATTCATTCGTGTTTTCCTTATGTGCGTTGCGGCTATCCTGCGGGGCCTGTTCGCGCTCAAACATGCCGTAATCGCGGATCACGTCCGCCACCCTGAGCCGGTAATCGCTAAAGACCGAGTGGCGGCCCTGGCGCTGAACGCTGCGGTGTAATTCCTGATTGCGCCATTGCAGCACGGCGGCCTCATCGCGCCAGAACGAAAGCGACAGGATTTTTCCAGGTTCGCTAAGGCTTTGAAAACGTTCAATGGAAATAAACCCATCAATATCGGCAAGCACGGGTTTTAGCTCTGCCGCCAGTTCAAGATAGCGGCTATAGTGTCCTTCTGCAGGCAGGACTTCAAAGATTACGGCGATCATCAGGTTGCTCCTTATTGTTATCTCCTGCTAACCCTAATCCATCGTCAGACAGGACGCTTCGCTGAGCATCGAAATATGGAAACAGATTTTCTCGAAACCCGGCTTGCCGCCGTTGCCGCCGCCATTGCGGACAAAACCCGAGCCAGCATGCTGTGCGCGTTAATGGATGGCCGGGCCTGGACGGCAACCGAACTGAGCATCATGGCTAATGTGGCACCGTCCACGGCCAGCAGCCATCTGGCAAAGTTAATGGAGCAATCGCTGATTGCCTGCGTGCAGCAGGGGCGACATCGTTACTACCGGCTTCACAGCAGCCAAATTGCCGGGGCGCTGGAAGGATTAATGGGGCTGGTTGGCCGCGATGACGCGACTATGCGCACCAAAACTCCCGGCAATCTTCGCTACGCCAGAACCTGCTATGACCATATGGCGGGAGAGATCGCCGTGGCACTCCATGACGCATTATTTCGCCTTCGCTGGCTGGAGGGGGAAGAGTATGTGGTCACCGCCAGGGGGGAAGAACAACTGCTGCTTCTGGGCGTAAACGTGGAAAGCGGGGCCTCGCGCCGGCGCTACGCCTGCGGCTGTCTGGACTGGAGTGAAAGACGCGAACATCTGGGAGGACAGCTAGGCAAAGCGTTGCTGCACACCTGCGAACAAAAAGGGTGGATGCGGCGGGATCTGGTCAGTCGTGAGCTGCACGTGTCCGAGAGCGGGAAGCGTAAGCTGGCAGGATTGTTTGGGGTGGCGTTTTGACAGAGTTTTCACCTCTCCCCAAAGGAAAAGGGAGAAAATAGCCGACGGGGAGCATGAGTGATCCCCTCTCCCTTGAGGGAGAGGGTTAGGCTGAGGGTAAAATCAGCTCAGCCGATAATGCCTGTTCGGCTGCAGCGCCTCTGGCTTCTCCGCCTCATCGTTCATATCCCGTAAATCACGCTCAATCGCCACGCAAATAGCATCCAGCGGCAGGTCGTTGTCCTCGGTACCAAACGGATCTTCCAGCTCTTCGGCCAGCGAGTCGAGGGAAATAAAGGTATACGACACAAATACGGAAACAAACGGCGTCATGTAGTGGAGGTCGGTCACCAGAGCAAACGGCAGCATGATGCAGAAGATATACACCGTGCGGTGCTGAATCAGGCTATAGGCGAAGGGCATCGGTGTAGAAATAATGCGTTCGCAGCCGCCGGACACCGCCGACAGTTCGTTCAGATGATTGTCCAGGCTGCGCCATAGCACGTCGGAAATCACGCCTTGCTCGCGCTGCTGGTTCAGCCAACTGCCCATCAGCATCAAAATACGATTACACGGCGCATGGCTTGCGCTGACCCAGGCCAGATCCTGCGGGCTCAGGTAACGACTAAGCGTTTCCTGCTGCGGCTTTTTGCGCAACGTCATGCGCAGGCTGTTGCAAAAGGCGACCTGTAAATTCACAAACCGCTGCACCGTTTCGGGCTGATCCCCCGCCAGCGTTTTCACCTCGCGTAACAAAGAGCGCGACGTGATGGCCAACTGGCCCCACAGCAGACGCGCTTCGTTGAAGCGTGCGTAGCAGGCGCTGTTGCGGAACCCGAGAAAAATGGCGATAGCCACGCCGAGAATGCTGAATGGCGCGATGGTGAGCTTGATTCCGAGGGTTTCGTACCACGGCAGGAAAAAAATAACGCTAATAGAAAGCAGCAGATTCAGCAGCAGGCGGGAATAAATCTTTTCCAGCACTGAGCCGTGCCAGACGAAGAGGCGAGCCAACCAGTGTTGATGCGGGCGAACGATCATGATGAGTAACAGACTAGTAACAAGAGACTGTATTTAACGGCAGACTGTGACGCAGATCAATCTTTATCGCTACAGAAACTTAACAAAGGCTACCCCAAAGCGCGTTGAGGTAGCCCCAGGGTTATCAGGCGAGTTTAAACACTGAAACCGACTCATTGAGCCGCTGCGACTGATCTTTTAGGGAATGCGCGGCGGCAGAGGCCTGCTCAACCAGCGCGGTATTTTGCTGGGTGACCACGTCCATTTGCAGCACGGCCTGATTAATCTGCTCAATGCCGCGGCTCTGCTCATCGGTAGAGACGGCAATCTCAGCCATCAGCGTGGTGACCTGGGTAATCGAGGTAGCGATGCGTTTCATGCTTTCCCCGGCCCGGTTGACCAGCTCGCTGCCGTTGGTGACCTGCTGGCCGGACAGCTCTATCAGCTCTTTAATTTCTTTTGCCGCCACGGAAGAACGTTGGGCGAGATTGCGTACCTCCGCTGCGACCACCGCGAAACCGCGACCTTGTTCCCCGGCTCGTGCGGCTTCAACCGCCGCGTTAAGGGCAAGAATATTGGTCTGGAAGGCGATGTCTTCGATGATGGAAATAATGCTGTCGATTTTGCCGGAACTGGTTTCGATATTGCGCATAGAACCGATGACCTGGTCGACGATTTGCTGACCTTCGCTGGCCGCCGCGCGCATACCGTTAGCCAGCGTATTGGCCTGATGCGAGCTTTCTGACGTCCGTTTAACCGTGACGGTCAACTGTTCCATGCTGGCCGCCGTTTCACCCAGCGACGCCGCCTGCTCTTCGGTGCGAGCGGACAGGTCGGTATTGCCCGCCGCAATCTCTTCTGATGCATAGCCGACGGTAGTGCTGGACTCGCGTACCTGGCTGATGATTTCGGTGAGCGACAGGCGCATTTGCTCGAGGCTGTGCATCATCTGGCCGATTTCATCATTGGATTTGATATCAATGGAACGGTGCAGCAGGCCGTTGGCAATTTCAGCGCAGTGTGCCTTCGCGGTGTCCAGCTCTTTGAGGACGCGAACTTTCAGCAAAACAAACACGGCGGCAAGAATCGCGATAAACAGCGCGGCAAACAGGCCGATGGCGACAAAACTCGACTGAAAACCTGCCTGTGCCTCGGCGTTGAGCTGGTGTGCGTGTTGCTCCCGGAATGCCAGCAGCTTATCCAGCGTGATTTCGAACCCCCGATCGAGCGCCGGGATGGTGCCCGTGACCAGTTCCGCGCTGCGGGCTTTGTCATTGGCCTGGGCGGCCTCTAACAGAGGCAGCAGCCCTCCGTCACGATAGGCGAGCCAGGCGGCTTTATAGTCATCGGCGAGCGCTTGTTCCCCGGACTGCTTCGTCGCTTCAAGGTAAGCCTTAAAGCTGGTGTCTGCTTTACCCAGCGCTTCTTTTGCCCCAGCCAGGCTCTGGCTAGCCTGCTCGGCGTTGCCGGATTCCATCTCCTGAATGGCCTGCATGGCGCGAACGCGCATCGTGCGGCTGTGGTTAATGGGGTCAATGACGGATAACACTACGCGTATTTCGCTGTTGACGTCATTGAGGGCATGGTTGCTGCGGGTAAGGGACCAAATATTGGACGCCGTGCTGGCGAGAAAAATAAGCAACAGCGTGCTGAAAACCAAAATCGAAAAACGCCTGACTGACATACTAAATCCTTAAGTCGGTGAAATATTCTTTTCCCAGCCGCGCTGAAGAGCATTCAACACTGCTGGCTGTAGGGTTATCGGCAGCTGAAAGGGGATATTTACCGGGCGGGAAATTTAGAGCACAAAGTGTAATCTTACTGTCATCTGGCTATTTTATAACTCCGGTACCTCAACCACCGATATATATAAAAACCATGAAATTAAAAACACTTGCCTTACTTTGCAGTACCGTATTCCCTCTGGCTGGTCACGCTGCGGATGCGCAGGTTGACCGTTACGTTGTCACGTTCCCGCAAGGGGACAGCGTGGCCTACAAAGGTGAATACGCCGCTAACTTCCCGCACGGACTGCCGGTAGGCGTTGGCTCGGGCCTGACCTTTATGGGCAAGCAGGGCGACGACCTGATCTTTACTACCGTGACGGATCGCGGGCCCAATGCTGACTCGCCTAAAGCCGGGAAAAAAGAGTCCAAGATTTTTGCAAATCCTGACTTCACGCCGCTGCTGATGACCATCCGCGTGAGCAACGGTAAAGCCGAAGCTATCGACGCGAAGCCGCTGCATGATGCGCAGGGGCCGATTAGCGGGCTGCCGCTGCCGGAAGGGCTGATTGGCGCAACCAATGAAATTGCCTTGAGCGATACGCTCCAGAAGTTGAAGAGTGACCAGCGCGGGCTGGACACCGAAGGCATCACGCCGGACGGCAAGGGCGGTTACTGGCTGTGCGACGAGTACGGCCCGTTCATTATCCATGTGGATGCTGACGGCAAAATCCTGAAAAAATATGGCCCGCAGGCTGAGCACGGTGAACAGGGCGTGGCGGGCGGATTGCCGAATATTGTCAAATGGCGCCAGCCTAACCGTGGGTTCGAAGGCATCACCCGCATGCCGGATGGCCGGATTATTGCGGCGGTGCAGAGCACGTTGGATATTGACGGCAAAACCAAAAACAGCGCGCAGTTCACGCGTCTGGTCAGCCTCGACCCGGCGACCGGTAAAACCGAAATGTACGGCTACCCGATCGACGTGGACGTCTATAAAAAAGCCAAAGATGCCAAAATTGGCGATATCGTGGCGCTGGACAACCACCGCCTGCTGCTGATTGAGCAAGGCGGTGACAAAAACAAACAGATGCGCAACCTGGTCTACGTGGTTGACCTGAACGGCGCGTCCGATCTGACCGGGTTCGATAAAGAAAAAGCCCCGGAGTTTGATGATGCCGAGCAGCTGAAGGCGCGCGGCATCAAGCTGGCGAGCAAAAAAGAGGTTGTCGACCTGCGCAAGCTGGGCTGGCAGCAGGAAAAAGCCGAAGGCATGGCGCTGATTGATAATCAGACGATTGCCGTGATCAACGACAACGATTTTGGCCTGCAGGCCGTGCTGGCGAACGCCGATGACTACCAGGTGGACGGCAAAGGTCACCTGCTGAAAGACGGCGCGGAAGTGGCGACCAAAATTGAGCTGAAGCCGCTGGAAAAACCAGAATCACAAAACGATTTCTGGGTGATTAAGCTGCCCGAACCCCTGAAGTAATTTTTGCCCTTGCTCCTTTGTCGCCTGCGGCAGAGGAGCAAGCCAATGATGCCAGGCGGGCCAGGCGCATTTTAGAGAAAGGAGTGGCAGGAAAATACGGTATGCTGTATATAAACACAGTTATTGTAAGAAAAGGGAATGCTGATGCAAAACTTCTTCTCCGCCACGGCGCAATGTCGGGTGCGCTATCTGGATTTACCCGGCGGGGGTGTGCCGCTCCTGTTCATTCATGGCCTTGGCTGCGCTTCCTCTTATGACTATCCCCGCGTGGTCAGCGATCCGGCATGGAGTTCCCGGCGTAGCATTCTCATCGATCTCCCCGGCAGCGGGTACAGCGACAGGCCGCAGTCTTACGGCTACAGCACCCGTGAACAGGCAAGTGTCGTGGGCGAACTGGTGGAACATTTAGGGTTAAATCGCTTTTTTCTTTACGGGCACAGCATGGGCGGCAGCATCGCCATTGAAGTGGCGGCGTCGATGCCGGGGAAAATCGCAGGGTTGATGGTGTCGGAGCCCAATTTCCGCGCCGGCGGCGGGATGTATAGCCGCATGATTGCCGCGCAGACCGAAGACGAATTCGTGGCTCATGGTTACCAAAAAGCAATCGCGGCTAACGCGGAAAATCCGTGGTCCGGCAGCTTGCAAAATAGCGATCCCAGTGCTGTATGGCGCGCCGCCGTTAGTCTGGTAAGCGGCATCGAACCGGACTGGTATCAGCTTTTTGCTCAGCTAAAAATCCCCAAAACGCTAATTTTCGGTGAGCTTTCGCTGCCGGATGAAGATTTTACCGCATTACAGCAGACCGGGTTGACAGCCATCGTACCGAGCGCCGGGCATTCCATGTCGTGGGAGAACCCGGCCGGGCTGGCGCGGGTGCTGGCCGAGCAATGCAGGGCGTAATAAAAAAGCCATCCCGAAGGATGGCTTTTGGTGACAGACGGAGAGGAAAAAAGCGTGGTTTTTCCCTCTTCGTGGTTATCAGCCGAAAATCAATGAATTGATTTTCCTGTTTCTTTTGACGGATCGTCGGGTATTTCTTCTATTTATAGAGGTTTGTCAGCGGCCTGAAAGCCATCCCGAAGGATGGCTTTGGCTTTAAATCGCTAACTTTTTATTTAACGCCTCAATTTCTTCCCGCCACTGTTTTTGCAGCGCAGGTTTCTGGTGCCTTTCCTTGCGCGTCACGTCCTCCGCCAGCTTTTCCTCCAGCTCGATAAGCCGTTCCAGCAGCGCATCGCTTTCTCTATAGTGCGGTGCTTGCTGGATGACTTGCTCTGGCTGGGATTTCACTTCGGTCAGCGGCAGCCCGCTTTCCTCTGCTGTCAGCAGGGCGTACAGCGCGTCCAGGTCGTGCCATTCGCTCAGCACGCCGTTGTTCACCAGCCAGAAGCGGTTGCAGCCTTTGGCTATCAGCTCGCGGTCGTGGGTCACTAACAGCACGCCACCTTCAAAGGTTTGCAGCGTTTCCGCCAGCGCCTCTTTGCCTTCCATGTCCAGGTGGTTGGTCGGTTCATCCAGCATCAGCAGGGAATAGCGGGCCAGCGTCAGGCCAACGAACAGCAGGCGCGAACGCTCTCCGCCGCTCAGCGTACTGACGGCTTGCTGGTGTCGCAGCCACGGAAATCCGGCGCTGATTAACGCCATTTTCCTGTCCTGCTCGCTGAGCGGGGCAAATGGCTCCAGCGCCTCCAGCAGCGAATCACCGTCGTTAAGCTGGTGCAGCGTCTGGTCGTAATACCCCAGATGCACCCGAGGATGCAGGCGAATAGCGTCCTCACGCTCTGACTGCTGGTACTGCTGCCAAAGCAGGCGCAGCAGAGACGACTTGCCGCAGCCGTTCCGGCCTATCACCGCCACGCGGTCGCCGCTTTTCACTCGCTGCAACGGCAGAGTGAATAGAGGTTCACACTCCGGCGCAGGCCGAACGTTAAGCGCTTCCAGCTCCAGCAGCCTGTCGGCAATCAGCGCTTCACCTTTCAGCTTAAGCTGCCACTGGCTGCCCGCCGTGAGCTCAGTTTGCTCGTCCTTCAGCCGATCAATGCGCTTTTCCATCTGCTTGGCTTTTCGGGAAAGATCTTCGTTGTCGTAGACCCGGCCCCAAATTGCCAGCCGTTTGGCGCTGGCGGTAATGCGGTCGATTTCCTTTTGCTCCGCCTGATGGCGGTGGGCATCGGTTCTGTCCCGTTCCTCCAGCGCACTGCGCGCCTGAGAACACGGTAGCGCAAAGAAATGCAGTGAACGATCGCGCAAAATCCAACTGCCGTTGGTGACGTTATCCAGCAGGCTGCGGTCGTGCGAAACCAGCACGAAGCTGCCGCTCCAGCCGCGCAGGAACTGTTCCAGCCACAGCAGCGTGGGCAAGTCCAGGTGGTTACTGGGTTCATCCAGCAACAGTAAATCTGGCTCACTAATTAGCGCTCGCGCCAGCAGCAGGCGAGTATGCTGCCCGCCGCTCAGCGTGCCGGAAGTCAGTCGCCAGTCCGTTTCGCTAAAGCCCATACTTGCCAGCAAAGCTTCTGCCCGCCAGCATTCGCTATCTCGCTGGTTTTCCTCATTTTTCTCCAGCACAGCATCGAGCATGGTCATCGTATTGAGGCTTTCCGGCAGATGCTGTTCTACCCTTGCCATCAGGCAGCTAGCCGCCTGAGTCACCGAGCCGCTGGTGGGCGAAAGAGTGCCGTCCAGCAGTTTCAGCAGGGTGCTTTTGCCACAGCCGTTATGACCGATCAGGCCAATACGGTCGCCTTTTTTCAGGGTAAAAGTGATGGACTCCAGCAGCGAACCGAAAGCGGTGTCGAGGTGCAGAGATTGGGCGGTTAATAAAGTGCTCATATGTGCTTACTCAAGAGTTATGGCGTGCAAACGCCTCGTCGTATAACGCTGACGATAACCCGGTAAGCCCGAGAGAAGGGATTCAGTAAGTTTCTTCGCTCAAGCCGAAGTTATCGCAGCACGGAACCGATAACGCTTGAGCAGAGACGATCGCCAAAAGTATGCGAACGGTTAAAGCGCTCACAAGACATCATGGGGATCCTCCTTATATATATTGAGTGAATAGGTGGGCGGATTGTAGCGGGAAAGTGAATGGGTTGCCACCTGCCAGAATTTGTTACGAATGCATTCGACGGCGGCGTCGCTGCTTACCCTCTCCCTGGAAGGGAGAGGGAATAGATGACCTACTGTTTTGACCTGTCGTTTCTCCCACGCCCCTTGGGGAGAGGGCCGGGGTGAGGGGCTGACGCCCCCAAATTCATCCCAGCAGCTTCACCAGCGTCTGCCGCTGCTTCTCATTAATATCCAGCGGGTTTTGATAGCCGATATTCTCCGTGGCCCGGGTATATAGCGCGACCAGCCAGTCGTACACGTAGCTGGCGTTGCCGCGCGTTGGCTGCTCGCCCAGTTTTGTCAGTCGACGGCTGATATCCGCCTGGGCAGGGGGGGCAAACACGGCCTGACCTTTATTGACGCGGCTTGCCGGGCGATCGGTAACTGGCACGCTGGCGTAGCCCAGCCAGGCAATAAAATCACCCAGCACCGTGCTGGCACGGGAAATATCCAGCTCAAGCCCGGAGTCGCCGTTTTGCATGCTGCGTTCCAGCCTCATCGACACATCCAGCCGGTAGCTGGCGACGATCAGTGTGTTGCACAGCGCCTGAAGCTGAACGCTGTCCAGGCCAAACTGGTGTGCGGCTTCCCGACGCTGGCCCAGCAGGCGCAGGTGGTTAACCCAAAGCTGATGCACGGCGCGGGCGTAGCTGATGCCTTCGGTCTGAGGGGCAACATGCTCGGCCGCGTCGGCAAACAAGTCTATCTCCAGCGCAAAGCCTTCCGGTTTAGGCTGATGCTGCTGTTGGTGCTGCAGCCAGATCTGCTGCAGAGCATCCCGGGATGGCACCAGGCTTGCCAGCAAATCACCGTGCTGGGTCGCCCGGGCCTGCAGAGCACGCACCAGATCTTCTGCCTGCTGGCGAGCCTGCTGTGGGGTGGCCTGCTGCGTGTCAATAAAGCGCTGGAACAGTTCGACGGTTTGCGTTTCCAGCTCACCGCGCAGGGCAGCGAGGCGCTGTTCACGGCGGGTGGGATTTAGCGCATCGGTCAGCCATTCCAGCAGGCGATGCATGTTTCTGCTGTCCAGCGCCTGCAGCGTGCCCCAGCGCTTGCCCGGGTTGCCAATCAGTCGCTGAACGCCGTCGTCCAGGCTGGCACCCAGCATAAAGCGCGCGTCAAACGGCGTGATGGCCCAGACCAGGCCCGGCAGCGAGCTGTGCCCCGGGCTTTGGGTGCTGTCTACCCACCATGCCAGCGCTTTCCCCGTCGCCTGAACTTCACTGCGTTCGCTGACGGCGTTACACACCAGCAGCGTGTCCGGCTGAAGCCGGGTGGTGTACCAGCTAAGCTGATTCGCCGGGATATCCAGTAAATCCACGTTGCTCAGCGCAGTCGGCTGGCTGAGGGTGAAAATAACCTCGGCGCACAGCAGCGCCAGGTCGTTCTGCGGCAGGCTGAGGTGAGAACCAGGCTGATTTCCCAGCAGTGGGCAAACCATCACATCCGCCTGTTCCGGTGCGTCTTCCGGGCCGGAAGGAATGAGAAAACCTTCGGCAGGCAGCAGGAAACTGTCCACCACGAGGCTTGCCGGAGCCAGAACCTGTTCCACGCAGCCCAAATGCTGCAAGGCCTGCGCCAGCCGCAGCCAGGTTTCCGTCAGGGCGCTATCTTCGCCCCACAGCAGGGCGAACAGCAAGGCGCGATCTTCTGTCGAAAGGTAAGGTGCAAGCTCGGCCATGCGGTAAACCAGGCGCTCATCCAGGTGATGCTGACGGCGCTGGAGGCGGTGGTAGCCGTACAGCAGATCGGCCGTTTGCTCACGGGTTAATCCTGGTGCAGCGGCAGACAGACGGCGGGACTCCAGTTCGGTCAGCCGCAGAGCTACCGCGCTGGACGTTGCCAGACGGGGAGCGTCAGAGGCGTGATACCTGTTGATAAACTGCTGCGCCAGTTCGGCCTCGCTAAACAGCGTCAGCAGCAGCGGGTAATTCTCTACTTCAGGGGGCCGTTGGGCGCTGAAGCGCACCGCCATCGCCGCTGGCGTATGGCCTGGGTTGATGTGCGTCAGGTAGTCCAGCCGTTTATCACCGAGCTGAATATCAATGCGGCTATTCGGGCTGCCCTGCAGGGTATTCAGCAGATGATTTTTGCCGTCCAGGGCGTGACCATAAATGCCCAGCGTCAGCGGAGCGTCCTCCAGCGCGCTGATGCGACGGTGGCGTTCGCTTAGCTGTTGGAGGCGCGCCAAAAGACTGTCCGCTTCATTGTCGAGCAGCGGGGAGAAAGTGCGGGTCATCTGAACCCAGTTCACCAGATGGCTGAGCGTGGTAGTTAGCTGCTTCATTTTTGGTATACGCTCCCGCTGTCTATCCAGTAATGCGTCGCCCCGCTGTAGCTGCCGGCGAGGGTATTCAGTTTAAAACTCAGTTGTTCGAGGGGGACTTTGCTGCCGTCCGACAGCCAGGCTTCGGCAAGGCTGAATGACTCGGCCTCGCGGGTCTGCTTCAGGCGCACGTTTAGCACGCCGTCTCCGGCAATTGATTTCGCCAGCTGCGGCGAGTTGATTGCCAGCGTGTAGAGCGGCGTGGCTGGCCAGCGGGCGTTATCCAACTGACGGAAGCCCAGGCAGGCGTTGCCGCGCAGCGGAAAGTGGACTCGGGTGTCCAGGTTCGCCTGCGGGCTGTCGAGATCGATATCCCGGTACCAGACGTTGTCTTCCAGCAGCCGGTCGTTGCCGTCCAGCATGCCCAGGTAGCGCACGGTGGAATAGGCCTGAATATCGGCGGCTTTAAAGTTAAAGCTCGGCAGACGCAGATCCATCGCCAGGCTGCACAGCATTGCGCCCACCGCGGCGGTAGATTTCGGGTTACCGATGCGCCCTTGCTGGCTGAACGGATACCACTCGTGAGTCTGGTAGTTATCGAGCCAGACAATGCGGTTAACCGGAACCGGCTGCAGGTGACGCAGAAGCGCCTGCACGCCAGGCAGACAGCCAGGGCGACCGGTGACTAACAGCACGTCGCAGCAATAATGGTTGATCACTTCGCACAGCGCCTGCAGCGGCGCGGTGAGGGTAAACTGGCCCGCCAGCAGCGCATCCTGCAGCGCGGCAATTTCCGCCTGCAGCGGCACGCTCATGATGTCAAACTGCGGCGCGTCGGCTGGCAGCTCGTGCTGCACGGCCTGCTGAACGTAGTTGATCACGTTGCGGGTTGGCTGCTGGGTCAGTAGCTCGCCGAAGGTTGCTTCCAGCACCGAATCCGGCTCTTCCGGGTCGCTCTCTTCCCAGAAAGAAAGCACCGCATGGCCGAGCGGAATAAACAGCTGGAGCGCAGTTTGCTGGCGTAGCGTGGCGCGGGTGTCCATGCGGCCGGATTCCCCAAACAGCGTGGTCATCAGGCCTGGCGCGTCAGCTACGCCCGCTTTGTGGATGTGGGCCTGCAACGCAGGCAGGACGCAGCGCTGAATCACGTCCAGCAAAATATCGTCCCCGGCGACTTTAAAGCCTTCACGGAACAGCAGGCGCGGCGCGATTTTCACGTTGCTGCCCACGCCGTCGTCCAGTTGATACTGGGTGATCGCCATATCGGTTGTGCCGCCGCCGATGTCAATCGACGCCACGCGCAGGGTTTTGCCGACGGGTTCGTCCGGCGTCAGGGCGCGGTCAGGGCGGGCGAGGCTTTCAAAGAAGCGCCCGGTTTGCCCGGCGTAGTTCACCAGCGCCTCGTTATACAGCCAGACCAGCTGGCCGCAGGTGGCTTCGTCCCACTCCATCTGCACTTCCGGCACCGGCACGATACTTTTCTTTTTGTCTCGCTCGAGGGTGAAACCTTCGTCGGTCGGGTGCCAGTCCATCGCTTTCCACACCAGGCCGACCGCCTCCTGCATACGCTGGCGGAACAGCTCGCGTTCCGGTTTTGGCATAGCGGAAGGTAAAGTCAGAATCAGGTTGCGCAGCTGGCGAGGCGAGGTCGGGTGCCCCATGCTCTGGCGGGAGCCAATACTGTTGATTTGCATCAGCGCCTGGGAGAGCAGCTCGCACAGCATCAGAGTCATCAGCGAGCTGCGGCTGTACTGCGGTGAAAACACCGGCAGGCGTTCGTCCATCGGCAGGGCGTACAGCGGCTGGCCGTCGTCGTTCATCAGGTTCATCAGCGGGAAAGCGGTCGCCAGCGGCTCACGCTGGGTTTTCACGCCCATCTGGCTGAAGCGCCAGTCCTGGCTGGCTGGCGTGACGTCCCACAGGTAGCGGCGCGGGCTGGAGATCCCGCTGGCGCCTTCGGTACCCAGGCGAGCGCAGGCCATACGGCGAGCTTCGTCGCCCACGCGGGCAATAGAAGGCCAGACAAAGGCGTCGTCGCGCCCGCTTTCAACGGAGAAATGCTGCTTGCCAAATTTTGCCTCGCTGAACTCCAGGCGGCTGGTAAACATCGCGTCGTTGATCAGCTGTGGTTCACTCAGGGAGCGGATCTGCAGCTCGGCAGTCTGGCGCAGACCGTCGTTTTCTTCGCCGTGATCTTCGATCAGGACGCCGCAGGTGTGGGTGTTCCCCACATCCAGCACCAAATCTACGTCAATCGGCGGGGATTGCAGCGTGGCGGTGACGATCTTCACTTCCGGCACGGCGAGCTGGTTGCCGATAAGCTCCAGAATATTCAGATAGTGAGCCTGATATTCAAAGGCTTTCATAGCGGCGGCGAGCTCACGCTCGGTGCGATTTTCCACGCGGGTGGCAAACTGGGTGAAGGTTTCGCGCAGCCAGCCGTCCACCCAGGTCTGGTCGAGAAAATCTTTGATCTCGTGGTTGTGCCAGGCCAGCGCAAAACGGGCACCGTTGCGGACGTCGTTTTCCGTCGGTGCCAGATGCGCGGCGGGGTGATCGTCCGCGTAAATTTTGCTGTCCAGCGCGAGGCTGATACGCACCGTATTCCCGGCGGAATCGGGCGTCTCCAGAACACGCACCTGCACGCGGGCCCAGTTATCCGGTCCACCCACAAAGGTACGCGGCGGGTTAAAGCGCAGGAACGGCAGCGGCAGCCAGGTTTTGTCCATCACCCGCAGGGAGTGGCCAAGCGTAATGGTGCTTTCAGGTTTCACCACTTCTGGCGCGGTACCGTTTTCGCCCGGTAGGGTAAATTTCCCGGGCACAACATCGTAATCAAGGCGTAGCAGCGGGCCGTTGGCCGTCTGACGCACAAAGCGCCCGGCGTGGGCGGCGTTAGTCTGCGGCGCAAGGCCAAAGTCCAGGAACTGAATGCCGCTGTCTTTGATGAGCGTGACGCTCGGCTTGTAGTGAAAAAGGGTCGCCAGCATGATCAGTTACTCACTTTTCGGAAGGTGATCGGTATGACTTTGTCGCCTTCATAGCGGCCGGTGCAAACGGCGGCGCCGTTGCTGCCGGTTTTACAGGTCACTTCCGGCATCGGGTAGCGGCTGCCGTCACCGCAGCGCGCGCTGCCGCGGGTTTTAATCATCAGCGCGCCATTTTGATGCAGGCCGGAAAACACCTCGGCTTTACAGACAATGTTATCGCCGTGCACCAGGCGCACCGTGCCTTTGTTGTTGGCTATCTGGTAGCGCAGGCTTGGCGCTTTACCGGTGATCGGGTCACTGAAATCGATCTGTGCTCGCCAGGTGCCGTTGAGGAATTTAGTGGAGCCAATTTTCACGGCTTCTGCCGGTAGAATTAACGCATTTTTCGGCACGTCTGCGGCAACGGTAATTGGCTCAGGATTTTCTTCCGGCGCGGCAACCGGCGCTGGCTCAGGCTTAGGCGGCACCACAACTTCGGCTGGCGTCAGCGGCAGGGTAGTTTTGGCCACATCGACGGCCTGTATTGGCGCTGGCGCAATAGGTTTAGGCGGGACTTCGGCCTGGGCGGTTGCCACCGGCGCGGTCTGGCTCCCGCTAAGCAGCAGATAACCCACCGGGGCCGCAATGGCGACGGCAATCACGGCGGCGACCGGCAGCAGCCAGCGGCGACGCGGTTTCGCGGCTACGGCGACAGGTTCCGGGCTCGGGGCCGGTTTTTCTTCTTCGACTGCGGCTTTTTTCACTGCGGTGAGGCTATAAACTGGAGAATCATCATCCACCTGAACCGCCATCGGGGCTTCAAGCAGCGGCTTTTCTGGCTCGCTAATTTCTACCGGCAGTGGCTCTGGCTCCGGCATCGTTTCTTCAGGGATAAACGCAATTTCAGGCTCGCGCGATTCCACCACCCGCAGGCACTCCAGCACATCGTCCCGTGTGCCCTGGTTAAGATTCACGAACCCCCAGAAGGTGATCACCGGCTTGCCGTTCACCAGGTAGACGTGCTGGCTGCCGGGGAACTGCAGAGCTTTTTCCAGCAGTGCGCCAAAGAGGCGAATCGAGGTTTTCTCCGCCTGCTGGCAGCGCGCGCTGAGCGAGGCGACGTTGGATAAGCAATTATCCAGATAGCGAAGGGCGGTGCGGCGTTCTTCGTCGCTGGCGGCGGCCCAGCTGGTGACGCTGCCTTCCTGAGGCGCATACCAGTCGACGCGGTCGCCTTCGTCGTTGGGCTGGGGAATGGCCAGCGCGTCGGCGACGGCCTGCTGTTTACGAAGGCGTAATGTTTCGCGTATTTGAAACGCGGAATCAAACACTGCCTGACCGTTTTCGCCCAGCGCGAGAAAGTCATCCAGGCATCCGCTGCGCAATAATGTTTTTGCCACGTCATCAATCCTGCTGTTAACGGCTCACCCGAGAGCCATCTTCACGCTTTACAGTTTAACGAAGCGGCCCTAAGTCAAACGGCAGAAGAGACGGCAAAATGGGTAAATTATCTGGCTATTAGACAAAATGGGGCGGTGTGAAGCCGGCGATACTTACCCGGAAGTAAGTCACTTACTGGCAGGTAACTTCTTGACTAGAAAGAAAAAGACAGACACGATGAACCCCTATTTTGCGGCCTTCTGGCCGGGGCTTTCCCTCTAACCATGTCGAGAAAAATTATGGCTAAAATCGTTGTTATTTACTTTTCCGGATACGGTCACACCAAACGTGTGGCAGAGCATGTTGCACAAGGGGCAAACGCCGACCTCGTCGCCGTGGACAGCAATGGCGATATTCAGGAAGCAGACTGGCAAAAACTGAACGACGCCAAAGGGATCATCTTTGGGGCGCCGACCTACATGGGCAACGTGCCGTGGCAGTTCAAAAAGTTTGCCGATGCTTCCTCCAAAGTGTGGTTCACCCGTGGCTGGCAGGACAAAGTGTTCGGCGGTTTCACCAATAGCGCCAGCCTGAACGGCGACAAGCAGGTGAGCCTGCAGTGGATGCAAACGCTGGCCTCTCAGCACGGCGGCATTTGGGTGAGCCTGGGCCAGTTGCCTTCGAATACCCTGGCGGCAACCCGCGAAGACGCGAACAACCTGGGCGGCTCGGTCGGGCTGCTGGTGCAGTCTCCGTCTGACGCAGGCGCCGAACAAATTGCCCAGGGCGACCTGGACACCGCCGTCAAATACGGCGCACGCGTGGCGGATATTGCTGCCCGCCTGAGCTAAAAAATCCTTTCTTTTCTAAAGCGCCTGCGGGCGCTTTTGTCTTTGCCACTTCCTCAGTAATTACCCCTGGTTATTGTCAGTTGTATTCACCAAATAAATACTTATCATGATAATTATCATGGTGACTATTTACATGGGGATTACCCGATGCATGACGATAAATACGACATTGTCGATTTTCCCGATCGCCCGCTGGGGATGCGCCTGGCGATGCTGGTGCGCCTGTGGCGTGGCATCGTGGATGATGCCGTGGCGTTTACCGGCCTGACCCAAAGCAGCTGGACGACGCTGATGCAGCTCAGCGTGGCGGGGGAAAAAATCACCGTCACGGATCTGGCCCGGGCGCAGGGCATCGACCTGCCGCCCCTGACGCGCACGCTGGCACAGCTGGAAAAAGAGGGCTATGTCACCCGCACGCCGGACGAAAAAGACAGACGGGTGAAATTTATCTCCCTCACGCCTGCGGGCCAAAAAGCAATTAAGGCGGTAAGTGAAACGGTGGAGCGGTGCCAGGCCCAGGTTGCACAGGGCATTCCGGCGCAGCAAATAGAACAGTTCAGCCAGACGGTAAACCTGCTGGCCGCCAACATGATCAAAATTCGATAGTTCTTTCACGCCTGGTCTCCCGGCGTGTTTCTCATTTAGCGAGTAGTTATGACCCCTGAACAACGATTTACCCGCTGGGTAAAAATCACGCTGGCGCTGTTTGCCGCGATGTTTTGCTATTTTCTGGCCGCCGACATCTGGGTGCCGCAAACCCCGGACTCCACCGTGATGCGCGTGGTGACCCCGGTTTCATCACGCGTATCGGGCTACGTGACGCATATCTACGTCAGCAACAACAGCGTGGTGAAGAAAGGGGATGTGCTGTTCGACATCGACAATAAGCCTTACCAGAATCAGCTCGAACGCGCGGAAATTGCTTATCAGCAGGCGATTCTCGACAACCAGCAAATTGACGCCCAAATCAGTGCCGCGCGGGCAAAAATTAAAGCCGCCCAGCTGGATGCCGACAACGCCGGGCGCAGCTATCACCGGTTTAACGGACTTAGCAGCGGTAACCTGATTTCTAAACAGGATCTGGACGGGGCTTTTACGCGCTGGCAAAGCGCGGTGCAAAACGTCAACAACCTCCAGGCCGCGCTGGCACAGCTGGTGATTTCGCGCGGGGAACGCGGGGATCAAAACGTCACGCTGCAAAAATACCGTAACCTGCTGAACGACGCCCGGCTCAATCTGGATTACACCCGCGTGGTTGCCAGCAGCGACGGCATTATCAGCAATTTACAGCTGAAAGAGGGCTGGTATGCCGGGGCGGGATCCCCCGCGCTGGCGCTGGTTAACGACAAGCTCGATATCGTGGCCGACTTCCGTGAGAAAAGCCTGAGTAAAACCCGCCCAGAAACAACGGCGGATATAGTATTCGACGGGCTGCCGGGGCAGGTTTTCAAAGCCAGAGTCACCAGCAAAGATGCGGGGGTTTTGCCGGGGCAGCAGGCTATCAACGGGCAGCTTTCCGCACCGGAAACGTCAAACCGCTGGGTGAGGGACGCGCAGCGCATGCGTATTCATTTGCTGCTTGAAGACGGGAAAACGCCAGATCTGCCGGCTGGCGCACGGGCCACGGTGCAGCTTTACAATTCGCCTTCCGCTTTCGCGTCGTTTATCGGCGGGATGCAAATCAGGCTGGTGAGCTACCTGCATTATGTTTATTAAATTTATTCTTGGCCCGCTGAAACGCAATGCACCGACGCCGTTCAGCGGCAATGATTTCCGCCATATGCTGCGCATCGTCATGGCGGGTTGCGTGGGGATGTTTGTCTACAGCTGGGTTAACACGCAGTACGGGGTGTTCTACGTGGTTTACCCCATCATGCTCACCGGGCTGGTGCCCATTTTTAACGGCCATATTGCCCGGCAGATGATCGCTAACGCGCTGCTGAACTGTGTGGAAATGACGCTGCTGTTTGCGGTGCTGGCGAATTACCCGCTGCCAATGACGCTGATTGTGTTCCTGATGTACATGACGCGCTTCTACCTGATGAGCCGGGGGCCGCTCTTTCTGTTTGGCTCGATGGGCGTGGTCTGTTTAAGCGTGATGGCTAATTTCCTGAGCTACCCGACCACCGACATGAGCGACCTGATGTTTTCTAACATCATTGGCAGCCTTTTGGCGGTGGGGCTGTCGGCGCTTAGCTGTTATTTGCTGCCGGACGTAGAGCCGCGTAAGCCGCCGCCTGCGATTCAAAAGGACGGGCCACGGGTGATGCATGAAACACTGCTCGCCTCGTTAACGGCGACTCTCTTATTCACCGTGTTCCAGGTCTACACGCTGAATGACTCCCTGGCCGCGCTGATGGCGGGCATTTTTGCCCTGTTCCCCATGCATTTTCGCGGGGCGATCCTTTCGTCCTGGTGGCGCATTGTTGGGGTGATTGCCGGGTGTCTTTACGCGATTCTGGTGCAGCTGGTGATCTATGATTTCAGCCGTCACCTGATCCTGCTGATGCCGCTGATTAGCCTCGGCCTGCTGCTGGCCGCGCGAATTCACGTGTTTGAGAAGGTCGGGCCGGGCGTGGGCTTTTCTATTCTGACCACGCTGGCGCTGATGTTCGGGCAATACATGCACCCTAATCAGGATATCGTTTTTAGCGCGCTGTACCGTATTTCATCGGTGTCGGTGGCGATTGTCGGCACCCTGGCCGTGACCTTTATTATCCATAAGATACTGAATAACTTTGCCTCAACGCGCTATATCGTGAAATGACGTTAGTCCTGTTCCGGCCAGTCGCGGGTAATGCCCGGCTGGACAGGGCGCTCAAGATAGGTGGACAACACGATATACGTCCTGGTCGCCACCACGCCGTTAATCTCATACAGATGCGCCAGCAGGGCCTCAAGCGCCCTTGAATCCTCGGTGCGGACCTTCAACAGCATGGACGTGTCCCCGGCGACGGAATGGATCTCTTCCACTTCCGGGTAGGCGGAAATTCGCAGCAGATCCGGCGTTTTTCCCCAGCCTTTGGTATCAATGTGCACGAAGGCCAGCAGGGATTTGCTGATGGCCTTTGGGTCGAGCAAGGCCGCCGTCTGCTGGATCACCCCAGAGCGCTTCAGGCGTTTGACTCTTTCGTGTACCGCCGGGGCGGAAAGGGCGACCTTTTCGCCGAGTTCGGCGTAGCTGATGGTCGCGTCCTCCACCAGCGCGCCTAATATTCTTCGGTCGGCGGCATCGAGAGTTCGCTCTGCCGCACCGTTCTGCTTAATACTGTCTGTTTCTTTTTTCATATTGCCCCTGACTAATGACGCTGAATTTCATTCGGATAAAATTGGTTTTTATCGAATGTAAGTCAAGTTTAATCCTTGTCAGGAAGAAAAATGAAAAACAGCCAGTGTCTGGAACTTCATCCAGAGCCGTCTCTGTCTCCCGCCAAAGCCGTGTATGTGCTGACCGGCTGCGTCGGCGTTATCGGTGCCAACTCAATGGTGCTGGGGCCTATTGCGCCGGCAGTGGCATCGTCTATAGACGCGGGAGTGCCGACGGTGATGATGGCCGCGGCGGCTTTTGGCCTGGGCACGGCGGCGAGCGCACTTTTTCTGGCTCGTTTGATCGACTTAGTCGGCTCGGCGCGGATGCTCAAATTCACCATGCTGCTGCTGGGCGCGGCGCTGCTGCTTTGCGCGGCTTCGCCTTCCGTGGCGGTATTTATTGCTGCTCAGCTGATTGCCGGGATGGCTTCCGGTATCGCGCTGCCCGCGATTTATGCCAGCGCGGCCGCCATTGCGGAGCCGGGGCGTGAAAGCCGGACCATCGGCAAGGTGCTGACCGGCTGGACGCTGAGCATGATCGCCGGCGTGTCGTTTTCCGTGGTGCTGACCGAGTTGTTCAGCTGGCGCGCGGTGTATGTGTCCGTGAGCTGTCTGGCGGCCCTGGCGCTGATCGCGCTCGTCAGGTTGAACATGCAGGATCGCCCGGCGGCGGGCATCGCGCCTTCACCGCTGTCTGCCCTGGGGCTGCCAGGCATCAAGTCGTTGCTGGTGGTGTGCGGGGCGTTTATGACGGCGTTTTACGGGATTTATGCTTATCTGGGCGATCATCTTCATCAGGATCTCGGCCTGCCGGTGACGGCCAACGGCGGGGTGGCGATTGCCTATGGGGCGGGATTCGGCTGTGCCGCTTTGCTCAGCGGGATGGTGGACCGGTTTGGCCCTAAACGCCTGATGCCGCTGGTGCTTTTGGTGGCAGCCTTTGTTTACCTGGGCCTGGCGATGCTTGGCGGTTCGCTCGTGGGGGTTATCTGCCTGCTGTTTGTGCTTGGCCTGGTGAACCACCTGGGGGTGAACTTACTGATTCAGCGCCTGACGGCCATCGACCCGGCCAGGCGCGGCACATTGATGGGATTGAACAGCGCCGTGACTTACCTGGCTGTGTTTGCCGGCAGCAGTAGCTACGGGCCGCTTTATACCGAGCACGGCTTTACTACGATTTCGCTGCTTTCCCTGGCGCTGATGGTCATTGCGGTGCTGACCTGCCTGTGGCGTGATTTTGCCGGGCAGGGCGTGAAGGTTGTGGGCTAAAGCTTCTACGTTATCGCTTTTTTATCTAAGACAAGCCGGGTTGCCTGTGCTAATTCTGAAGCCATTATATGGCTGCAGAGGTCCGAAATATGAGTCAAAGATTGCCGGTTTTGTTGGTGCAAATGGGGCGGCCCCCCGAGGAAATTCAGCAAGCCGTAGGGGATCAGCCGGCCTGGTTTGCGCAGGCGCTAAAGTACCCGGATGTCGAACTTAACATCGTCAGGCCGTTTCTGGGCGAGCCTTTGCCCGCGCCAAAAAGCTTTCAGGCGGCGGTGATTTCGGGTTCATGGTCGATGGTGACGGAGCATGAAGCGTGGAGCGAGCGCACGGCGGAATGGGTTAAAACCGTTGTTGCCGCCGGTACGCCGCTATTTGGCGTCTGCTACGGGCATCAATTGATGGCTTACGCGCTCGGCGGGAAAGTGGATTATCACCCGCAGGGCAGTGAGGTCGGGCAACTGCCGGTGGCACTGACAGAGGCAGGGCGAGACGATCCGGCGCTGAGTCATCTGCCTGAGTCGTTCCCGGTCTTTTTAAGCCATGCGCAGAGCGTCCTGGCGCTGCCGCCCGGGGCCGTTTGTCTTGCGTCATCGGCCCACGATCCTCACCAAATCATCCGCTACACGCCCAATGCGCTGTCGGTGCAGTTTCACCCGGAATTCACCGCCACGGTGATGAACAAAATTCTCGCCAGCCGAAGCGAGCAGGCATCGTTACGGCAAGAAAATAAACAGACATTGTCGAACGATGTCAGCGCTACGCCCGGGGCCAGAGCAATTTTGCAGCGTTTTGTTTTGCCTTCGGTCTGAACGCCCGCCTTAACCGCCACAATTGTATAGAAAGGAAGGGTTTGTCATTTGCTTGTCGCTAAGGGCTGTGCTGTTATTACTGTGAGAAATAATAAGTAGCTCAACCATTTGGCAAGCAAATAAAAGGCAAACACTATGTCTAAAGGGAAAACACTGCTCGGCCTGCTGCTGAGTGCGCTCCTCCCGGCAGGAAGCGCGATGGCGGCAGCCAACAGCACGCTGGTTTACTGCTCCGAAGCCTCTCCTGAATCCTTTAACCCACAAATTGCCAGCTCTGGCCCAAGCTTTGTTGCCAGTTCGCAAACCCTCTACAACCGCCTGATTGATTTCAGCCTGACCGACAACACGCCGGTGCCGTCGCTGGCGACGGAATGGAAAATCAGTCCCGACGGTAAAACCTATACCTTCACCCTGCGCAAGGGCGTGAAGTTCAACAGCAACAAATTCTTTAAGCCAACGCGTGACTTCAACGCCGACGACGTGGTGTTCTCGGTCATGCGCCAGAAAGACGCCAATAACCCGTATCACAAGGTGTCGCAGGCGAACTACGAATACTTCAACGACGTCGGCCTCGACAAGCTCATCGTGGACGTTAAAAAGCTGGATGACTATCACGTCCAGTTTACCCTGAGCGAGCCGAATGCGGCGTTTCTCGCCGACTGGGGCATGGACTTTGCCTCTATTTTGTCTGCGGAGTACGCGGATGCGATGCTGAAAGCCGGTATGCCGGAGCGGGTGGACAACAACCCGATCGGCACCGGGCCTTACGCGCTGCAGGACTACAAAGTGGATTCCGTGATTCGCTACGTCGCCAACCCGAATTACTGGAAAGGCGAAGTCCCGACCAAACACCTGATCTTCTCCATCACCCCGAACGTACAAACCCGGCTGGCGAAGCTGCAGAAAAATGAATGCCAGATTATCCCTGCACCAAGCCCGGTACAGTTCGACGCCATTAAAGCGGACAAAAACCTGGCGCTGCACAGCATTGATGGCCTGAACGTCGGTTACCTGGCGTTCAACACCAGCAAGAAGCCGTTCGATAACGCGCTGGTGCGCCAGGCGCTGAACTATGCGGTGGACAAAAAAGCCATCGTCAACGCCATCTTTATGGGATCCGGCTCGGTAGCTAAATCGCCGATCCCGCCAACCATGCTGGGCTACGACAAGGATCTGAAAGACTACGGGTACGACCCAGAAAAAGCCAAAGCCTTGCTGAAGCAGGCCGGGATGGAGAAGGGCTTTGATACCGATCTGTGGTCTATGCCGGTGCAGCGGCCGTACAACCCGAACTCGCGGCGCATTGCGGAGATGATCCAGAGTGACTGGGCGAAAGTGGGCGTGAAAGCCAAAATAGTCACCTTCGAATGGGGCGAATACCTGTCCGGGATGCGGAAAGGGGAACACTCCTCGGCGCTGTTTGGCTGGATGTCCGACAACGGCGACCCGGATAACTTTGCCGATACCCTGCTGGGCTGCGGCAGCGTTGCCAGCGGCTCGAACGTCGCCCGCTGGTGTGACAAAAGCTACGATTCACTGGTACAGAAAGCGAAGCTGACCAGCGACCCGGCCGCCCGCGCGAAGCTCTACGTCCAGGCGCAGGAAATTTACTATCAGCAGGCGCCGTGGATCGCGCTGGCGAACGGTAAAACCTTCTATGCGACCCGCAGCAACGTGAGCGGTTATACCGTTAGCCTCGCCGGGAGTGATTTCTCCAAAGCGAAGCTGGATTAAATTTTATTAACCCTCACCCCGGCCCTCTCCCTGGAAGGGAGAGGGGGAATGCGGACGTCGGTGTTTTTATCCCCTCTCCCCGCAGGGGAGAGGGTTAGGGTGAGGGGCAACACATGATAAGGAACATGCCATGACCCATCTCGCAGACGTTATCAGCCGCGTAGACGACGCCATTGCCAAAGACATCATCATTCCGATGAACGAACTACTGATTGAACTCAGCGACGACGCAGCGCTCACGCGGGAAGACCGCTACGCCCAGCAGCAGCGGCTGCGTATCGCCATTGCCCACAAAGGCAATCACCACACAGAAGAAGCCGAAGAACGCCGCGAGCAGTTGACCCGCAGCGGCACCATTCTCTAGCCGGGAGTTATTATGCGTATTGGATTTATCGGGCTGGGCGGTATGGGCCAGCCAATGGCCGAAAACCTACTGAAAGCCGGGCATCAGGTTGCCGTCTGGAACCGCTCTCAGGCACCGGCTGAAGCCTTAAAAGCGAAAGGGGCGACCATACACGCCACGCCAGCCGCTTTCACCGACAGCGAAGTGTTGATCACTATGCTGGCCGACGACGACACCAGCCGCCGCGTGGTAATTGAGCAGGGCGCGCTGGAAGCACTGCCGCAGGGCACAATCTGGATCAACATGGCCACGGTTTCCGTCGCGTTTACCAATGAGATGGCGGAAAAAGCCAGCGCAACCGGGCATCGGTATATTGCCGCGCCGGTACTGGGGCGTGTGGACGTTGCCGCCGCAGGCAATCTCAACATTCTTACCGCCGGGCCAGCGGCGCTGCTGGACAGCGTGCAGCCGATCTTCGATGTGCTGGGGCAAAAAACCTGGCGCTTTGGCGACAGGCCAGAGCAGGCTGCCGCGGTGAAGCTGGCGGCTAACTTTATGCTCGCCAGCGCCATCGAAGCGATGGGGGAATCTTCTGCGTTGGTGGGGGCCTATGATGTGGCCGCCGGGGATTTCCTCGGTATGCTGACCAGCACGCTGTTTGCCGCGCCAGCGTATAAAAACTATGGCGCGATGATCGCCGAATCACGCTACAGCCCGGCCGGGTTCACCATGAAGCTGGGGCTGAAAGACGTGCGCCTGGCGCAGCAGGCGGCGGAAAATAAAAATGTGCCAATGGGTTTTGCGGGCGTGTTGCGGGATAACTACCTCGATGCGCTGGCCCACGGCGATGAACATCTTGACTGGGCGGCATTAGCCACCGTTTCCGCGCGCCGCAGCGGGAAATAACCTTATCTGGCGGCGAGGATATTACTTTCGTCGCCAGATATATCCCTCTAAATATTCACCCGCACTAAAATAACGCCCCGTCGCGGTGCTTTAAATATAATAAAATCTTATTTCTTAATATGAAGTCATTGATAATAAACAAGTAATATAATCTGGCATCGTAATTGCTTTATCTATTCCATCTTGTATACCAGGTGGGATGCCAGCTTATGTCAGTCGCTTTATTGTCGCAGTGGGTAGCCGATTACCAGCCTCAGCCGGAAAGGTTGTCAGACGCTTATCAGCAATTAATGGCCAATATTTCACGCCAGGATAATGCGTGGATTTATATCGCCAGCGAACAGCAAATTAATGAGCAAATAAAGGCTTTATTGCAGGTCATTAAGGCCGGAGACAAAACACCGGCGGATTTCCCCTTATTTGGCGTGCCGTTTGCGGTCAAAGACAATATAGACGTGGCCGGGATGCCAACCAGCGCCGCCTGCCCGGTGTTTACTTATCATCCCGCTGATGATGCCACGGTGATTGCACGCCTTCGCGCCGCCGGAGCCATTGTGGTGGGCAAAACTAACCTCGATCAGTTTGCGACCGGCCTGGTTGGCACCCGCTCGCCGTATGGCGCGGTGGTGAACAGCTTCAACCCGGACTACGTCAGCGGGGGTTCGAGTTCAGGCTCCGCATCGGTGGTGGCGCGCGGTTTGGTTGGCTTCTCACTGGGAACGGACACCGCAGGCTCCGGGCGCGTACCCGCCGGGTTCAATAACATCGTTGGCTTAAAACCGACCAAAGGCTGGCTATCGACGACGGGCGTAGTTCCGGCCTGCCGCCTCAACGACTGCGTTTCTGTCTTCGCCCACTCGGCGGCGGATGCGGCCCTCGTCGCCAACGTAGCAGGTGGGTACGATCCGCTCGATCCCTACTCCCGAAGCAACCCTCACACCGCCCCGGCTCGCTTTAGCCCGCGCTTGCGCTTTGCCATTCCAGACCGCCTGACCTTCTTCGGCGACAAACTCAGCGAAGAGGCCTTTCAGCTGGCGCTGGACAGGTTAATGGCGATGGGTGCGGATCTGGTGGCGATAGATTTCAGCGATTTCACCCGGCTGGCCGAGCAGCTGTATAACGGCGCGTGGGTGGCCGAGCGAACCGTTGCGGTGAGAGAGACCCTCGAAAAGCATCCTGACGCCATGGATCCTACCGTACGCGGGATCGTCGCCAGCGGGCTGGGCTTCACGGCCTGCGATGCCTGGCAGGCGGAATATACCCGCGCCGAGCTTGCCCGCCGTATTCAGCGGCAGCTTGCCGCATTTGATGCCCTTGTGGTGCCGACGTCGCCGACGATTCACACGCTGGCTGAAATGCGCGACGAGCCGGTGGCCTATAACTCGCAGTTTGGCACCTACACCAACTTCACCAACCTGGCTGACCTGAGCGCGCTGGCGCTTCCGGCGGATTTCCGGGCCGATGGTCTGCCAGCAGGAATAACGCTGATCGCACCCGCCTGGCATGATGCCGCGCTCAGCCATTTTGGTGCGCAGTGGCAGGCGCGACTTGATCTGCCCGCCGGAGCAACGTCCCAGAAAGTGCCCGACCAGCAGACCATGGCACCTGCCAGCAGCTTCGTGCGCGTCGCTGTTGTGGGGGCTCATCTGCGTGGGATGCCGCTTAACCACCAGCTAACCGACCGTAACGCCGTCTTTGTAGAAGCAACCCACACTGCAGAAACCTATCGCCTTTACGCCCTGGCGAATACTAAGCCGCCGAAGCCGGGCCTGGTGCGCGCCGCCGAAGGGCAGCCAATCGCCGTTGAGCTGTGGGATATCCCGCTCGCGCGCTTTGGCGAGTTTGTTGCCGAAATTCCCGCCCCGTTGGGGATCGGCACGTTGACCCTGCAGGACGGGCGCAGGGTGAAGGGCTTCATTTGTGAACCGTGCGCGACAGAAGGCGCTACGGACATTACCCCATGGGGCGGCTGGAAAGCCTGGCTTGCTCGTCAACCAGGCGCTTGAGGAGAAGGATTATGTTTAGCAAGGTTTTGATTGCCAACCGCGGTGAAATTGCCTGCCGCGCCATTCGCACGCTGAAGAAAATGCACATCACCAGCGTGGCCGTTTATTCCGATGCGGATGCCAGCGCGCAGCACGTGATTGATGCCGATGAGGCGATAGCGCTCGGCGGAGATAAAGCCAGCGACACTTATCTGAATATCGAAAAAATACTGGCGGCGGCAAAAGAGAGCGGCGCGGAGGCGATTTTCCCCGGTTACGGATTCCTTTCCGAACGCGCGGAATTTGCCGAGGCTTGTGAAGCGGCAGGCGTTGTTTTTATCGGGCCAACGGCGCAGCAAATCAGCGATTTTGGCCTGAAACACCGCGCCCGCGAGCTGGCCTCCGGCGTAGATGTGCCGATGACGCCGGGCACCGGGCTGCTGACATCCCTTGCTGAGGCGCAGCTGGCGGCAGCGGAAATCGGCTATCCGGTGATGCTCAAAACCACGGCGGGCGGGGGCGGGATCGGCCTGACCCGCTGCGACAGCGAACCGGCGCTGCTTGAGGCCTGGGAAAGCGTGAAGCGTATGGGCGCGCAGTTTTTCAGCGACGACGGCGTGTTTATCGAACGTTTTATTGATAAAGCGCGGCACCTGGAAGTGCAGATCTTTGGCGATGGCAGAGGCAAGGTGGTTGCCTTGGGGGAGCGTGATTGCTCGCTGCAGCGCCGCAACCAAAAAGTGGTCGAGGAAACGCCCGCTCCAAATCTGCCGCAGAGCACGCGTGAAGCGCTGCACCGTGCCGCCGTGGCGCTGGGTGAATCCGTTGATTACCGCAGTGCGGGAACCGTGGAGTTTATCTACGACGCAGCGCGGGATGCATTTTACTTCCTGGAGGTGAACACGCGCCTGCAGGTTGAACACCCGGTAACCGAATGCGTCACGGGGCTGGATCTGATCGAATGCATGGTGCGGGTGGCGGCAGGCGCATCGCCGGACTGGCAAAAAATGGTCGAAGCGCCTCAGGGGGCGGCGATTGAAGTCCGCATTTATGCCGAGGACGCGCTGAAAAACTTCCAGCCTTCGCCGGGCGTATTAACCGATGTTTATTTTCCTGAGGGCGTGCGGGTTGACGGCTGGGTCAGCACCGGCAGCGAAGTCAGCGCGTTCTACGATCCGATGATCGCCAAGATCATCGTTCACGGCGATGACCGCCTGCAGGCGTTAAGTAAACTGAACGAGGCGCTGGCCGCTACCCGCCTGCACGGGATCGCCACCAATCTGGATTATCTGCGCCAGATCGTCCGCCTGCCGGAGTTCAAAGCTGGCGTAATGTGGACGCGGCTGCTGGATAGCGTGAGCTATCGGGCGCAGGCCGTGGAAGTGCTGGAGCCGGGCACCTGGAGCAGCATTCAGGACAGCCCTGGCCGCCTTGGATATTGGGATATCGGCGTGCCGCCGTCCGGGCCGATGGATGATTTTGCCTTCCGTCTGGCGAACCGTATTGTCGGCAACCATCCGTCGGCCGCCGGGCTGGAATTTACCCTGCAGGGGCCGACGCTGCGCTTCCACAGCGAGGCCATCATCGCGCTGACCGGGGCTCCTTGTCCGGCCACGCTGGATGATCAGCCGGTGACTTTCTGGCAGCCCACAGTAGTGAAAGCCGGGCAGATCCTGACGCTGGGCAGGGCGACCAGCGGGTGTCGTACCTATCTGGCGGTGCGTAACGGTTTTGACGTGCCGGTGTATCTCGGCAGTCGTTCCACTTTTGCCCTTGGTCAGTTTGGCGGCCACGCCGGGCGCACGCTGCGGGTGGCCGATGTGCTGGCTATTTCTCAGCCTTGCCTGCCGGCCTGCACGACGCCGGCGCCGATTAGCCTGCCGCAGGCCCCGGAACCGGCGCTGATCCCGCACTATGGCGAGCTGTGGGAGATAGGCGTGCTGTACGGGCCGCACGGCGCACCAGACTTCTTCACGCCGGAGTCGATGGACACCTTTTTCAACGCCGAGTGGCAGGTTCACTACAACTCTAACCGCCTCGGTGTGCGCCTTGTCGGGCCGAAGCCGGAGTGGACCAGGGCCGACGGCGGCGAAGCGGGGCTGCATCCTTCCAACGTGCACGACTGCGAATATGCTATCGGTGCGGTGAACTTTACCGGTGACTTCCCGGTGATCCTGACGCGCGATGGCCCAAGCCTCGGGGGATTTGTCTGCCCGGTGACGATTGCCAAAGCCGAACTGTGGAAAGTCGGGCAGGTGAAGCCGGGCGACCGGATTCGCTTTCACGCCATCGGCTTTGAGCACGCGCAGTCGCTGGAAATTGCCCAGCAGGTGGCGGTGACCAATCTGTGTGCCGGCACAAGCCTGCCGGATCTGCATCCTTCTATTGCGCCAGGCGCGACGACCAGTGCGGCGATTCTGGCGGAAATCCCCGCTCAGGCTGAGCTTCCGGCTGTGGTTTACCGTCAGGCAGGCGACAACTATGTGCTGATTGAATACGGCGATAACGTGCTCGACCTGGCGCTGCGGCTGCGCATTTATCTGCTGATGAAGGCGATTACCCAGGCGGCGCAGGCGGGCATTGAGGAGCTTTCCCCCGGCGTGCGTTCGCTGCAGATCCGCTATGACAGCCAGCGTATTTCCCAGAGCCAGCTGCTCACGCTGCTGCTGGGCATTGAGCAACAGCTGGGCGATGTGACCCAGCTGAAAATTCCTTCACGCATCGTGCATTTACCGCTGGCCTTCGAAGACAGCGCCACGCTGGCGGCGGTGGAGCGTTATCAGCAAACGGTGCGGGAAGACGCGCCGTGGCTGCCGAACAACGTGGACTTTATTCAGCGCACCAACGGGCTGCAAAGCCGCGACGAGGTGAAGCAGATCCTGTTTGACGCCAGCTATCTGGTGCTCGGCCTGGGAGACGTGTATCTCGGCGCACCTTGCGCCGTGCCGCTCGACCCGCGTCACCGGCTGTTGAGTTCGAAGTACAACCCGGCGCGGACGTGGACGGCAGAAGGCACGGTAGGGATCGGCGGGATGTATATGTGCATCTACGGCATGGATTCGCCGGGGGGCTATCAGCTGGTGGGCCGCACGCTGCCCATCTGGAACAAATTTCTCAAAAACGACCAGTTTGGCGACGAGCCGTGGCTGCTCAAGTTCTTCGATCAGGTGCGTTTCTACCCGGTAAGCGAGGAAGCGTTAACTGCGTTTCGCACGGCGTTCCGGGAAGGGCGTGCGCAGATTGAGATCGAAGAAGTTGAGTTCGATTTTGCCGAATATAGCCGTTTTCTTGCGGACAACGCCGACGATATTGCCAATTTCCGCAGCCGTCAGCAGGCGGCTTTCCTGAGCGAAGTGGCGCACTGGAAAGAGCAGGAAAGCGCGGCGGTGGAGAGCGCGCTGATGGCGGCGGATCTGCCGGAGGAAGAGCAGGCCGGGCAGCTCGTCAGCGCCGACCTGAACGGCAATATCTGGAAGATTCTGGTTGAGCCGGGGCAAAGCGTGAAGCAGGGCGAGCCGCTGCTCGTCGTTGAGGCGATGAAGATGGAGCTGCTGGTTAGCGCCCCGTGCGACGGCAAGGTGGTGCGGATCCAGTGCCAGCAGGGCCGACCAGTGGGGCCAGGGGATGCGCTGCTGTGGCTGGAGGCGGTGTAGCACTATGCCAAAGCGACCAGAAGCCGTAGCCGAGCGCATCTACCAGCAGCTCAAAAAGGAAATTTTCGACTTCCTGCTGCTGCCGGGGGACCGCTTTAGCGAAAACGAAATTGCGGAGCGCATGAGCGCCAGCCGCACGCCGGTTCGCCAGGCGCTTTATGCCCTGCAGCAGGAAGGCTATGTCGATGTACAGCCCCGCAGCGGCTGGCAGATCCGCGCCGTGGATTTCGATCATCTCGAAGCGCTTTACGATCTGCGTATCGTTCTGGAGCTGGAGGCGGTGAAGCGCCTTTGCCTGCGGGCAGACTCCGTTTTCCCGCTGTCGCTGCAGGCGCTGAAACAGTTCTGGCTGGATGAACCACCGCTGGCTGAGGGAATGAACGTCGCGCCGCACGACGAGGCTTTTCATATGACGCTGGTCTCTGCGGCGGGCAACCCTGAAATGGCGAGGGTTCACCGGGAGATCACCGAAAAAATTCGCATTGTGCGCAGGTTGGACTTTACTCGTCAGCCGCGCGTCAGCGCGACGTATGCCGAGCATGGGCAGATCCTGCTCGCCGTCCGGGACCGTAACCTTGAGGAGGCCCAAACCCGACTACACGACCATATCGCCGCCAGTCAGAAAGAGGTTCGTCAGATAACGCTTCATATGCTGCACCAGGCCCGGCAATTCAAGCTGAGCTAATCACTTATTGTTTCTTCAGGGGAGTCAGACTTATGCAACGTCGTACCTTTGTTAAAGCTTTCGCGCTTTCCGCTTCGTTTGTCAGCTTCGGGTTGGCCTTCGCCGCCCAGGCGGCGGACACCATCAAAGTCGGGATCATGCACTCGCTGTCGGGCACCATGGCTATCTCAGAAACGCCGCTGAAAGACGTGGCGTTAATGACCATCGACGACATTAATGCGAAGGGCGGCGTGCTGGGGAAAAAACTTGAGCCGGTGGTGGTTGATCCGGCGTCTAACTGGCCGCTGTTCGCTGAAAAAGCCCGCCAGTTGCTGAGCCAGGACAAAGTGGCCGTGGTTTTTGGCTGCTGGACGTCCGTGTCGCGTAAATCCGTGCTGCCGGTCTTTGAGGAGTTGAACGGCCTGCTGTTCTACCCTGTGCAGTACGAAGGGGAAGAGATGTCGCCGAACGTGTTTTATACCGGGGCGGCACCTAACCAGCAGGCGATCCCAGCGGTGGAATACCTGATGAGCGAAGACGGCGGGGCGGCTAAACGCTTCTTCCTGCTGGGCACGGACTACGTTTATCCGCGCACTACCAACAAGATCCTGCGCGCCTTCCTGCACTCTAAGGGCGTCCAGGACAAAGATATCGAAGAGGTCTACACGCCGTTTGGCCATAGCGACTACCAGACCATCGTGGCCAATATCAAAAAATTCTCCGCTGGCGGTAAAACGGCGGTGATCTCCACCATCAACGGCGACTCCAACGTACCGTTCTACAAAGAGCTGGCGAACCAGGGCCTGAAGGCGACCGACGTGCCGGTGGTGGCCTTCTCCGTGGGTGAGGAAGAGCTGCGCGGCATCGACACTAAACCGCTGGTGGGTAACCTCGCGGCCTGGAACTACTTCGAGTCCGTCGATAACCCGACCAACAAACAGTTTGTCAGCGAGTGGAAGGCCTACGCCAAAGCCCACAACCTGCCGAACGCCAATACCGTGGTCACTAACGATCCGATGGAAGCGACTTACGTCGGCATACATATGTGGGCGCAGGCCGTAGAGAAAGCGGGGACGACTGACGTGGATAAAGTCCGCGCGGCGATGGCCGGACAGACCTTTAAAGCGCCGTCTGGTTTTACCCTGACGATGGACGCCACCAACCACCATCTGCACAAGCCGGTGATGATCGGCGAGATCGAAAGCAACGGCCAGTTCAACGTGGTGTGGCAGACGGATAAGCCGGTGCGCGCCCAGCCGTGGAGCCCGTTTATTCCCGGGAATGATAAGAAATCGGATCTGCCGGTGAAGACTGCCAGCAACTGATGTTCGACCTTCGGCGCATTAACCCTCACCCCGGCCCTCTCCCTGGAAGGGAGAGGGAGAAAGAGGGAAAGCCCTCTCTGAAAAGGAGCTGGGGAAATCTTTTATTCCCTCTCCCCTTTGGGGAGAGGGTTAGGGTGAGGGGCTGGCCGAGGGGCATCAGGGTAAAACCATTCAGGAGAACGCCATGACATTAGCAACACTGGCCCGGCTGCTGCTGGTTGTGGCCGCAATATTGCCGGGACTAGCCGCCGCCGGGGATGCAGAAACGTTTGCGGCGGCAAACCGCACGGCGCAGGCTGACCTGCTGCAAAGCTGGACGCTGGCGCCCGATCCCGCTCGTTTACCGCTGCTCAATGCGCTGCAGCAGGAAACGCTGGTCACCGACGGGCATTCGGCTTTCAACCAGACCGGAGCCGTGCTGACGCCGTTGGGCGACGAAGCCCAGCCGCAGGGCGAAACCAAAAAACTCCGACTGACCAACCGGCTGCGCGTTTTGGTCGCCGGAGCGCTGGCCAGCCATCAATTAATAAGTGACAACGTCACCGTTCGTTTAAACGCCGCGAAAGCTTTGCAGAAAGAGGCGCCGCCGGAGCTGCTGCCCGTTTTACAGAAGCGGATGAGCGCAGAAAAAGAGCAAAGCGTGCGTGATGCGCTGACGCTGGCCGCCGCCCGCCTTGAGCTAGCCAGCCCGCAGGCCGCCGTGCGCCTGGAGGCGGTTAAGCTGCTCGGCAAGTCCACCGACCCGGACACGGAAGCGTTACTCAAACCTTTAACCGATGCTGGCGCAGAGACGGATGCCAACGTGCGGCAGGCCGCCGCTGACGGGCTGCGTCAAATCGAACGCCGCCAGATGCTGGGGGATATTCTCGGCCAGGCGTTTATGGGGCTTTCTCTGGGGTCGATTTTGCTGCTTGCCGCGCTGGGGCTGGCGATCACCTATGGCCTGCTGGGCGTAATCAATATGGCGCACGGCGAAATGCTGATGCTGGGCGCGTACTCGGCGTGGGGCGTTCAGGCTGCTTTCCAGCAGTTTGCCCCGGCATGGCTGGCGCTTTATCCCCTGGTTGCGCTGCCGGTGGCTTTTGCGATCACCGCCGGGATTGGCATGGCGCTTGAACGCACGATTATCCGCCATTTGTATGGCCGCCCCCTGGAGACGCTACTGGCGACATGGGGTATCAGCCTGATGCTGATTCAGATCGTGCGCATGCTGTTTGGGGCGCAGAACGTGGAAGTGGCTAACCCGGCCTGGCTGTCCGGTGGGCTGCAGGTGCTGCCGAACCTGATCCTGCCGTGGAACCGCCTGGTGGTGCTGGGCTTTGTGCTACTGGTGCTGCTGTTTACCTGGCTGCTGCTGAATAAAACGCGGCTGGGCATGAACGTGCGAGCCGTGACGCAAAACCGCGCGATGGCGGCCTGCTGCGGCGTTTCGACCGGGCGCGTGGATATGCTCGCGTTCGGGCTTGGCTCCGGCATTGCCGGGTTGGGGGGCGTGGCGCTTTCTCAGCTGGGTAACGTCGGCCCCGAGCTCGGCCAGGGCTATATCATCGACTCCTTCCTGGTGGTGGTGCTGGGCGGCGTCGGGCAGCTTGCCGGGAGCGTGGCGGCGGCGTTCGGGTTGGGCATCTTCAACAAGATCCTCGAACCGCAAATCGGCGCGGTGCTGGGCAAAATTTTGATTCTGGTGCTGATTGTACTGTTCATTCAGAAGCGGCCACAGGGGCTGTTTGCGCTCAAAGGGAGGGTCATTGACTGATGAGTATGCCGCTGACTTTAACGCTCGGACGTAAAGCCCCGCGCCTGACTTTGGTGTTGGGGATGCTGCTGGTGGTTTTGCTGCTGACGCTGCCGTTTCTGGCGCTGTTGCCTGCCAGTAATCCGTTCAGCCTGTCGACCTACACCCTGACGCTGATCGGCAAAATCCTTTGTTATGCCATCGTCGCGGTGGCACTGGATCTGGTCTGGGGCTATGCCGGGTTGCTTTCCCTCGGGCACGGTCTGTTTTTCGCTCTCGGCGGCTACGCCATGGGCATGTACCTGATGCGCCAGGCCGCCGGTGACGGGCTGCCCGGCTTTATGTCGTTTCTCTCCTGGAACGAGCTGCCGTGGTACTGGTCCGGCACACAGTACTTCGCCTGGGCGCTGCTGCTGGCGATGGCGGCCCCGGGGCTGCTGGCGTTTGTGTTCGGCTATTTCGCCTTTCGCTCAAAGATTAAGGGCGTGTACTTCTCGATCATGACGCAGGCGTTGACCTATGCGGGGATGCTGCTGTTTTTCCGCAATGAAACCGGCTTTGGCGGCAATAACGGGTTTACCGGCTTCACCACTCTGCTGGGGATGCCCGTTACAGCGGTCGGGACGCGTATCGGGCTGTTTATCGCTACCGTGCTGCTTTTAGTGGCGAGCATTGGCCTCGGCTTCTGGCTGGCGCGCAGCAAGTTTGGTCGCATTCTGACGGCGGTGCGCGATGCGGAAAACCGCCTGACGTACTGCGGGTACGATCCCCGGGGCTTCAAGCTGCTGGTGTGGACGCTTTCTGCGGTGCTGTGCGGCCTGGCCGGGGCGCTGTACGTGCCGCAGGTGGGCATCATTAACCCGGGCGAAATGTCGCCGACCAACTCTATTGAGGCCGCTATCTGGGTGGCGCTGGGCGGGCGCGGCACGCTGATTGGTCCGGTGCTGGGCGCGGGGCTGGTGAACGGGGCGAAAAGCTACTTCACCATGGCGGTGCCGGAGTACTGGCAGCTGTTCCTTGGCCTGATTTTTATTCTGGTGACGCTGTTTTTACCGCGCGGGGTGATTGGCCTGCTGCGCAAAGGAGAGAAATGATGCAGCCTGCCGAATCTCTGTTTACCCGCCAGTACGCCACGGATCGCTTTCGCGAACAGACCGACCCGGTGCTGGCGCTGGAAAATATCAACGTTAACTTCGATGGGTTTCAGGCGTTAACCAACCTGTCGCTGAACATCGGCGTGGGGGAGCTGCGCTGCGTGATTGGGCCGAACGGTGCGGGAAAAACCACGCTGATGGACGTGATCACCGGCAAGACCAAACCCCAAAGCGGCAAGGCCTTTTACGATCAGTCCATCGACCTGATGCGGCTGGAACCCATTGAAATCGCCCGGCGGGGCATTGGCCGTAAATTTCAAAAGCCCACGGTATTCGAGGCGCTGACGGTCTTCGAGAACCTGGAGATCGCCCAGAAAAACGAGAAGTCGGTATGGCCAAGCCTGCGGGCAAAACTCAGCGGTGAACAGCGCGACCGCATTGATGACATGCTGGTGACGCTGCGGCTGACCGGGGAGCGCCATCGCCGGGCCGGGCTGTTGTCCCACGGGCAAAAGCAGTTCCTCGAGATCGGCATGTTACTGGTCCAGGAGCCGCATTTGCTGCTGCTGGACGAGCCTGCGGCGGGCATGACCGATGCCGAAACCGAATACACGGCGGAGCTGTTTCGCAGCCTGGCGGGGAAACATTCGCTGATGGTGGTTGAGCACGATATGGGGTTTGTGGAAACCATTGCCGACCACGTTACCGTGCTGCATCAGGGGCAGGTGCTGGCGGAAGGTTCCCTGCGCGAAGTGCAGGCGAATGAGCAGGTTATTGAGGTCTACCTTGGCCGTTAAGGAGCAAATATGCTGCAGGTGAATGAGCTTAACCAGTATTACGGCGGCAGCCATATTCTGCGCGGCGTCAGTTTTGAGGTACGCGTGGGGGAAGTGACCTGCCTGCTCGGGCGTAACGGCGTGGGGAAAACCACGCTGCTGAAAAGCCTGATGGGGCTGGTGCCGGTGAAAGGCGGCAGCGTTAGCTGGCAGGGGAAAACCATCACCCAGCGCAAACCACACCAGCGTGTTCAGGCCGGTATTGCCTACGTGCCGCAGGGGCGGGAAATCTTTCCGCGGCTGACGGTGGAAGAAAACCTGCTGATGGGGCTGTCGCGCTTTTCCGGGCGCGAGGCAAAGGCCGTCCCGGACGAGATTTACCAGCTCTTTCCGGTACTAAAAGAGATGAAGCTCAGGCGGGGCGGCGATCTCTCCGGCGGGCAGCAGCAACAGCTGGCGATTGGCCGCGCCCTGGCCTGTAAGCCACAGCTGCTGATTCTGGATGAACCGACGGAAGGGATCCAGCCGTCGATCATCAAAGAGATTGGCCAGGTGATTCGCCACCTCGCCGGGCGTGGGGATATGGCAATTCTGCTGGTGGAACAGTTTTACGATTTTGCCGCAGAGCTTGCGGACCAGTATCTGGTGATGTCGCGCGGGGAGATAGTCCAGCGCGGGCACGGCAGCGCCATGGAACAGGAAGGCGTCCGGGGGCTGGTGGCGATATAAGTGGTCTGCCAAAAAATACCGATTGTGGTACTTTTGGCTGAACCTCTTTGCGCCTATAGTTTTCGACATTCACCATCGAATTCCAGAGGTTAGCATGTCTTTTACCGTCAACAGTTTCCAACAGCCGATTGGCTTATCTCTTCCTGACTGGCAGCGCCGCCCGCTGCCGGAACGCGTCACGTTAAACGGACAGTTTTGCCGCCTCGAGCCATTAAGTGCGGCTCGGCACGGGGCGCAGCTTTGGCAGGCCTGGGGGCAGGCTGAAGATGCGCGAGGCTGGACTTATCTCAGCGTTGGACCGTTCGATACCGAAGCCGACTTTATGCAGTACATTGCCGGGGCAGAAACAAGCGCCGATCCTTTTCATTTTGCCGTGGTGGATACCGCCAGCGGCCAGGCGCTGGGCACGCTGTCGCTGATGCGCCTTGACCCGGCGAACGGCAGTATTGAAGTCGGCTTTGTGGTGTTTTCGCCGTTGCTGCAGCGTACCGCTCTGGCCACGGAAGCCCACTTTTTGCTGATGAAGTATGCGTTTGAAACGCTGGGCTACCGCCGCTATGAGTGGAAGTGCGACAGCCTGAACGGGCCATCTCGCCGCGCGGCGCTGCGTCTGGGCTTCCGTTTTGAAGGCGTGTTCCGTCAGATGGGCATCTACAAAGGGCGTACCCGCGATACGGCGTGGTTCTCTATCACCGATGGCGAGTGGCCGCTGGTGAAAAGCGCGTTTGAACGCTGGCTTGCCGCGGACAATATGCCTCACGGCGTACAGCGTGTTGGGTTGGCGGCTATTCGCGACGCACTTAGCCGCCAGAAAAGTGAACCCGCTCGGCAGGTGAATGTCCGCCTGCTAACGGCGGGCGACCGGGCGCAGTGGCAGGCGCTCTGGCAGGGCTATCTGACCTTTTATGATGCCCAAATAAGTGACAGTGTCACCGATTTGACCTGGGAACGTATGCTGGATGCGCAGGAGCCGCTGTGGGGATTCGGGGCTTTTGACGACCAGGGCACTATGCTTGGTTTCACCCATTTCCTTTATCACCGCAGTACCTGGTCAGCAACTAACTACTGCTACCTGGAAGATCTGTTTGCGACGCCGCAGGCGAGGGGCAAAGGCGTTGGTCGGGCGCTGATTGAAGCGGTACGTCAGCATGCTGCAGCCAACAACAGTTCGCGCCTGTACTGGCATACCCATGAAACTAACGCCACTGCGCAGACGCTGTATGACAAAGTGGCGAAGAAATCCGGCTTTATCAAATACGAAAAAGACGTGTAATCACGAGCGCCTCGTCAGGCCGTTATGGGCTGGCGGGGCGGCGTATTCATGCCGATCACGATGACGTAGTAAGCCAGTACAATTGTCGCCATCAGCACCACGAACAGCATGTAAGGCGGCAGCCAGCTCAACAACAGCCCGGTGACCAGCGGGTTGCAGGCTCCACCAAGCCAGCCGAGTTGCTGGGCGGCAAAGTAGCTTGATTTCAGCCCCGACGGCGCGATGTTGTCGACAAGCATGTATTCCCCGGGCGCGTAGATCAGCTCCCCAATGGTAAACACCAGCGAAGACAAGCCCCACAGCCACAGATTAGTGCCAGAAATCATAAAGCCGCCGAGGCCGCAGACGAAAAATAGCGTGCCGTAGAACATCATCTTTTTGATGTTATCGGGGCGTATGTTTTTACCCAGGAAGTACTGGAAAGCGACAACCACAATAGTGTTGACCGACAGCACGACGCTGACCACCTTTTCCGCCAGCCCGGTATCGCCAATAACAATCGCATATTGCGACAGGCAGCCGGCGAACGCGCCGTAAACCATCGAGCCTAAAAATGCCGAGGTCGTGAACCACATCAGCTGTTTGTCGCGCAGCATCATACGCGGCGACGGCAGCACCTTGTCTTCCACTTCCGTAGCGCGGCTGCTCACCGGCTGGCTTTGTACGTAACGGGCAATCATCAGAATCGGCAGCAAAGCGGTCATGGCGGAGAGCCAGAACGGCAGATTGGTGCTGTACATCACTACGAAGGTGCCTATCGGCGGGCCAACCGTCCAGCCAACGTTGACGAAGGTGTAGTTGAGGGAGAAGATTTTGGGCTTCAGGCTGATGTCCAGCGTTTCGGAAAACCAGGCTTTCACCACCACGGAGAACACGGTGTAAGAGCAGTTGATAATCGAGTAAAACAGCACCACCAGCCCGGCGTTGTGTACCAGCGGGATAACCGCAAAACCGCCGAGGAAGATGACGATAGCCAGCAGCATCGCTTTTTTCTTATCAAATTTATCCGCAAGGATGCCAAACCACAGGCTGAAGATCACCCCGGCCACCAGCGCGACGGTAATCGCCAGGCCGATATCCGTCAGCGCCATCTGGTATTCGCGCGAAAGATAAATGGTCATAAATGGCAGCGTCAGACCCCGCCCGATAGTCAGCAGCAGCGAAGAAATAAGTAACACAGTTGTTGCAAGTTGTTTGCCTGCAAACGGATTTCTGAGGGCGGTCATGGCGGCCTGTTTTAGTCATCGTGAGGTAAGAGAACAAGAAAGATTTATCACGAAAAATCAGCCTGGTATAGCAACCAGATCTGACATAAGCACGATACATCACATCTGTACTCCTGACAAAAAGTGGGATCTGTATCTATTTACTCAGGGGGATAAGGTTTATTTTTTTACAAATCGATAATAAATACAGGGCGGGACAATGACGCGTAAAGATGGATTGCTGGCATTGCTGGTGGTGGTGATTTGGGGCGTGAATTTTGTGGTGATTAAGCTGGGGCTGCACAATATGCCGCCGCTGATGCTGGCGGGGCTGCGTTTTTTGCTGGTGGCGTTTCCGGCGCTGCTGTTTGTGGCCCGGCCAAAGCTGCCGTTTCGGCTGCTGGCGGGCTATGCGCTGACCATCAGCTTCGGGCAGTTTGCCTTCCTGTTTACCGCGATCAAGTTTGGCATGCCCGCCGGGCTGGCTTCACTGGTGCTGCAGTCTCAGGCGTTTTTCACCATTATTCTGGGAACGTTTTTCTTTGGCGAGCGGCTGCAGGCTAAGCAGCTGGCCGGGATCACCCTGGCGGTCTTCGGCGTGCTGGTGCTGATTAAGGGCAGTTTCGAAGGCCAGCACGTCGCGCTGCTCGGCTTTATGCTGACGCTGGCGGCGGGCATGAGCTGGGCATTCGGCAATATCTTTAACAAGATGATCATGCAGCATGAACAGCGCCCGGCAATCATGTCGCTGATTGTCTGGAGTGCGCTGATCCCGGTGCTGCCGTTTTTTGCGGCAAGCTGGCTGCTGGATGGCCCGGCAACGATGCTGCAAAGCCTGGTGAACATCGATACAACGACCATTCTGTCGCTGATCTACCTGGCGTTTATCTCTACCATTGTGGGCTACGGGATCTGGGGCACGCTGCTGGGGCGCTATGAAACCTGGCGCGTAGCTCCACTGTCGCTGCTGGTGCCTGTGGTGGGTATGGCCAGCGCGGCGTTGCTGCTCGGTGAAAAGCTGACGGTAATGCAGTTGCTGGGCGCGATGCTGATTATGGGCGGGCTGTATATCAACGTCTTTGGTCTGCGTTTTGGCCGGTCGGTGAAGCGGGCCTCATCCTGATATTCGCGGCACCCGCCCAGCATCGGGCGGGTCAGCCTTTATCTTACGAACGCGAATGACCGTGGTAGTACGGGGAGCCCAGCTCTTCTGAACGTTCAGCTGCCGTTTGCTGCGGCCCTTTAGACAGTTGACTGCCGGAGCAGGTGATCATGTTGCCGTAGTTGGCCTGGGTGGCGTTGAAGCTGCCGGACTGCTCCGCAAGAGCGTTGGTTGATGCCATCGCCAGAAGGAGCGCGGCTGCGGAGATGACTTTCATATTTCCTCGGTTACGTCTGTAAAACGGACGGTGATGCGTTAGTTACACAAACTGCAATACTGGTTGTACGGGTGCAGATATTTGCCTTCGCCAGCGAGACGGGTTACGCGGTACTTGTGCGGCGGCACCGAGAAGTAGTTCTTGAAGGTGCGGGTTAACGTCTGCTGCGATTCAAAACCGTAGCGCTCGGCCAGATAAAGGATCGGTTCGTTGCTCTCTTTAAGCTTCAGGGCGATTTCGGTCAGCTTACGGTTGCGGATGTACTGGCCCATTGAGTGGCCGGTTTCTTTTTTAAACATCCGCTGCAGATGCCACTTGGAGTAGCCTGAGCGCTGAGAAACCTTCTCCAGCGAGAGCGGGGTTTCCAGGTTCTCTTCAATCCACCCCAAAATGCTTTGAATTGTGACCGCATCATTGTTGCGTCTGGACATCGTTTCACCTCTTTGCAGGTTTACGGCAATACCTTTTTCAACAGGCGATAAAGCGTATCGACTTCGTCGTCCGTAAGGTTTTTAGTGAGTTCTTTATGGAGGCTAAGCCCCACCAGGTTTCGGCATTCTTCACACAGCGCCACGCCATCCGGCGTCAGCCTGATCAGAACGCCGCGCTTATCGTTGGGGTTCGGCAAACGCTCGACCCAGCCTTTGCACAGCAGGCGGTCCAGCATTCGGGTTAACGCACCGAGGTCAACGGAAAGCACTTTTTTCAGCTCGACTGGGGTAATACACACTTCATAGTGAATGGAGCACAGCACCTTAAACTGGGTCGCGGTGATATCCAGCGGGGAGAGAGAATCGTTTAACAGGCGATCTTTATGCTGATTCACCATGTGGATCAATCGCCCGAGGGGGATCATTTCGTTAAACAGATCACAGGTGCTTTTCACTATGTTTGCCCAGGCAAGTAGATTAGTCACGGCAGATACTATTGCCGAGGCAAGTATAAGTCAACGTGATGATTCAGCCGATGCCACGAAAAGCTAAAACGCTTCAACAGCGGTCAGTAAACTGCGGGCTGCTATAGTCTAACCTGCGCTATAGCTGTTCAATAAAGGACAAAAAAAGGATAAAAATATGATGGATTTACTCAGGGCTATCGGCCTTGGCCTTGTGGTACTGCTGCCGCTGGCGAACCCGCTCACCACCGTGGCACTGTTCCTTGGGCTTTCCGGGGACATGAACAGCCGGCAGCGCAATCGCACGGCACTCATAGCTTCGGTGAATGTGTTCGCCATCATGATGGTGGCGTATTACGCCGGGCAGGTGGTGATGAACACCTTCGGGATTTCGATTCCCGGGCTGCGTATTGCCGGGGGCTTGATCGTCGCCTTTATCGGCTTCCGTATGCTGTTCCCGCAGCAGAAAGCACATGAATCCCCGGAGGCGAGAAGCAAGTCGGAAGAGTTAAGCGAAGAGCCGGAAGCCAATATCGCTTTTGTGCCGCTGGCGATGCCGAGCACGGCAGGGCCGGGCACCATCGCGATGATTATCAGCTCCGCGTCTACGGTGCGGGCGGGCTCTGACTTCCCGAGCTGGGTCATTACCGTTGCGCCACCGCTGATTTTCCTGGCCGTGGGCGTGATTCTTTGGGCCAGCCTGCGAAGCTCCGGTGCGATTATGCGTCTGGTGGGTAAAAGCGGCATTGAAGCGATTTCCCGCCTGATGGGCTTCCTGCTGGTATGTATGGGCGTGCAGTTTATTATTAACGGCGTGCTGGAAATTATTAAAACTTATCCCGCCTGATTTGAGCGTGATGGAAAAAAATGCCCTCGTGATGAGGGCATTTTTGTTACTGCGTAGGCTGGGGCCGCTCTTCCAGCGCCACCGGCCAGCGGCGGAACACCAGAATGGACCAGACCAGCGCGATAAGCGCCGGAATCGCGCCGATAAAGCCGATATCTGACATGGAAATATGCAGGCTGACCTGGTTCCCCACCAGCGCGCCCGCGCCAATGCCGATATTAAAGATCCCGGAGAACAGCGACATCGCCACGTCGGTGGCATCCGGCGCCAGGGCCAGGACTTTAACCTGCATCCCCAGGGCCACGATCATAATTGAAATGCCCCAGAACAGGCTGAGCCCGGCAAGGGTGAGTTCGCTTTGCGCGGCGGGCAACAGAAGGACCAGACAAGCGGCCATCAGCGCAATCGCGCCGGACACCAGCCCCGAAGCGTATTTATTCCCCCATTTGCCAAACAGCACGCTGCCGATGATGCCCGCGCCGCCAAACAGCAGTAAAAGCAGGGTGGCGAAGTTAGCGCTAAGCCCGGCAATTTGCTGGACGAAAGGTTCGATATAGCTGTAGGCGGTGTAATGCGCGGTGACCACCACCGCGATTAAGGCATAGATATTGATCAGCGCCGGGCGGCGGAACAGTTTGGGCACGCTCGACAGCGAGCCAGAATGCTCGCTCGGCAGTTTGGGCAGCAGTTTCATCAGGCAAAACAGCGTGATGGTCGCCACGACGCCAATGACGAAGAAGGTGGTACGCCAGCCGAAATACTGCCCGACGATACGCCCGATCGGCAAGCCCAGCACCATTGCCAGCGCCGTGCCGGTGGCGAGCAGGCTTAACGCCTGCGCTTTTTTGCCCGCCGGAGCCATACGAATGGCCAGGGAAGCGGTAATCGACCAGAAAATGGCGTGGGCGAAAGCAATCCCAATGCGGCTGATGACCAGCACGGTAAAGTTCCAGGCGAGGAACGACAGCACGTGGCTGGCAATAAACAGCAGGAAAATGCTAATCAGCAGGCGGCGACGTTCAACCTGGCTGGTCATCAGCATAAAGGGCAGCGACATCAGGGCCACCACCCAGGCGTAGATAGTCAGCATGATCCCGACCTGCGCGGTTTCCATGCCAAAGCTTTGCGCAATGTCGGACAGCAGGCCGACGGGCACAAACTCGGTGGTGTTAAAAATAAAGGCGGCGACGGCGAGAGTGACGACCCGCAGCCACGCCGTTTTGCGTGAAACGGTAGCAATTGTCATAAGGGAATATGCAGGTAAATAAGGGGTAGGAATGGGGCGATCATAAAACCATCAGATCGACGACACAACCCATTTTGTGATTTATGTCTCATTTGGGGCTGGCGCCTGGGTACGGTAGAAAAAAAACAGCACAGTTCGGGCGAGTATGTCATGGTAGAGGTGAAGAAAATAACAATGAAAAGCAGGAGTAACGCCAATGCAAGCAATTGACTTTTATATGGTAGACGCCTTCGCAGACGCAACGTTTGGCGGCAACGCGGCGGCGGTTTGCCCGCTCAGCGAATGGCTGCCGGATGAAACGCTGCTGAAAATGTCGCAGCAGCATAATCAGTCGGAAACGGCTTTTTTTGTGACCACGGATGAGGGCTTTGAGCTGCGTTGGTTCACCACCCAGGGGGAGATCAACCTTTGCGGGCACGCTACGCTGGCGGCCTCCCACGTTATTTTCGAGCATCTGGATTACCCGGAGGCGACGATCCGTTTCAGCACGCGTTTTGTTGGCCCGCTGACCGTGACGCGTAGCGGTGAGTGGCTGACGCTGGATTTCCCGGCCTGGGAAACGCAGCCGATTGCGCCGCTGCCCGAGCTACTGGCCACGCTGGGTATTAGCGAGTGTAAAGAGATGCGCGTCGGGCGTGATTATATGGTGGTGCTGGAAAGTCAGGCGCAGGTTGAGGCGATTCAGCCCGATATCAGCGCCATGATCCCGCTGGAGAAAATGGTCTGTATTACCGCCGCAGGCGAAAGCGAGTATGACTTTGTCAGCCGCTTCTTTTGCCCGGGAGAATCGGTGCCGGAAGATCCCGTCACCGGCTCCGCTCACAGCATGCTGATCCCTTACTGGGCGGATAAGCTGAATAAAACCCATCTGCTGGCGCGGCAGGTCTCTTACCGCGGCGGGGATCTGCGCTGCCAGTACAAGGGCGACCGGGTGTTGATTGGCGGCAAGGCCGTGACCTATCTGGTGGGGAAAGTGCTGCTGCGTTAACTTGCCGGGCAAAATTCCCCGGAATTAATGAATGCAGTTCATAAAGGCTAGCACGTCGGAGGCGATTATTGATGAATCCGGCCGTGCTAGCCTTATTGCATTCCATTATTCAGGAGAAAAACATGCCTTCTTCCCAGGACGTTATTGTTGTTATCGGCAGCGGATCGATTGCTCAGGCGATTGCCCGCCGCGTCGGCACCGGCAAACATATTTTGCTGGCCGATATCACGCCGGAAAATAGCCAGACCGCGCAGCAAACATTGCAGCAGGCGGGTTTCCGGGTCAGCACCACCGTGGTTGATGTTCGCTCGCGGCAATCGATTCAAAATCTCGTGAGTCTGGCTTGTGGCCACGGAGAAGTGAAGGGCGTGATCCACACCGCCGGGCTTTCACCTTCCCAGGCTACCGCTCAGGATATTCTCCGGGTCGATCTTTACGGGACAGCAGTGGTGTTTGAGGCGTTTGGGAAGGTTATTGGCGCGGGAGGTTCCGGGGTGGTGATTGGCTCGCAGTCCAGCCACCGGCTGGATGTGGACGCGCTGACGCAGGCCGAGGCCGACGAGCTGGCAACGCTGCCGCCGGAACAGCTGCTGGAATTACCGCGAGTCAAAGCCATTGACGACAGCCTGTATGCCTACCAGGTGTCAAAACGGGGCAATGCGCTGCGGGTGATGGCCGAGGCGGTAAAATGGGGGCGGCGAGGCGCGAGAATCAACTGCATCAGTGCCGGGATCGTGTATACCCCATTGGCCTATGACGAGCTGAACAGTGTCGAACGCGGGGAGTTCTACCGAAACATGCTGGCGAAATCCCCGGCGGGAAGAGGCGGCACGCCGGACGAAATTGGCGCCCTGGCTGAGTTTCTCTTTGGCCCGAACGGCACCTATATCAGCGGGAGCGATATCCTGATCGACGGCGGGGTGACCGCCGCTTATAAGTATGGGGATCTCAAGGCTTAGTTAAGGCACCTGCGAAGGCAATTCCAGCAGCGAGATAAAAGCATCCAGCTGGCGGGTTTTGGCGTCTCTGCGCCACAGCAGCCAGGTATCAAGATAGCGCTTATCCTCCGGCAGCGGCCAGGTGCTCACCTGATGGCTGCCCGGCATACTCTCCAGCATACTCCGTGGCATCAGCGCCAGCCCCGCGCCGGCAATCACGCAGGCCAACATCCCGTGATAAGACTCCATTTCGTGGATCTTGCCCGGCATAGCCTGGCTGTCGTGAAACCAGCTCTCAAAGTGACGGCGATAGGAGCAGTTGGCCCGGAAAGCGTAAATACTCTCGCCGTTCACGTCGGCCCCACTGAGAATAGGGGCATGATCGGCGGGCGCGACGACGGTCATCTCTTCGCGATACACCGCCAGGCCCTCAAGGGACGGATGCAGCACCGGGCCGTCAACAAAGGCGGCGGCGAGGCGGCCTTCGAGCACGCCGTCAATCTGGTCGCCTGAAGGCCCGGTGGTGAGAGAAAGGTGGATTTTCGGGTAACGCTGGTTAAAGTTTGCCAGTACGCCAGGAATGCGCACCGCCGCCGTACTTTCTAACGAACCCAGCGCCAGCGGGCCCTGAGGTTCATCGCCGGACACCACCATGCGTGCTTCATCCACCAGCGCCAGAATGCGCTTGCTGTAGGCCAGGAAGCTGTGGCCGGACGGGGAGAGCTTCAGGCGCTGGTTCTCGCGAATAAACAGCGCCACGCCTAAATCGGCCTCGAGCTGCTTGATGCGGGTCGTGAGGTTCGACGGGACGCGGTGTACCTGCTGCGCGGCGGCGCTGATGCTGCCGGTTTCAGCGACGGCGTTAAACATTTCCAGCTGAGTGAGGTCCATGGCTTTCTCAAATCGTGAAGGGTTTGCTTAGTATTATTCATTTTTAAACTTTGTGCCTCAAGGCTAATGTTAACATCTCATTCACCTGTCGAGGCACCACCATGCAATCAGTAACCGGGCAAACCCACGCCATTTCACGCAATCCCGCTACCGGTGAGCGCATTGCGGTTTATCCTTTTGAGAACGCCGCCCGGATTGATGCCGCGCTGGCCCGTAACCAGCAGGCTTTTAACGCCTGGCGCGTTACCCCGCTTAACGAACGTGCGCAAAAGCTGCGTGATTTGGGCGCGGCGGTGCGTAAACACGGCGAAGCAATGGCACAAATGATTACCGCCGAGATGGGCAAGCCTATTTTGCAGGCGCGCGCTGAAGTGGCGAAGTCCGCTAACCTTTGCGACTGGTATGCCGAGCACGGCCCGGCCATGCTGGGGGCGGAAGCGACTCAGGTTGAACACAATAAGGCGGTGATTGAATACCGTCCGCTGGGGCCGATCCTGGCGGTAATGCCGTGGAACTTCCCGCTGTGGCAGGTGCTGCGTGGGGCGGTGCCGATTCTGCTGGCCGGTAACAGCTATATTCTGAAACATGCGCCAAACGTGATGGGCTGCGCAGAACTCATTCGCCAGATGTTTGTTGACGCGGGCTTTGTGCCTTCGCTGTTCGAACTGCTTAACGTGACGCCGGAAGGGGTCAGCCAGGCGATTAACGACCCGCGTGTGGCTGCCGTCACCGTGACCGGTAGCGGTAGAGCAGGTGCCGCGATTGGTGCCCAGGCAGGTGCCGCACTGAAAAAATGCGTGCTGGAGCTGGGCGGGTCCGATCCGTTTGTCGTGCTGAATGATGCCGATCTCGACGAAGCCGTGAAGGCCGCCGTGGCAGGGCGCTTCCAGAACACCGGGCAGGTTTGTGCCGCCGCGAAACGCTTTATCGTTGAAGAGGGAATTGCCGTTGCCTTTACCGACCGCTTTATTGCCGAGCTGAAAAACTATGAGGTTGGTACGCCGCAGGAAGAAGCTAATCGCATTGGGCCGATGGCACGCTACGATCTGCGTGATGAACTGCATGAGCAAGTGACAATGTCACTTAAGCAGGGCGCAAAACTGCTGATCGGCGGGGATAAACTGCCTGGCGAGGGCAACTACTATGCGCCGACCGTGCTCACTAATGTCACGCCAGAGATGACCGCGTTCCGCCAGGAGCTGTTTGGCCCGGTGGCCGCGATTACCGTCGCCCGCGACAGCGAACATGCCCTTGAGCTGGCAAACGACAGCGATTATGGCCTGTCCGCGACGGTTTATACCGCGAATGAACAGCTGGCGCTGGAGATGGCGGCACGCCTCGAATGCGGCGGGGTGTTTATCAACGGCTATAGCGCCAGCGATCCGCGCGTGGCGTTTGGCGGGGTGAAAAAGAGCGGGTTTGGCCGCGAGCTTTCCCATTTCGGGCTGCATGAGTTCTGTAATATTCAGACCGTGTGGAAAGACAGGCGCTAGCTTAGCCCGCCTGACGTCGGTTTGCCGGGGAGGAATAATGCTTGTTTTCTCCGGTAAGGGCAGACGTTATGCTGGTTTGTGCCCGCGCAATCAGTAAAAAGTAAGGCCGCCTTGAAGGTGGCCTTGTTTGTCATGAGAATGAAATAATTCTGTCATTTTCGCTCAGTACACTCGCGGCATCGTTGTGTTACTGAAGAAAATCATGAACATAAGTCAAATTTTTCGCCGTTTAAATCCCTTCTGGCTGCTTGCCCGTCGCCCTCGTGAGTTCGGGCTGCTGAGCGGGGTGGTTGGCGTTATCGCACTCTTTTCCGTGCTACAAATTCTCTCCACCGTGTCCCTGTCCAACATCCTGCACGAAACCCGCCAGAGCGTCCTCGAAAATAACCAGCTTCATCAGCAGCAGGTGGTCATGGAGAAGGCGAGAACCTCGCTGCTGATGACCAGTGACCTGCTGAACCGGGCGGGCGTTTACTTTATGCAGGACAAAGAGACCGGGTCGGTCGGCAGCTGGAACAGCCTGGTGGATGAGGCCGACGCCGCCCTGAAAGTTTCGCAGCAGAATTTTGCCGCCTGGCAGCAACTTCACCCGGCGGGCAGCGAGAGCCTGGCCAACAGCTATCAGCTGTTCTTCGGCGGATTGAAAGAACAGCTGGAAGGGATGCAAAAGAAGGCCTCCATCGATGCGTTCTTTGAAGTGCCGATTCAGGCTTTCCAGTCCGATTTCAACGAGCAGTACGCGCGCTATCAGACCGAAGGCGAGAAGCAAACAGCTGCGGCCAGCCACACATTGCTGGACAGCCTGAGTCAGGCGCAAACGCTGTTTATTATCGCGCTGGGTATATTACTGGTCGTGGCGATTGCCGTCTGGCTGGGCGTGGCTCGCTGGGTGATTCGCCCGCTGCGCAGCCTTATCGAACATTTACATATTCTGGCCGCCGGCGATCTGTCGCGGCTCCCCGCTGAGCGAAGACTGGTTAACCGCGAGGTGAAGCAACTGCACGGCAGCGTGCTGGAAATGCAGCAGGGCATTCAGCAACTGGTGCAAGAGGTGCGGGAATCCTCGGCCATTCTGTTAAGCAATATTGGCCAGCTTGCGGAAGGGAATAACGAGCTGTCTACCCACTCTTCACAGCAGGAGCAGGAGCTGGAGAAAGTCACGCTGCATATCACCGAGCTGGAATCCCGCGTACAGGAAAACAGCCAGTACGCTATTCAGGCGAACCAGCGCGCGGACGAAGCGCGTGAGATGGTGGCCGGTGGCGACCAGATGATGCACACGGTGAATACGTCAATGCAGGATATTGTGACCCGTTCCTCTGAGATGCGCGGCATTGTGGCGATGATTGATAACGTTGCTTTCCAGACCAATATCCTGGCGCTAAACGCCGCCATTGAGGCGGCTCATGCGGGCAACCAGGGGCGAGGTTTTGCGGTGGTGGCACGTGAAGTTGGCCTGCTGGCGAAACAGAGCAGTCAGTCGACCAGAAATATTCAGTCGTTGATCAATAACTCGCTGCAGGGTATTGAGCAAGGCAGCGAGGCCGTCTCAGAGCTGGAGGCGCAGTTGAAAAATGTGATTGCCCTGGTGACCCGCCTGAGCGGGCTGCTGAATGAAATTTCCAGCGCCTCCGTTGACCAGGGCGCCAGCGTGCATCACGTCACGGCGCGGATCACCACGCTTAATCAGGCGGTGAGTCAGACCGGGCTGCTGATTAAGGCCTCGGCTAATACCTCAAAACGTTTGCTGGATGAGTCCCAACGCCTTGAAAAAGCTGTCGCTCGCTTTCAAATGACCGCCTGAGTTCGTCTTATTATCGGCCCGTGGCTCTGGTATACTTTCGCCGCTTAACATATGCCTCAGGAGCGCACGGTGCCGGTTCAATTAAACAATCAGTTACTGGAAGAGATCCTCGACCAGGTTCGCCCTTTGCTGGGTCAAGGAAAGGTCGCGAATTATATTCCGGCGCTGGAAGAGGTTTCCGGCAATAAGCTCGGGATTGCTATTTGTACCGTGGACGGAGAGTTCTTCAGCGCCGGGGATGCGTCAGAGCGTTTTTCTATTCAGTCGATCTCTAAAGTGCTGAGCCTGACGCTGGCGATGGGTCGCTATGATGAAGCTGAAATCTGGCAGCGCGTAGGCAAAGAGCCGTCCGGCCAGCCGTTTAACTCTCTGTTACAGCTTGAGCTTGAGCAGGGCAAACCCCGCAATCCGTTTATTAATGCCGGTGCGCTGGTGGTATGTGACATGCTGCAAACCCGGCTCAGCGCGCCCAAACAGCGGATGCTGGAAGTCGTGCGGGCGCTCTCCGGTGCTGACGATTTAGTCTATAACACACGCGTCGCGCGGTCTGAATTTGAACATTCGGCACGCAATGCCGCGATTGCCTGGCTGATGAAGTCATTTGGTAATTTTGAGAATGATGTCATTACCGTGCTGCAAACCTATTTCCATTACTGTGCGCTGGAAATGAGTTGTCTGGAGTTAGCCAAAACGTTTTTATTTCTGGCCAATCAGGGGCGGGCTCTGCACATTGCTGAACCGGTGATCTCTGCTCAACACGCTCGGCAGATTAATGCGCTGATGATCACCAGCGGCATGTATGACGGCGCGGGGGAATTTGCCTATCGCGTGGGATTACCGGGGAAATCGGGCGTGGGTGGCGGGATTATCGCCAACGTACCGAATGAAATGTCTATTGCCGTGTGGTGCCCGGAGCTGGATGCTTCCGGTAACTCACTGGCCGGGACGGCCGCGCTGGAAATTCTCTCTCAGCGCATCGGGCGCTCTATTTTTTAACCGACGCAGTTATTGCAGTAATAATAATCCCGGTATGCGCAACCATAGCACGCCAACCAGGCTAACGGTGGCCAGCACGGCCAGCATTATGGCGGTAATGATGAGTCGTTCCGCCCAGGGTGTTTTACGCATTTCAGCTCCGGGAAATCCTACGTTTATGGACTATAAGGCAGCGACGTTAAACATCGGTTAAACCTGAGGCTGCTAATTATTCCCCGGCAATAAGTCTGAATTTTTAGCCACAAAGCCTGCCGTTGACAAAAGGCGGGGGAGAAGGTGGCAAAAATTTAACTTATGGCTAATAGTTCATGCGGAACGCTGGCGAGTTGAGTGAATTTTCTTCTTTCTCTCAATGCCCTGGATTGTTAGCGGGATAAACATGCTAAGCTAATGCTTATTTTCGCAATCACCTGATGGCGCTATTTATTTTCAGCGGTGATGAATAGATATGAACCAGGATAGCATGGTTAATCGACCTAAGTTTTCATTCTTTTCCCCCGATAAAATGCTGTTAAATGCGATCAGTGTTTTTGCGCTTACCACGCTATTTTACTTCTTTGGCGCTTCGCTTCGGCTGGTTAACGATCTTTCGCTATTCTGGCCGCTGAATGCGGTGCTGGCCGCCATCTTTGTGCGTAATCCGTGGCTGAACAAAGCCATTTATTATTTTATTTGCTATGCGGCAATGCTGGTTTATGACGCCTTTACCACCCAGTGGGGCTGGCAGTCGACGATCATCAACTTTTCAAATATGGTGTTTATTGTCACCGCCGCCCGTTTATTGCTGCGCTATTCGCGCAATATGGATGAGAGTAACTGGGCGCTAAATGCGTTTAATATTTTTAACTTTTCGCTGATTGCCGCCATATTATCTTCATTATTTGGCGCGGTAGGATCGCTGGGGATAAGCGGCGATTACCATGAAAAGTTTATGCCGCTCTATGCTGACTGGGTGAGTGAGCAGTTTTCAACCGGCGTGCTGATGCTGCCCTGTTTGCTGACCGCCAGCTGGCCTTCCTGGCGGAGACTGACCGGTATCGTGCCGTCAGACATGTATCCGTTTTTTTCCGTGGTGATTGCAGTCTGCACGGCGATGATTATCGGCGGGGCGGGCAGCCTGGCGTTTCCGCTCCCTGCGCTTATCTGGTGCGCCATTCGCTACCCCCTCCCGGTTACTGCGCTGCTGACGCTGATTACCGGCGGGGTGGAAATTGTGCTGGTGGCCCACGCGGCAATTAATCTCCATTCCGAACAGCCGTTGTTGCTGGTCGATCAGATGTTCTCGGCGCGCCTGGGCATTGCCACTATCGCGATTTGCCCCCTGATTGTTTCCATCAGCGTGGATGCCATTAATCAGCTGATTAAGCAGACTTCGCGGCGTGCGGACTATGATTACCTGACGGGCGTTTATTCCCGTTCCGGGCTGTTTGAAGCACTCAAGCGCAGCGGGCGGCATCAACCAATCCCGCAAGAGCCGCTGCTGTGCGTGATGCTGCTGGATATTGATTTTTTCAAACGAATCAATGACAGCTGGGGCCACGAATGCGGGGATACCGTGCTGGCCTCTTTCGCCAGCAGAGTGCTGGACACCGTAGGTGAGCGAGGAATGGTGGCGCGCATCGGCGGGGAAGAGTTTGTGGTGGTGTGCCGGGTTCGGGATAACCAGCAGGGTTTTGAGATTGCCGAGCAGATCCGCAAAACGATTGAAGTCAGTACTTTTCACTACGAAGAACAATCGCTGTTTATCACCGTCAGTATTGGCCTGGCTGAGGCGGCGCTGGGTAATAACACGCTGGAAGCAACCTTTAATCAGCTTATTCCCGAAGCGGATAAGTATTTGTATTTATCGAAGCGGCAGGGGCGCAATAAAACCAGCGCGAGTAACGTCCACGCTGAAGTGTTTCCGGCCTCGCACATGCGTGATTCTTAATAGCCATGTTCACTTCGGATCCTTTATTATCGCGTAGTATGCCCGTGCAGTTTGTCGTGGCTGGTTCGTTTGCCTGAGATAGTTATGCGTACACCCGATCCTCACAAAAATGCCAGAACTCACGGCTCTCGCTTCGTTAATCGCATGTATATCATGCGTATGCTGGGGACGTTTCTGTGCTTCTTGCCCCTCTTTTCGGTGCTGACTGAGCAGCAGTCCTCTGTGCCAGTTATGGCGCTGTTGGTCGTTAACGCTTTTGTCTGGCCGCACGTGGCGCTGTTAAAAGCGCGCTTTTCTGCTTCTCCCGTCAAGAGTGAAAAACAAAACCTGGTGATCGACGCGGCAGCCGGGGGATTCTGGATTGCGATGATATCGCTCAGCGCGCTGCCGTCTGTAGTGATTGTCACCATTCTGGTTTCCGACCGGCTGGCCGCCGGGGGAAAACCGCTGATGAAGCGGGCGATGCTGGCAATCTTGCTTGCGTTTGGGCTGACCTGGATAAGCCACGGGATGCCGTTTAGTCCGGCGGTTTCTGCCCGGACAATGTACGCCACGCTGCCGCTGATTGCCGTTTACACTATCGCGCTCAGTATGCTGACGGCTTCGATAGCGCTGCAGCTGCGGGAAAAGAGCCGCGAGCTGGAAAACATTGCCATGATGGATCCCCTGCTGGGGATTGCCAATCGCCGCCTGCTGGAACGAAAAATCAGTAATGAGCTGGCGCGGTTGCGCATTGCCTGCGGCAGTTCGGCGCTGATGTTTATCGACATAGACAATTTCAAAGAAGTGAATGACCGTTTCGGGCATAAAGTGGGGGACGCCATTCTGATGGCGGTGTCCGACGTGCTGCGGATTGTCGCTCGCTCCAGCGACACGCCGGCGCGCCTTGGCGGGGACGAGTTTGTGGTCCTGATGCCGAATACCTCCCTGGAGGAAGCCGAAGGTATTGCCCAGCGGATCCTGCTGGAATCCATTAATGTTCGAGTCCTGCCTGAAAAAAATGCGTTCTGCACCCTGAGTATCGGGATTGCCTGTGCGACAAAACAGATGCCGGATGCCGCCGAATGGTTAAAAGCGGCAGATGATGCACTCTACAACGCTAAACGTGCGGGGAAAAACCGCATTTACGCCGCCTGAGTAATGATCATCTAAACTGTAAGCAGACCCTATGATGAGTCTGCACCGGAGGATGAGATGCTCGATACCACCCTGACTGACGAGCTGACGGGCCTGCTGAACCGTCAAGGCCTTATGTTTTTGGGGCAATACGCCACGGGGAGCGCTAACCGCCGGGCTGAGCCGCTTTCTCTGGTATTTATCCACCTTGACGGGATGGCGCAGATTAACGACAGTTTGGGCCATGAGCAGGGCGATCGTGCGCTGGTCGCTTTCTCAGAACTTATGCGTGCTTCTTTCCGTGAAACGGATCTGATCGCCAGGCCGGGCGGCGATGAGTTTGTTCTGCTTTTTAACGGGACGAATGAAGAAGGGGCATTTATCGCCATGCAGCACCTGCAGGGCAAAGTGACCGATTTTAATCAGCGAGCAGATAATCGCTGGATGCTCTTCTTTCGCTGGGGAAGCGCGGAGTACGACCCCCGGCGACATCTCAGCCTTGAGGATGTGATAGCTGAAGCCAGCCAGGCTGGGGCAGCGGCCAGGATAAAATTATGAAAAGCTACAGACGATCGGTGCAATCATAATTCCTTATGGTGGAAGGGAATTAACACCCTGAGTGGATATCTCTCCTGATGCGCTTTTATTGGCTGCAGCAAGGGGGAGATTCTATTCTGGAACGAAAACCGCATCCCCCCAAACCGCCCATCCATATCTTTTCTGAATAGTGGGTTCCTGAGTTACCGGGTAAGCTGGACTATTCTTATGTCCGGTAATATTCCGACATAACTCTTAACCACTATTCAGGAGTCGCTGTGCCCGAGTATCGTATTCGTTCCCTGAAGGCCTGTGAATTTGCTGCCGCAACCGCATCATTAACGGATGTACTGATTGATTGTGTGGCTGGTGGGGCTTCGGTCAGCTTTTTACATCCTTTGGCGCCGGAAAAGGCCGCGGCATTTTGGGGGGAGGTTGGCCAGAGCGTGGCGCGGGGAGAACGCACGCTGATTGTGGCGGAAGATGGGCAGGGGCGCATTGTGGGCACCGTGCAGCTGATCACCAGCCAGCCGGAAAATCAGCCGCATCGGGCCGATGTGGCCAAACTTCTGGTTCATCGCGTGGCGCGGCGGAAAGGCATTGCCCAGCGCCTGATGGCTTATCTGGAAGCCGTTGCCACCATGCAGGGAAAATCAGTGCTGGTACTGGACACCGCCACCGGCAGCGATGCGGAGATATTCTACCAGGGCATGGGCTGGCAGCGCGTGGGGGATCTCCCGCATTATGCGTTAATGCCGGACGGCAGCCCGTGCTCCACGACGTTTTACTACCGTAATTTATGAGGCAATAGGTGACAATGTCACTTATTCGATGCGTTTATGCTGACTCAGCCGTGATATAGTGCCTGCAATATGGCAGTTGCAGGCATTCAGTATGGAAAACGCAGCCCTCTGGTTCCGGCAGTTTGGCGAACCTGAACAGGTCTTAACCCTCGAACAAACGCCGCTGGCGCCGTTTATCTCCGGCACGCTCCGGGTGCGCATGCACTATGCGCCGGTTAATCCCTCAGATCTTATTCCCGTTACCGGGGCTTATCGCCACCGGGTATTTCCGCCGCGTATTGCCGGGTACGAAGGCGTCGGTATTGTTGCGCAGGCTGATTCTCCGGAGTGGATTGGCAGGCGTGTGCTGCCTCTGCGCGGGGAAGGCACCTGGCAGCGATGGGTTGACTGCCCGATTCAGTGGGCCGTGCCCGTGCCGGACAGCGTGCCGGATGAGCTTGCGGCGCGCGGGTATATCAATCCTCTGGCGGCCTGGTTAATGCTGAAAAAGTGGCCCGTGACGGGAAAAAATGTGCTGGTCACGGCGGCAGGGTCAACGTGTGCTGGTTTACTGGCGCAGTGGGCCAAAAGGCAGGGTGCAACGGAAGTCTATGGTGTTTACCGCTCGGCACAGCGTCTTCCGGCGTTGCTTGAATCCGGCATTATCCCGCTGAGCGGGGATGACGAGCATCGCATTGCCGAAGCTGCTGGCAAAGTTGACGTTGTGTTTGACGCCGTGGGCGGTGAGTTAGCCACATTGATGCTCGATCACCTTAATCAGAATGCCGAGTTGGTTTCTTACGGTTTACTGAGCGGGAAGGCGTTCTCTCCGCGCGGGAAGAACATTACCGCGCAGCGATTTCATCTGCGCGATACGCTGGCGGTCACGCCGGTTGCAGAATGGCAGGGCTGGTTTATCTCACTCTGGGAACTGTTGCTACAAACGCAGCAGCCCGATGCGGCGGTGTATGCGCTGGAGGAGTGGCGGCAGGCGCTGGCGCTGTTCCGTGAACCTGGCCGCCAGCGCAAACCGCTGCTGAAGCTATAAGCGTTATTTATCGCCGAGGATGGTATTCAGCGTTTCGGCATCCGGCATGCCCTGATGCTGCTGCAGGCGGCCTTCGGCATTCAGGTAGTATATTGAGGGCGTGGCATTGCCGCCGAGATCGTCCATCAGCGTCAGGTTATCTTTTAGGGCTTCCCCGATAACCGGATCTATTTTCTCCGGTTTTTGCAGCGCCAGTTTACCTTTGCTGTTCTCATAGTCGGCGAGCGTTTTGGCCGGATCTTTCGACATCAGAATTGCCGCCGCTTTTTGACCGCTGTCCGGGCGCAGCATCCCGACGAGCAGCACGCGGAGCTGAACTTTACCCGACTTTATCCAGGGCTGAGCCTGCTCCCAGAACTGGGTGCAGTACGGGCAGTACGGATCGGCAAATACGTAGACAATACGCGGGGCTTTTTCACTCCCGGCGGCGATCCAGCGGTGTTTCTCCAGGTTTTGCCACATGGCTTTGGCCATTGGCGCATAAACAAATTTCTCCACTTCCGCGTCGCTCAGGTTTTTCCCTTCGGCATCGACCATGTTGCCCATAATGGCGTGCTGTTTATCCGGCGTCAGGTATACGATTGTGCCTTGCCCCTGATACTGCATCGCGTACCCCTGCAGGTCGCCCGGTGCTTTAAATTCCCCTTTCAGTTCGAAGCCTTGTTTTTCCAGGGCGGCTATTGGCGCTGGCAGTTCAGCGCCAGCGGCAAAGGCCGAAGCGTTAAAAAGCAGGGCCAGCGAAACGGACAGGGCAGATATTTTTTTCATCGAGCGGTCCTTAATTAAATGCTATTTTCTTCAAAGGGTAACATTCCTTTTTGCGTTAAGTCATCAGACTCATTTTCCTTTACGTAACGGAGCATTTCGGAGGTCAGAGAATGACGGTCAGACGAGCCACGCTTAATGAAGCTCAGGCGCTGTGGACAATAAGAAACGAGGCCATTCGCTTTGGCTGTCGGGAAACTTATCCAGAAGATGTGCTGGCCGCATGGACGCCAGATGAGATGCCCGAGGGTTACCGAAATGAAATCGTGAATAATCCTTTTTTTGTGGCGGATAATGAAAACGGCGAGCCGGTAGCCACGGGATTTTTGGATCTGAAAAACGGCTCGGTTGAAGCCATTTTTACCCTACCGGCATGGACTGGCCGCGGGCTGGCCAAACAGATTCTTCAGGCCATCAAGCAAGAAGCCAGATCGAGGGGAATGAGCCGACTGACGCTTTCTTCCACGCCCAACTCCCGCGACTTTTACCTGACGCAGGGATTTCGCGTGGTGAAAGAGGGGCTTTATCCTATGTCGCGCAGCGGCACACTGCTGCGCTGCTACGAGATGGTTTGCGAGCTGGATCCTGACATGTGAAAGGTGCCTGAATGAACGATCGCATCGATTACCAGATTGAAAAGTACAGTTTCACCGAAACAGAAGCGTCGCCGCGCCTCAGCCGCCAGTGGGAGGAAGTCCAGGAGGAGTTCCAGAGAGAGCCTCAGGATGCGGAGCAGCGCCTGCGCCTGGCGTTGCTGAACGTGGACTACGTGACCAGCTTCGAACTGCCTTTTCGGCTGCTGCTTCTGCGGGCGCCGCAGCTGATCGATAAACTGCGGGCTGAGCTGCAGCTTAACCAGAAGAGCGTGACGATCAATGACAATAAGCGCGGGGAAGTCTACAGCATCAAAGACGATCTCAGCGCCGTGCCGGATGCCTTCCGCTATCGTTTTTCGAATCGCATACGTAGAATCGAACCAGGCGGTACGCCCGCGACGGGCTATCAGCAGATCGCGCTGCAGGTCAGAAACCCGAGAGAGCGGCTGAAAATCGCCCTGGAAGGCGGGCTTCAGGTCAACGCCCTCGATGGTTTGTTTTGGTTTGGGCTGCAGCGCATTGCCGCCGATATCTCAGTGCTGAGGCAGTCCGGGATGCCGATTATCACGACAGAACGCACGGTCTTCGACAGCCTGACGGGAACAACCCGCCCAATTCCTGCCTACAGTTTGTCGCCTGAGATCGCACGGTGAGGAAAATGATGGCAAAGGAATACCTTTAAGGTTGAGCGAACATCAGAACAGGAAAAAATGATGAACATCAGCCATATGCGTATTGCCCGTCCGGTGAGCAGTCTTGAAAGAAGCCGGGAGCTGTACTGCGAGGGACTTGGTCTTCAGCAAATAGCGCAATTTAGCGATCACGACGGTTTCAGCGGCGTGATGCTGGGAGGTCCGTCGCTGGGCTGGCATCTGGAATTTACGGTCTGCCAGCATCATCTCATTACCCCACGACCTACCGAAGATGACTTACTGGTGCTTTATGTGCCCGATCGTGTCGAATGGGAGGCCTTCTGCGCCAGAATGGTCGCAGCCGGTTTTACCCGGCTGGATGCATTCAACCCTTATTGGGACGTGAAGGGGGCTACTTTTATCGATCCCGATGGTTATCGGGTGGTTTTGCAGAAGAGCGACTGGTCACTTTAGTCAGCGGTATCAACGCCTCAGGCCTTTGGCGTACTCGACAAGCTGATCGACAACGATATTCCAGCCGATGAAGAAACCCATTTCCTCATGTGCCTGTCGGGCTTCTGGTGTACGGTGGCGGGCGATAGCCGTGTAGCGCGTTTTGTCGTTGTCCGCATCTTCCAGAAGCAGAATCGCCGTCATGAACGGATTTTCAGCAGGCTTCCAGTCTTCGCCGTAGGCATCGGTAAACACCAGCTTTTTACCGTCCACAATATCCAGCCAGACACCGTTATTACGCATTTCATTCCCGTCGACGTTAAACACCGTATTGAAACGTCCGCCAACCCGAAGATCTATGTCACAGGCCGTTACGCTATGAGGCCGGGGCACAAAGAACTGCCTGATATGCTGCGGCTGGATCCAGCACTCCCAGACAAGCTGCCTGGGAACGTCAATAATGCGCTCTAGTTTTAAATCGGTTTCAGCATCCAGATTCATAGTATTTCCTCGGCGAGTGGGTACCCGTATAGCCTGGCTGAGGATCCTTTCTACGGCTAACTATTTTGCTGTTGTAGCTGCCGGGTACGCAGGCCGCTTAAGCCTACAGCCAGCAATGTCGTTCCGGCGGCCAGCCAAAGATTGAGGGTAATGGCCTGCGACTCAAACGTGGCGGCATTTCCGTAAATCGCCAGCACAATACCGACGATGGCCGCCCCGAGACACTGGCCGAAAGTTCGCATAATGGCCAGTATGCCTGAGGCGTAGCCGCTATTTTCTCGTGAGGCGTTAGCCATCATTTCCCGGTTGTTGGGGCTCTGGAAAATACCGAAGCCAATGCCGCATACCAGGCTCCGTAAACCGATGTCCCATGCCTGAGCGTGGGCGGGCAACAGGGCTAAAAGTATCAGGCCAGCCGCAAACACGCCTAAACCTGTGGTGGCGATAAGCGCCGGCGAATATTTGTCGGCCAGTCGTCCGGCCCGGGGGGCTGCGAGCATTATTCCCACAGGCCAGGGCGTAAAGAGCAGGGCCGATGCAAAGGCGCTGTAGCCATAAACGTTCTGGAATAAAAACGGCAGGGCGACAAATGTGATCCCTTGCCCGATAAACGAAATCAGAGACGTCAGGGCCGCCAGCGAAAATCGCGCGGAGGCGAACAGCGTCAGCGGCAGCAGGGGCTGAGCGGCGCGGCGTTCTCGCCAGATAAATGCCGCGCCCGCCAACAATGCCGTCAGGCTATAAGCCATCGCCTGGGCAATCCCTCCGCTTTTAGTAAAGCTGTCGGCGGCCACGATCAGCGCGCCCAGCAGCAGAGCAGACAGAAACGCACCGGCGTAGTCAAAGGGCTTGGGATGGGTGGCCTTTTCCCCCGGCAGGACGCGGAGGCTGAGCCAAAGCGCCACAATGCCTAACGGTAAATTAACCGCAAAAAGCCATTCCCAGCCTAAGGTCGAAAGAAGCGTTCCCCCAAGGAGCGGCGCTATGGCCGTACTGGTAGCGATTAAGAAGGCGTTCAGACCGAGGATCCTGCCCAGCAGGCGGGTGGGGAAAACCGAACGCAGGATTGCCGGGGAAATGCTCAGTACCGCCGCGCCGCCGATGCCCTGCAATATCCGCATCAAAACCAACATCTCGAGCGAGGTGGAAAGCGCACAGCCCGCGGATGCCAGCGTAAACAGGCTCAGCCCAAAGACGAAAATTTGCCTGAATCCCCGCCGGGTCGCCAGCGCGGCAAAAATCGCCAGCGTCATGGCGGCGGCCAACAGATAGCCATTGGCGACCCAAACCGCGTCGCTGGCGGAAACGTCGAGCGCGCGGGCGATATTTGGCAGCGCGATGTTCACCATTGAGCCATCGAACACCGCCATTGTGACCGTCGTCATCACGGCAAACATCGCCATCATACGCGGGCGGCCCGGCAGGCCCTCATCTCCTGGTTGGTTTGAAAATAACTCCATCGTTGTTCCTTCCCGCTGCGCGGTCATCAGTCTCAGGTTGTCAGTGCTGCAAATATAGTGATACTTAAAGAGAGGTGGAAGACGCACCATATGCAGATAATAGTTGCACCAGACGCCATATCTCTTTACAGGATGCCTGAATGAATGACCCCGATCTGAATTTGCTGCTGGCGCTGGATACGTTTCTGGCGGAAGGCAGCGTGGCCGGCGCCGCGCGACGCCTCGGACTCAGCGCGTCGGCGATGAGCCGCACGCTGAGCCGCCTGCGGGCTGCAACCGGCGATCCGCTATTGGTCAGAGCGGGCAGAAATATGGTGCTGACGCCCTATGCCGAAGCGATTCGCGAGCGGGCGAGAAACGCGGCGCTGGAGGCTCGGGCTTTGCTGAGCCCGTCCACGGCAGAGCTAACGCTTTCAACCCTGGAATGTACGTTTATCCTCCGGGCCAACGATGGTTTTATCGAAGCCTTTGCGCCTGCGCTTATCACTGCAGCGGCGGCTGTAGCGCCTCGGGTGCAGCTGTGCTTCACCTCCAAACCTGAAAAAGGTCCCCGGCATCTGCGTGAGGGCCTGGTCGATCTCGAAATCGGCGTCGTGGGCGAAATGGGGCCAGAGATACGGCTCCAGGCGCTATTCCGCGATCGGTTTGTTGGCGTGGTGCGCGCCGGTCATCCTCTGGCCGCTCTGCCTGAGGTTACCGTCGAGCAGTATCTTTCGTACGGGCACGTGGTGGCCTCCCGGCGTCTCCGTTCAACCCGCGGGCCTGTAGACGATGCCCTCGATGAAAGAGGGCTGACGCGCAAAATTGCCGCCATAGTGCCGTCATTTCCTGCGTCGCTAAAGGTCGCGCAGGCGTCCGATCTTATTGCGCTGGTGCCAGCTTCTTTCCTGCTGAATCAGCCGGTTTTGGCGGTCGAGGGAGAGAACGCGAGGCTGGCAATGTTTGAGCTGCCGGTGAAGACGAGAGCCATTACTGTGTCCCAAATGTGGCACCCGCGTTCAGAGGCAGACCTCGCGCACCGCTGGCTGCGGCAGCTGGTACTAAACATCTGCCGACAAAGGGCAGGCGATCTGTCTTCATAGGGGGAACGCCGCGTTTGTCTGCGACATTATTCTCATTAGCGAACGCTGGCGCAGGGTGAGGCTGGCGTTTATGATAAGGGCCACTCTGGCACCGTCCGGCATCAACACAGAAACGCATGGCTGCGGCACCGTCTGCGCGATGGGCTCGTTTCTTAAATATAAGGATGATTATGCCTTCAGCAGTTGGATTCGGCCGCATTGCAGCGGCGTTACCAGTCAAAAATATGCCTGCCGCACTGGCGTTTTACGTGGGCGTTTTAGGCTTCACGAAGCGTTTCGAGAACGGCGAACCCGTTGGGTTTGTTATCCTCCAGCAGGGGGCAAGTGAGCTGCATCTGACGCTCCAGCCTCAGCATAAGGCCGCACATTTTCCGGTGGCCCATCTTCTGGTTGATGACATCGGGGCGCTGTTTGCTCTCTGTCAGCAGGCAGGCGCCAGGATCGTGAAGGGGCTTCAGGATAAAGAGTACGGCCTGCGGACGTTTGTGTTTGCCGACCCGGACGGGAACCGGATAGACGTCGGGCAGAGAGTCGATAAGCCAGGTCCGGGGGAATAGCCTGAATCAGTCATAAAAAAAGCCGCTGCGGGAGACCGTCAGCGGCTTTTTTATGGGAGCGGATCTGCATCCCGGACACGACTTGATGAATGAAATCCTACCATTCATTAACGATCATCACCGTATCTGCTGAAAGTTTTACTTTAGTTACTTTAGGTGGCATCGGATTAGGAAGTATAGTCATTCTCACGTCGAAATTTCCGCTGACGGACGCCAGAGACATTTTGAAGGGAGTGAAAAGGCACAGCGCCAGGAGAAGTTGTTTCATATTAATACAATTTGTTTGCTTTTAATTAAAATCAATGGATTGGTAAAAATTATATCATATATGATGTCGTCGAGGGAACGCCTGCCGCTTTATTAACACTTAAAGCGTGTTTCAGACTGAAAAGTTAAAATTCTATAAATACGATAATTCAATGATATTTAAGGCAAGAGGTGGTTTATATGAGGTTTACGTCGCTACTCGCCAGGCTGTGTCTGGCTTCCTCCCTGATCTGGTCTGGCACTCTGTGGGCCGCCACCGAGCAGGCAATGGACGCGAATTTAGATAAGTTATTCAGCTCGCATGAAAACTATCATGCGTTTTTTGATAATTTTAAAACGCAGATTGCCGCGCAGAATAAAGCGGAAGTGGCAAAGCTAATTTCCTATCCGATAAAGATCGCGCTGGCAGGTAAAAAAGTGCAGATCAAAACGCCGCAGCAGTTCATTAAAAACTATGACGCCATTTTTACGCCGGATCTGGTAGCGGTGGTTAACGCGCAGAAATATCAGGATCTTTTTGCGAATTATCAGGGGCTGGCGATCGGCAAAGGGCAGATTTGGTTCTCCGGTATTTGCCAGGATAATCAATGTAAGAAATCAACCGTGCTGGTTATTGGCATCAATAAATAGCGTGGGGCTGGCCGTCATTCACGGCCAGCTTATCAGACATCACAAGGCAGCCAGATAACGCCGGTAGTTATCCTCTATCGCTTTTAGCAACTCGCTATCTTCGCTCTGGTGGAGGAGCGCCGAGCGCTCAGTACCCAGATCAACGCTTTCACACTGCGGGTAATACGCGGCCCGCAGCGACGGTTTGATGGCGTTAAAATAAGCCGTCGTGGGCACCTCAAAGGCGGCGGCAATATGCAAGGCCGACGAATCACAGGTATAGACTTTACTGGCGTGACGAATAATGGCGATGTAGTCAGACGTTGTCCGGGAATGAGAAGAAAGATCGATGCACTGCGGGTGATCTATTTTTCCAAAGCCTGCCACGGGCAGACCGTGCTGCCGATAGATATGCTCGACTAAATCAACCAGCACGGCAGCCGGGATATCGCGAAGCGGCGTGCTGGCGCGGTGATTGAACAGGACGTAACGACCTTGCAGGGGGGACGTTTGCTCTGGCATTCCGTCGCGTAGCCAGCGGTTAGCTTTTATCTCTTCGGGTACAGTCTCAGGGGCAATCCCCAGGTGGCGTAAGAAGAAATCGTGCATTTCCTGAGTGGCGAAATCCTCCCGGAAAAGCTGGTTCCCCGCGTCAATCAGCGCATCATATCCCTCCAGTGAAGCCAGTTCCTGAGGCATGAAATGCAGCTCATCGATCACGTTCCCCGCAAGCCGATAAATCTCTTCCACATAAGACTGGCAGGTGTGAGGACGCAGCACCGTCAGATGAAGTTTGGGATTTATGGCTTTAATAGCGTGCAGCGCCGCAATCCCGATCAGCGAATCGCCGAGCGTGACGCCCATGCCGTTGATAATACAGAGCCGCTGGATCTGGCTATAGTCGAGAGAAAAGGGACGTAAAGCATAGTTAAAAATGCCGGGCTGGCGTAAAGCCTGAAGATGAAGACTGCGCCTCAGCTCAAAAGGCAAAGACTCAAGATCGTAAGAGGCGACTAGCGTTTTATCATCCTAGAGCAAACTTCCGACAAAAGTTTGAAGCGAAGGGTTCATGGGGTTCCTGGGATCTGGCCAGTACGGCGTAAAATATCCCTCTCACCTTAATGAGATTCAACCTGCTGTCAATTTCCTGCCATCGTTTTTTGCAGCAAACCACCGGCATATAAAGCGAATTACCAGGGAATCAGTCCCATTTCATGTAATGCACCCAGAATCAGCGCGATAGACATGCAGGCATCGAAGGGATTAGGCATCGTGTTTCACCTTTACACAGAGCGTCACTGGTTAAATTATAGCCTGTTTTGTGTGCTATTCACGAGATGACAGCCAGTCCCAGGTATTAACTCAGCAACCCGGCGCCCACGTTGACGGAAAGTCCCAGAATCGCCAGGTTGAAGATAAACGAGATAACTGACTGCAGCAGGGTTATTTTACGCATGTCGGTTGTGCCGGTTGCCACATCAGCTGTTTGTGCGGCCACGGCGATGGTGAAAGAGTAATAAAGGAAATCCCAGTAATCCGGATCTTTCGGTTTATCAGGAAAGATCATCGGGGTTATCTCTTTGCTGCGATGCAAATAATGTTGATGGGCATAGTGCATCGCGAAAACGCTGGGCAGCAACGTCCAGGAGACGACCAGCGTCATTGCCGTCAGTAAAATATGCAGCACAAGCGGGGTTCCGGACAAAGAACGCAGCGACGGAAGTTCGCTCATAATCGCCACGAGGCTGGCCATGCAGGCAAAGATAAGCAGGCTTAACACAAGCGCGGCGCTTTGATCCTGTACCCTGGCTATTCTCGGGATGTCGCAGACTTCCGTTCGCAGCATGCGAAACCAGATAAAAATCAGGTAAAGCCAGGCCAAAACATTCCAGCCGATCAACAGCCGCTGCAGCGTGCCAAGCTGAGCGGGAAGGGCGAAATAACAAGCGACGCCGGCAGCCACTGAAATCAATAACCGAAGGCGGGCGAACAGGTGAGTCCTTAACGAAAAGCTCATGGGATGATTTATTCGATGAGAATTAGATAAGTTAACTGTAGACGAGGCTAAAGCCATGATGGTCTGAAAGGGCTGATAAGTAGCGATTTCTTGACCATCCATTTGCATTACCTGCGTGAATTCAGACGCACTGGGATGCTGTCAAAAAAGGAATACGGCTTAGACAATCTTCACTTCGCCAACTGAAAAGATGTTGGGCGGTATCCTTTCCCTCCAGAGGATACCCTTATCCCTCACTGAAAACGCCAGAGCTTAAGGTGCATTTCTGGCGTGGTTATCTCCGATGATTAATGCAATGCCTTCGCAATAGCGCTGAACATCAGCGAAGCTTCCAGCGGCTGGGCGCTGAACGACGGTTCCGCCTGCGGCCAGGTAGACCACTGGACGATCACCAGATTTTCCGCACGGTTGACCATGATCATCTGCCCATAAATCCCCAGCGCCCACATGGAGCCTTTCAGCGAATCCTGCGGCGTTGGTTCCACGTTTTTAGCGTTGGCAGGCACTTCGTTATTCCACCACTGATAGCCATACAGCCCCTGTGGATGCGCCGCAGAGACGGAGTTTTTCGCTGTGTTCCAGTCGGCCGACTGGGCAACCCAGTTCTCCGGCAGAACCTGCTTACCGTTCGGCAGGCGGCCATTGTTCAGTACGAATTCGCCGAAACGTCCCCAATCTTCCAGCGTGGCGTTAAAGCCGTGTGCGCCAACATCATGCTGGTTTTTGGTATAGGCATGCCATACACCATCGTTCGCCATACCGTACGGCCGCCAGATATTGTTCTCAAGGTAGGTAGCAAGCGTCATACCCGTTGCGCGCTCCAGCACATCGCCCAGCAGCCATGCACCGCCGGAGGAGTAAGACCACACTTCACCCGCTGGGTGGGCGCGTTTCAGACCAGAAACCAGCGAGCGGACGCAGTCATAGGTACCCGCGTGCGCTTCACACTGCGTGAGTTTGGCGAAGTCAGACTGCGGATTGGCGTAATCTTCATTCCACGCCACGCCAGAGGTGTGTTGAATCAACTGTTTCAGCGTCACGCCGTTCCAGGCGGTGCCTTTCAACTCAGGTTCATACTGCGTGACCAGATCGTCCATTGAGTGGATTTTTCCCTCTTTTAAGGCCACACCCACGAGTGTAGACACCACCGATTTCCCCACAGAACGAGAGGTCCAGAGTGTGGTGTCGGTATTGCCTTCACCAAGATATTTCCAGGCAACTTTACCGTCCTTCAGTACCAGCATACCGCTGACGTTCTGGCGTTTAATATAATCCTGTAGCGTCCACAGTTTGCCGTTGACCCGATAGCTAGCCTGCGTCAGTGGTTTTTCAGCCATCGCTAACGGCACGGATTTGCCGCGGTGGAAAACATCGCCCTGATAATTACGGTAATCGTTACGAAAACCGATAACACGCTCGGCTTGATCCCAGCTCAGCATCGTTTTGGTATCGGGAAGTTTTGCATCAAAAGGGGCCGGGCAGGCGGTGAGTTCGGTGCCTTCACAAGCCGCCATTACGGGAGAGGAGAGGAATGCACCAGCCACCAGACCTGCCAGAAGGCAGTACTTTGCAGGCAAGGATTTATGTTTATTTATCATAGCGTTCTCTATTTAAGTTAAACCCATAGACATGTTGTCCCGGCGGGATGACGGGATGGATGCAGTATAAAAATGACGGCACTATAATAAAAAACGCGTAATGGGGGATAATCCCCCATAAACACGGCAAAAGGAGCCCAGCGTGCCGTCATTGTCTTACTCTTTTTCTCAACTTGAAGCCTTCACTGCCGTTGCGGAACACGGCAGTCTGATGAAAGCTGCGATGAAGCTGGAGAAAGATCGCACCACGCTGCGCGATCTTATCGATCTGCTGGAAGATAGCTTTGGCTACCCGCTGTTTGCCCGCCAGGGGCGATCGCTGCAGCTGACAGCAGAAGGCGAAAAGCTTCATCGCCAGGCGCACCTGCTGTTGCGTCAGGCAAGAGCATTCGATCAGTTTGCCCGTCAGGTGCCGTCAACGGAGGTTCAGGAGCTGGGCGTCGCCTACGACCCCTTTACACCCCGCCGTTTTTTGAAGGCATTAATTACGCGGATGGCGACGCGGGGGATCCGTCTGAGTCTGAGATGCACCTCGCGCGCGGAAGGCGAAAAAGCGCTGGCGAGCGGGGAGGTCGATCTGGGCTTCTTTCAGGCCAACAATCACAGCGTCGGCAGCGACATGGAGTGGCGTGCGCTCGGGGCTATCGACATGGATTTTTACGCCGCAGAGCCGCTGTTTGAAGAGGCCAAACGTCCGTGTTCACTGCTTGACCTTTCTTTGACGCCACAGGTGGTGATGCACTCCACAAGCGACGTACCAATGGCGCGGCGGCTGCAAATCTCCGGGAATATCATTGTGGCCAATGAGCTTGAAATGCTGCGTAGCCTGATGGAAGCCGGGTGTGGATGGGGATTTTTACCGACTCATTTTGAGGCGGTGCGTTGGAAAAATGTTATGGCTATTCCCACGGTGGTGGGCAATGAAGGTATTAGCCAGACTATGGTGACGATTTGGCGGCCTGGGAGCGAAAAGCGGATGCTGATCGATGATTCGCTGACCTGGTTATCTGCGCTGTGGCGAGAGGTGAGCACGCACAAGGAGTGCGACGTGTAACTTTGAATAGTTCCGGCATCTGAGCCAGGCTCAGCGCTTAACGGTAAAGCAGTACCTAACATAAGAAAAGGGAGGTATCTCAAAAATCACAATATGCTGATTGCCGTGGCGGCACCACAGAACCACCAAGTAATAGACCCATGGATTGAATTTAACTATTTTGCGACTGTCGGTTCATGAACTTGACTTTCTAATTTCATGATAAATGTCACGTTTTTCTTTAGGTCTACTTATCGCTCGCAGCGGACCTTCAGCTCAGGTATCGACGGAAGAGACCCTCCGAAAACTAGTAGTTGTGGCAATAAGGGCTAAAATAATTGTGTCTATGAACACCCTTCATGAGGGTGCGATGAAGGGAAAGCCTCCATAAGGAAATCGTCGATGCTAAAAGAAAACTTCAACGAACTGCAAATCTTTCTTGTGGTGGCAAGGGAGCGAAGTTTTACCAAAGCAGCGGGTAAACTGGGGGTTTCTCAGTCTGCACTCAGCCACGCGATAAAGGCCCTGGAGGAAAGGCTGAATATCCGCCTTCTGACCCGCACGACCCGAAGCGTTGCTCCCACAGAAGCCGGGGAGAGAATTATTGCCTGCCTTGAACCCCGCATTGCCGATCTGGAGCAGGAACTGGAATCACTGGTTCAGTTGAACGGCACCGCCTCCGGCAATATCCGTTTATCTGCCGGGGAGCATGCCGCGCGAAGTGTGGTATGGCCGAAGCTAAAACCCTTCCTCAGGGAATATCCAGAAATTAATCTCGAACTGGTGGTTGATAACGGCTTTGTCAATATTGTTGAGGGGCGTTTTGATGCCGGGATACGCCTGGGCGAAAGCGTGGATAAGGACATGATTGCGGTAAGAATTGGGCCGGATATGAAAATGGCTGTGGTAGGGGCGCCGTCTTATTTCGCTGAAAATCCTGCACCTGAAACGCCGCACGAACTACAAAATCATCGGTGCATCAATATGCGCCTGCCGACAGCCGGTGGGCTTTACCACTGGGAGTTTGAGAAGGAAGGGAAACCGTTACGGGTCAGAGTAGAAGGGCAGGTAACCTTTAATCTGCAGGCGGAACGAATTGATGCGGCGTTATCCGGTTTTGGTATCGCCTGTATACCAGAAGACAGAGTGCAGGAGTATATAAAGGCAGGAGAGCTTATTCAGGTTCTGCAGGACTGGTGTCCATCTTTCCCCGGATATTACCTCTACTACCCGAGCCGTAAGCAGCATCCGCCCGCTTTTGCGCTGATGATTGATGCACTTCGCTACCAGGAATCCTAATGGGCTGAAGGGAACGAAACCAATGCCCAGTTCTTCCAGTAATGGCAGGATCTCCTGCTCAGGCTCGCGCCACCACATTGAGTATTCACTTTGCAGGGCAGTGACGGGTTGTACGGCATGTGCACGACGAATGGTTTGCGCACCCGCTTCGGACAGGCCGAAATGTTTAACTTTGCCTTCAGCGATCAGGTCTTTTACGGTACCTGCAACATCTTCAATTGGGACATCCGGATCGACACGATGCTGATACAGCAGATCAATAACATCAGTCTTGAGACGGCGTAACGATCCTTCCACAGCTTCACGGATATGCTCCGGTCGGCTGTTTAAAATCTGTTGCTTGTTGTCTTCGCCAAAACTAAAACCAAACTTGGTGGCGATAACCACGCGGTCACGAAACGGTTTTAAGGCTTCGCCGACAACCTCTTCATTTAGGAAAGGGCCATACACTTCAGCGGTATCGAAGAAGGTGACGCCACGTTCAACCGCAGCGCGAATGAGCTCGATAGCCTGTCGGGTATCGGTTGCCGGGCCGTAGCCGTGGCTTAAGCCCATGCAACCAAGCCCAAGTGCGGAGACTTCGAGTCGGGATTGACCCAGATAACGTTTTTGCATTGAATGAATACCTCTTTTATTGCGGCTTAAACATCAAGTTGGCGGCCAGTCAGCCATTCCACCATTGCCGGGTCACGGTGAGAGAAGAAGGCGCTGGTTGCGGTGTCGAGGGCGGAAATTTGCAGCATATCTTCAGCGCTGAGTTCAAAATCGAGAATGTTGATGTTCTCTTCCATACGTTCTTTGCGCACAGACTTCGCCAGTGAAATGATGCTTCTCTGGAAGATCCAACGCAGCACAACCTGGCCCACGCTTTTGCCGTACTTTTGCCCAATTGCCGTTAGAACGGGATGCTGGAATAGACCATTTTTACCCTCAGCAAACGGGGCCCAGGCTTCCGGCTGAATGCCACGACTTTGATTCCATGGAACGGCATGCAGCTGCTGGTTGAAGGGGTTAACTTCAATCTGGTTCACCGCAGGGATAACTTTGTTGAAGGCGATAAGATCGGCCAGTCGGTCAGAATTGAAGTTGCTGACGCCGATAGCGCGAATTTTGCCTGCCTGCTGCAGTTCTTCCATAGCACGCCAGGCTCCATGGACATCGCCGTAAGGCTGGTGAATCAGGTACAGGTCAACGTAATCCAGCTGCAGCCGATTCAGGGAGCGTTCGAATTGGGCTTTAGCGCCTTCGTAATTCGTATCCTGTAGCCAAAGTTTGGTTGTGACAAACAGTTCGCTACGGGAGATTCCAGTTTGCTTCAGAGCGTTCCCGACCTGGGTTTCATTCTGGTATGACGCGGCGGTATCGATCAGGCGGTATCCCGTATCAATAGCATCAATAACGGCTCTTTCGCATTCAGCGGCATCAGACATCTGAAACACACCAAAGCCAACCAGGGGCATTTCAATCCCGTTGTTCAGTTTTACCGTTTGCATGACGTAATCCTTCAACTGTTGTGTTGGAAAAGCATAACGCAAACTGATTTATTCGATTAGATGGGATAATCAGCTAGGGTTTATTAGATGTGTTCATTAAAGAGAACGATCGCCTCAAGAAGCTACTCGCCGAAGCCATGCTGGTAAAGAGGCGCTACAGGTGGCTTTGGGCCGAAAGTACTGACGACAGATCAGAAGCGGGAAGCATAACGTCCGGTAAGTAGAAGATGGGGGATAGGTAAGTGTATGATTAGTCGTGGTCTGTGGCCGGTTATGAACTCAATGAGCAATGAATTGAATTTAACATAATATACATTATGCGCACCATAAAGGCGTTAGAGAGAATCCAGCATTCTGGCACAGGAAAACCCGGCCATCAGGTCATGGTCCATCAGAACGACTCTGGTGAAGCTGCCTCGCCGGATTAGCCCCAAACCTGTCATCATGACTGCGCGGCTTGGCCAACCCCGGTCAGCACCATAACAAGTTTTGTCACTGCCCGACGTTACCGTTAAAAACATGAATGCCAAAGTGTTCGCAGCCACAATAACTTCTGTCCTGTTATCCTTATTCAGTCGTGAGCAATTATGCAAAACGGATCGTCGTACGGTTTCCTCACCAGTTACACACGACAAATCGTCTGCAATGTTATAGGACGGATAAGCTCTACGGTTATGCAATGCGCTTAAACTCGAACGGCTGGCGATTGATGCCAGCCATAGCGCTGGCCGTGCGATCACCTGGACTGATATTGTTAATCATCTAATTCACACAACCAAATCCAGTGAGTAAGATTAGAACAAACCGTGGGAAACCACAGTAAGTGACAGAAATTCACTAAGGGAAATCATACCCACCTGGAAATCCTTCTTGTCATCGATCACAGCCTACGTCCTGGTCAGAATTCGGAGATGCTGCGACTTTGAGTCCACATTCAGCCGCTGAAAAAATCAGTGCGCGTTAATCCTTATGGGCTCAACGGGAGGGATCTTCCCTACCCTATTTTTTGCTAATCGCGGTATTATCTCAGGTGCAGCCATCCCGACTGCATAATAACGGGAGCATCCTGTGAACGTTACTGTTTGTAGCTCTCCGGCAGCTGCGCGATGTAAATCGAGGGCCCCCCATCAAAATCGCTGGTAACATTCTCATTTTGTTGGATTGTTTTGATCATATGATTTTTTTTAAAGCCTGCAGAGCAAATAATCATATCAACAATCAATAGCGACAAATCATTCATCGGCTTTAGACCTATTTTTACCAAAATACTATTCTTTATGGCGGACACGGTTTTTATGGATCGATTGTCTTCTCGTGCAATTGATTTTACTGTATCACCGGATGTTAACCGCTTGACAATTATCATTTGCCTCGGTGTGATGTTGTTCTTTTCTTTTTTTCTCCCCTGCGCGCTATCAGACAAAAAACGATTAATGCTTTCTATGCTATCTCGTTTGGACAGACAACGAGAGTGAGAGTAAAGCTTTTCCACTGGAATATCATATACGAGCGTTATAGCTGGTTTTTTTTCTGACATCCAACATACAAGTTCTCTGCTCATAGCTAAAGAGCGAATGGATATTATGTAAAGCGTGTAAGCTCTACCCATAATTTCTTTCAAGCATGTTTTAATATCTGTAAAGAATATTGTGTCAACGCCATTGAATGTGATTTCCTCTAGTCCCACGAGATAGTAAAAATCATCTGATATTACACAAACTCTATGCATTGTAATGCTCTTATTAATCTGTAAATTAATTTTACTTGTAACTTGAATATCGATGGTTGGTATTTTATTACATGTAGATGGAATGGTTATGGCAACGCCTAAGTTAATCCACTTACTTTAACTTGTATCTTCATTCATTTTCTCTTCATGATTTTTTTTGCCTGGGAATTATCTTACGAGAGAGCGGTGGAATTTTCTATCTTAGCGTGGCACACTTTATATTTATTAAATTTTGTTAATATTCTGTGTGTTTGCAATGACATCAATTAATATATAACGTAATGATAATCATGCGTTATTAACTACGGGGTTGCCTATTGGTTACATGTTGATAACGAGATCTTAAAAAAAGTAAAACTTAAAGCGATTGAATTTTCTGGAGGATATGTAATGTCTGAGGTTATTTTAGTCAATCATCAGGTAAAATTTGATCCTGGCAACCACACGCTTTCATCATTAAGCGCCCCAAAAAAATTTGTTACTCTGCCGGCATCAACAGCACGTTGCCTACACCTATTGCTGTCACAACATGGCCAGGTTATCACCATTAAACAGCTTCACACGTTAGTTTGGGGAAAGAACAAAACAATTGTTTCCAATAATACGATCTATCAGAATATTTCTATTATAAGAAAGGCATTGATCGGTGTGGGCGGTGATAAAAATATTATTGAAACTCTGACACGGCGTGGGTGGTGTGTGCCTGAAACCGTTGACGTTAGTATTGCAAAAAACCGAAAACCCATTGCGGGCATTGAAGATATTAAAGAAAAAACGCTTGAGTCTCCACTGAAGAGGAGCGATGTACCGGCAGAGAAAACACCGACAAAACCTGTGAATATAAGTAACATAAATAGCAATATTCAATCTAATAACAGTGTATATTTATGGGTATATTTAAGTGTTGTACTGATTATTGCATTGTGTATGCTTGCCTTTATTTACTGGCCATAAGCTTCTTGTCAGGCTTTCCAACTTATAACGGCGTTATATTGCCGGCCCAGGATGACATGCGATGCTCTCCCCTCGTGCATGGGGCCTTGACTATTGCTCCATTATTCATTGACATCTTCTTGATGTATCTCTGACATGCTAAGAGAAATTCATATGAGGTGGGAGATGTGCTGATGTATCGAAAATTGATTTGTTGGGTATTTGTACTATGTTCTATAGCTGCGCTAAGCGGCTGCGTATCCCTTTTTTAAGTGCCAGAGAGACTATGAAATCGTTAATTACCCTGATGGTATATTCATCTATTTTTGCACTTACCGGATGCTTGTCCGTTGGCACCCACTTGTTTACTCGATAGCCATCGCGGCGTAGACGTGCTCTTTCTAATGGGATCTAATTATCATGATCCCATTAATGCTTATGCCCTACAACATTCAGGTTGCCCGATCCCGACATTACTCATATGGCACATCAGCGGGAAGATATGGGCGGTAAAATGGCACACTCTTTATCCAGTAGCGCTTCCACCGAAGCCCGATTATTGCGATCCCAGCCTCGCTTCGTGGTGAGCAAAATAAACCCTTTTTGATCGCCGTAAGCGGTTGGAATGACGGCCACGCCCCACTCTGCCAGCTGTTCCGGCGATAAATGAAAATAGCTGGCGACGCTGTGAACAGGGTCAATTCCCATCACCGTCGGCTGCATCACCCGTCTCGCATACCAGGTGTAGCGCAGGAGTTTATCAGGCAAGGGGCGCCATTCTTCCGTGATAAAGGGACGTTCTGCCAGCATCTGACGCCTGACGTCTTCCCGCAGACAGGTCAGATGAATATGAAGCTGGTTTTGGCTGCGGCCATAAGCCGAGTTAAGCGCCAGGCCAAGTTTATCGTCGGGGATTGGGCCGCCATACTGCCAGTCTAAAAGACGACGCATAAGCCAGGCATAGCCGAAATAGTCCGTGCGCCCCGCTGCTGCCAGCGCCGGGCTTTCAATGCCGGTCATCTTTGCTGTGGGGACAAGAATAAAATGGTAGAGGTAGCGCGGGTTCTGGATAACGCTAAAACCCTGGGCCTTCCCTTCAGGCATATAGATCTGCTGGCACGGCGCCGGGTTGCTAGTATGCTGATAGTTAGTCATGCAAACCTTATCAACCACGCCCCACAACGCGTCCGAACGCGCGCAGCCCACCAGCATAAAGATCCCTGTCAGGATTGCCCCCCGGAGGAAACCGACCTTAACCTTCGCGGCTATTCCATTCATTTGCATCATCTCTGCCCCGCTATCCACGGCCACGACTCGCCGCCGGCGGGGAATCATAACGTTTTATTGCAATGAAAACAGCTCAATATGAAAATAAACAGCTATTATATTTTTTATATTATGTATTAAATAATGCCTGCATATATTTATTAGCCAGATCGCCAGTGAAAATATTAAAAAATTTTAATGCTGAGTGTTTTTTATTTTTAGTTAACTACTTCGTCAATTTAATGGAGGAAGATATTAAATTGCATAATGGCAATATAACTTGCAGGAAAGGCATCAGGCAGCCATAGATTAACAGGATCAAATGGATTCCAGAAACCAATATAAAATATATGGGGCGACATCCGAAAAGCCAAACGAGTAGGAAATATTTCACTGTTGAGGTATCACTATGTCGGAACAACAAACGCTGCTGCCTGGCGGCTGGACGGCTTATCATCCGCTGACTGCTCAGGACCGAAAAGTGTTCGAAAAGGCGCTCAACGGGCATCTGGGCGTGGATTACGAGCCACAAAAGGTAAAAACCCAGGTCGTGGCCGGAACAAACTACCGCTTCCTTTGTGAGGCTTCGGTCCCGCCGTCTACGGCCGTCTGGGAAGCGATAGTGGAAATTTATGCGCCATTACCGGGACAGGGCGCCCCGCATATTACTCAAATTATCAGAATTTAGTTTCTCGCTTTTTCTACACTCAGCCTGACAACATCAACCTGTTTACTGGCAGGTTGATGTTGAATAATTTCACGCTAGTTTCACCGGTGGAAAGCGCTGGAAATAATCCACCAGAAAATCAATGCAGACCTTTAACTTCGCAGAGCCGCTGGTGCGGTTGGAATAAACCGCCCAAATATTGGCGGGTTGGTGCCAGTCGGGCAAAATCTGCACCAGCTCACCGCGGGCAATATAGCGCTGCACTTCCCATTGGGAACGCAAAATAATGCCGTGACCCTTCAGCGCCCAGCTTAATACCACGCTGCCGTTGTTGGAGGAAAGCTGGCTGCTGACGTGAGCCTGCACGCTTTCCTCGCCGTTGGTTAACGGCCACACACCGAACTGCGCGCTACGTTCCTGAATGACAAGGCATTTATGGGCTTTAAGATCGGCTATGTTTTCTGGTATCCCGTGTTTTACCAGGTAATCCGGGGCGGCGCAGAGTATGCGGTTGTTGGTGGAGAGCTGCCGGGTGATATACAGGTCTTTGATATCGTCACCCACGCGAATTTCTATATCGACGCCCTCTTCTATCAAATCAACGACTCTGTCCGTCAGCGTTAGCTTGATATTTAGCGCCGGATAGCGCTCCGCCAGCGCCGAAAGCGCATCCGGCATATACGTTGAGCCAAAACCAAACGAGCAGCTCATCTGAATATTGCCTTCCAGCGTGTCCCGCCAGGCGGCAAGCCCTGAGACAAAATCGCCCATGCTCTCCAGCACCGAAAGCGCACCGCTCAGCGCCTTATGGCCATCGGCCGTTAAATGAATCGCGCGGGCACTGCGGTGGAACAGTCGCATCCCCAGGCTTTTCTCCAGCAGCGCGATGCGTTTACTGACATAAGACGGAGACAGCCCCAGCTCCGCCGCCGCGTTGGCAAAGCTTTCTTTGCGCACCACGGTGACAAAGACATTCAAATCTTCAACAAGCGGCCAGGCGGCGCGTGGGGTTTCGTTGGGGCTCATCGGTATGCCATCTTCTGCGTCAGGTTAAGAAAGGCATAATAGCGCTCAGCAGCACATCAGGACACTCCTCTTGCGGACTGTGTCCGCAGGGCATGGCCCGCCCACGAACGTCCAGCGCTTTGTCCTGCCAGGTCGCGGGGACATCATACAGCTGGCCCACGGTGCCTTTCTCCCCCCATAACACCAGCAAAGGACTGGTAATGCGCAGATGCTTGTCGGCTTCGTCATCCTCAAGGTCGATAGTGGCCGAGGCGCGATAATCTTCGCAGATGGCCCGCAGCGTATCGGGATTCTGGTAACAGCGCAGGTACTCGGCAAACGCTGCAGGTTCCGTTGCGCCAGGAGTTTTAAGCTGGCCATCAATATGTTTACGCAGGAAAAACGCCGGATCTGCGGCGATCATTTTTTCCGGCACAGGCGAAGGCTGGATCAGGAAAAACCACCAGAAATAGCGGGTAGCAAAAGTTTTGTCCGTCAGCGCATACATGGTTGCCGTCGGGGCGATATCAATAAAAATGCTGCGCTTAACCTGTGTCGGGTAATCCAGTGCCAGGCGATGCCCGACACGCGCCCCGCGATCGTGCCCCATAAAAGCAAAACCGTCCTGGAAACCGAGCCGCGCCACCAGCAGGACAATATCTTTCGCCATCTCTCGTTTGGAATAGCGGCGGTGAACTTCGTCGCTGGCGGGCTTAGCGCTGTCGCCATAGCCGCGGATGTCCGGCATGATGACGGTGAAATGCTGTGCCAGAACCGGCGCGATTTTACGCCAGGTCACGTGGTTTTGCGGGTGGCCATGCAGTAAAACTAACGGTTCACCCTGTCCTCCCACGGCGGCGTGCAGGGTAATCCCGTTTTCCAGCGCCACGTCCATGAGCTGGAAACCCGGGATAAAGGGCGATTCGCCCCTGTCGCAAATAAAGTCAGCGTTCTCTTTCATCATTGAAAATTAATCCTGAGTCAGTAGCCACGGATGCGCAGCAAAATGGCGCTGTTCAAACTCGCGAATCTCCTGCTGAAACTGCAGCGTGTAGCTGATGGCATCGTGGCCCTCCAGCAGCATATGCTTTTTCAGCTCATCGACCGTAAAGGCAATATCTTTGCCCTCCACGCCAATCTGCTGCCGGGCGAGATCGACAGTAATGCGGTTAGCTTTAGGGTTGTATGCCGCCTGCGCCAGCCGCTCGATATCCTCCGCTGGCAGCGTCAGGGTCAGCACGCCGTTACGCTGGCAGTTGTCGTTGAATATCCCGGCGAAGCTGGTACCGATCAGCGCCCGTATGCCAAGTTGACGTAACCCCCAAACCGCATGTTCACGGCTGGAGCCGCAGCCAAAGTTAGGGCCAACGATAAGAAACTGCGCGTCCCGCCATGCGGGCTTGTTGAGGATAAACTCAGGATTCGGTGAGCCGTCGGTCAGAAAACGCTGGTCGAAGAACACGCCTCGGTCCAGATTGTTACGATCGATACCTTTTAAAAACTGCTTCGGCATGATCACATCGGTATCAATGTTGGCTGCCATCATCGGCGCAGCCACGCCGGTGACGCGGTTAAAGGGGTCCATTTACGCCTCCCCCTGCTGTAAATACGGACGGACATCGGTGAGATGACCAGCTACTGCCGCCGCCGCGACCATGGCTGGACTCATTAAATGCGTTCTGGCCCCGGCCCCCTGGCGGCCAGCGAAATTACGGTTGGTGCTGGAGGCGCAGCGGTCACCCGGCTGCAGCACATCTTCGTTCATCGCCAGGCACATGGAGCAGCCTGACTGCCGCCATTCAAACCCGGCGTCGATAAAGATTTGAGCTAAACCTTCTTGCTCGGCACGGGCGCGAACCTGCGTTGAGCCCGGCACAATAATTCCCCTTACGCCCGGCGCAATTTTTCTGTCTCGCAGCACCTCGGCAACCGCCCTGAGATCTTCAATTCGCCCGTTGGTGCATGAACCAATAAACGCATGGGTAATCGGAAGTTGGCTCAGCGGCGTGCCTGGCGTGAGTCCCATGTATCTCAGCGCATTTTCAATGTCACGACGTTTAGCCGCATTAGATTCACTGGCAGGATCGGGCACATATTCAGTGATGCCGCCGCCCTGGTCCGGGCTGGTACCCCACGTCACACGAGGCGTTAAGTTGGCGCAGTCGAGCACAACTTCTTTATCAAACACCGCGTCAGCATCGCTGTAGAGCGTTCGCCAGTATTTCAGCGCCTGTTCCCACATCTCGCCTTTGGGTACACGCGGTGCCGGTTTGATGTAGGCATAAACTTTTTCATCAGGTGCCATAAAAGCACCCCTTGCTCCGGCTTCGACCGCCATATTACAGATGGTCATCCGCCCTTCCACGCTAAGCGCATCAATGGCGCTGCCGCAGAACTCGATAGCAAAGCCGGTCGCGCCGTCGGCACCAATTTCAGCGATCAGCAGCATGACAATATCTTTTGCCGTCGCGGCAAACGGCAGCTCACCGTTGACCGTCACGCGCAGCGTTTTTAGCTTTTTATAAGCTAACGTCTGCGTCGCCAGCATATGCTCAATTTCCGAGGTACCGATGCCGAATCCAAACGCGCCAAACGCGCCGTAAGTGGTGGTATGGCTATCCCCTGCGGCAATCACCATGCCCGGCAGCACGATCCCCTGTTCATGGGCGACGACGTGTTCAATGCCCTGGCGTGGATCCATTACGTCGAACAGCTCAAGGCCAAAATCACGGCTGTTGGACTCAAAGTAGCGAACCTGCAGCTCGCCGCCCGGATCGGTCATTTCTGGCGTACGCTCTGGCCGGGTCGGGTTAACGTGGTCCACGTTGAGCAGGATACTGTTTGGCTGCCAGACCTTGCGGTTGGCGTCGCGCAGGCCGCTAAATGCCTGCGGGCTGGTGTATTCGTTGAGGATGGAACGGTCGATATACAGCAGGACATTGCCCTGGTCGTCCAGAGGGCGGATGACGTGGCTATCGATGATTTTATCGTACAGCGTTTTAGGCTTCATGACGGGTCACCTTGTTGCTCTCACAGCATAAAATAACGGCGTGCTGGCACGCAGATAAAAAATGAACAATTTCTACAGGGATAGTAGCAACCGGGTGATTAGGCTGTCAGTAAAGGCATGATGCACAAGCGTAATAGGATAAAACACGAAATGTGTTTTATTTATTGTGATGATAAATAAGGATTTTGATCGTAAGCAAGGTTAGTCCGCATCTGCTTTACTTCACGGCGTTAGAGATTGACTTGATGTCGAATAGTATGAAAATGCTTGTTGTTCACCGACTGGCAAAATCTGGAGCACATCATCGCCACTTCAAGCCGCTTCTTCTCTGCCGCCAGGGGCAAAAAACCTGGCGCGATACTTGCCGCCGCGCTGCTTCTGGCGAGCTGCGCCTCTAAACCGCCGGTTTCTCTCGTCACGCCCTTGCCGGGCACTAAGCCGAATGTGACGACCCCTTCACAACATCATGAGCCGATGCGTGGCGTCTGGCTGGCAACGGTTTCCCGTCTGGACTGGCCGCCGGTTTCTTCCGTTAACGGCAGCAGCGCCGCCGTGCGCATCAGCCAGCAGCAGCAGGCGTTAAAAGACAAGCTGGATAAGCTGAAGTCATTGGGCATCAACACGGTGTTTTTCCAGGTGAAACCCGACGCCACCGCCCTGTGGCCTTCGAAGATTTTGCCGTGGTCAGATATGCTGACGGGAACAATTGGCGAAGATCCTGGCTACGATCCGCTGCAGTTTATGCTCGATGAGGCGCATAAACGCGGCATGAAGGTACACGCCTGGTTTAACCCCTACCGGGTTTCTACCAACATCACGCCAGGCACAGTTGCCGCCCTGAACCGCACGCTTTCTCTGCAGCCCGCCAGCGTTTATGTGTTGCATCGCGACTGGATAAAAACGTCCAGCGACCGCTTCGTGCTTGATCCCGGCATCCCGGAAGTGCGCGACTGGATAACCAGCATCGTCGCCGAAGTTGTTTCAAACTACGCCATCGACGGCGTGCAGTTTGATGATTACTTCTATACCGAATCACCGGGCTCTACGCTCAACGACAGCCAGACTTACAGAACCTACGGCCAGGGCTACGCGTCCAAAGCCGACTGGCGGCGGCACAATACTGAGCAACTTATCGAGCAAGTCGCACGCACCATCAAACAGCTTAAGCCCGGCGTTGAGTTTGGCGTGAGTCCGGCGGGCGTCTGGCGCAACATCTCCCACGATCCGGCCGGGTCTGAAACGCGCGGCGCAGCAGCCTATGACGAGTCCTATGCCGACACGCGTCTCTGGGTACAAAAAGGCCTGCTGGACTATATTGCCCCGCAGATTTATTGGCCTTTCTCCCGCAGTGCCGCCCGCTACGACGTGCTGGCAAACTGGTGGGCTAACGTAGTGAAGCCCACTCACACGCGTCTTTATATTGGGATTGCGCTGTATAAAGTCGGGGAACCTTCGAAGAATGAGCCAGACTGGACGGTGAGCGGCGGCGTGCCGGAGCTGAAAAAGCAGCTCGATTTGAACGACGCCGTGCCGCAAATTAACGGCACCATTTTGTTCCGGGAAAATTATCTTAACCAGCCCCAAACCCAGCAGGCGGTGAATTACATCAAGGAGCGTTGGGGGGAATGATAGGCTAAAAAAACCGGATCGCCCTTCCCTGGGCGGCTCCGGGGGCTGTCTTACTGACCAGCCAGGTCGTCATACACATTGCGCAGCCGGGTGCGCAGATACAGAACGGCTTTGTGTTTGCGGGAGAGTAGCGCCTGTACGGTGTCGCCGCTCTCTGCCGCCAATTCCTTCACGCTATAGTCTTGCAGTTCGGTTTTGATAAACACCTCACGCTGCGGCGCTGGCAGCTCCGACAGGGCCGTCTCCAGCTCCTCCCACAGCAGTTGCTTCAGGTACTCGTCCTCCGGCGTTTGCGGGATCCCGAACAGCGTTTCGGCCAGCTCATCTTCCGGGTAATCGTCCTCTTCCTCTCCGCCAAACCAGCTCGCCAAAGGCAGCTCGCGTTTTTTCCTTGCCCGGTCGGTCATTTCATTTCGGGCGGCGCGGAACAGCCAGGCGGCGACGTTCTCCACCGGCTGTTCAACCTTCATAAGCTGGTAGCTGACTTCCTGCAGAATATCGTCGGCGTCTTCACGCCCGGCGGTTCTCCCGCGAATAAACGCTTTCAGTCGGGTGCGGCAGCCGGCCAGCGCTGCCATCAGCAGAGATTCCCCCACTATTCCGGCTTTCATCGTCGTCACTCAGCGTCCGGTTTTTTAGCGCTGTTTTCATCTGGCTGGACTGGCTGTACCGGCGGCTGAGGCTGAGGACGTGGATCCATTTTCTCATCCCAGCGGGAATGCCAGCCGCAGCGGTCGCGGTGACCAAAGCCAAATTTCTCGCGGCGATGCTGCATAAACTCTTCGCGCTGCTCCGGCGTCATTTGCATCCAGCGTTCGTGCATGCGGCGACGGGCTTTGCCAAACATGCCCGGGCGGAAGCCCAGGCCACCGAACAGAATGCGGCACAGCGCAAGCAGGCCTAAAGACTGCCAGAAGCCAATCTCTTTCACGCCCAGCAGGCCAGGCAGCACCGCATTCCACAGCGTCATCACGATCAGGCCGAGTGCGACAAACAATGCCACGCAGAGCAAAATCGGCTTACCCATGCGGTGGCCACAGAATCCACGGCGGCGGTGTTCATGTCGGTGCATATCAAAATCTCTCATTATGTTTACCTCAGTAAAGTCACGGCTAATCACTTGTGATGAGGTAGACGAATCAGCGCGAGAAATATTGCTAAAAAATTCAAAATTTATTTTCACGCCACCGGGTAAGCGCCTGCGCATACGCTTCTGCCTTCGTTTTCAGCCCCGCAGCATCGAGCTTATCGGCAGTGTAGACCACAAACGGGGTATGCCAGGTCAGGCCGCAGCGATTTGCCGTGGCCCGAAGGGGGGCTAACAGAGATTCGAGGGTAAAAAGATTACGGCCTCCGGGACGATAAGCTTCCTCCACGTTACCGGCGGTGACCGCCACATACAGCGGCGTTCCTTCCAGCTTTCTCCCCTCCTCCTCGTAATGCAGGTAGAACATCCGGGTCAGCACCGCGTCCTGCCACTGGCGCATAATGGCTGGCATGGAGTACCAGTGGATCGGGAACTGCAGCACAATGCGGTCGGCGGCAAGTAGCCGGGCCGCTTCGCGCTCGCCGTCGCGGTAAATGTCGAGCCCGTCAGGGTAAAGCGCCTGGACATCGACCACTTCAACGTGTTCAAGTTTTGCAACTTCTTGCGCCAGCGCGGCGTTGGCGCTGGAACGGGACAAATCCGGATGGAAAAGTAAAATCAGGGTTTTGTTCACGGGGCGTCTCCTTGGGTTGATGAGACGATAATGGCGAGGCCCAGAAAATTACTCCAACAGATAATCAAGATAATCTATTATCAGTTGTATGAATTTAAGAACGCTGGATCTCAACCTTCTGGTGGTGCTGGACGCCTTGCTCGACGAGGCGCACGTCACCCGTGCCGCCGACAGACTTTGCCTGTCGCAATCTGCCACCTCTGCAGCCCTTGCCCGCTGTCGCGATCTTTTTCACGACGAACTGCTGGAGCGTGGCAGAGGCACCATGCGGCTGACGCCCCTTGCTCAGTCTCTTCGTGCCCCGCTGAAATCCGTGCTGGGCGGCATTACTGAACTTATCGACCCGCCGGTGATTCCCCTGCATCAAATTAAGCAGCAACTGCGGATAACCATGGCGGATTTCCCGGCGCTGTTCGTGCTGGTGCCGTTGATGCAAAAACTTCAGCAGTCGGCCCCGGGGATTGACCCCATCGTTCAGGGCTGGGCTGGCGCGGAACAGGCTGAAACAGCGTTGCTTAACGGCACCACGGATATCGCTATTTCGGTCTTTCCTCAGCCTGCCGCGGACATTCACAGCGAACTGTTGATGGACGAGCACTATGTCGTGGCGATGCGTGAGGGACATCCTGCCGCATCCGGGTTTAGCCTTGAGCGCTGGCTCGACTGGCCGCACATTATCACCTCCGGGAAAGGGGAAAGCGTCACTCCGGTGGATGCGGAACTCTCAAGGTTGGGATTACGCCGCCGTGTCGGGCTGGTATTGCCGAATTTCCAGATGGTGCCGCAGTTGCTGGCGGCCTCGGATATGCTGGCCCTGCTGCCTTCCCGGGTCATACCTTTTACTGAAGGGCTCGTCGCCTTCCTTGCCCCCGTAGAACTGCCGGGATTTTCACTGCACCTGGCCTGGCACAAACGCCGAAGCCAGGATGTGGCCCTGCAGCACGTGGCCGCGATTTTAATGGCGTTGTTGAAGTAACCCGTTTCACAACCCGGCTTCGCGCACCAGCGTTTGCAGTAATTCAGCGGCGGGCATTTCGCGGATCAGGTTCACGCCCTGCCCGGCCCAGTGCGCGCTGTAGCCCTGGTGACCGTGGCTTTTTGCAAGGCCGGCAAGCGCTTTACCAATATCGTAGGCCACCGGATAAGCCGGGACGGCATGCTGGCCGACGATTCGCCCGTGGCGGCAATAATCGTTTTCCAGGCTTCTGGCTGCCCTGCCTGAGATAGCGTGGGTCATTTCCGTCTGGTGTAACCGGCTCGATTTCAGCCGCTGCCGGTAGCCATCATCGGCGGCGGACTCTGGGCAAAGCAGAAACGCGGTCCCCAGCTGTACCGCGTCCGCCCCCGCGCTTAGCATGGCGTGAATACCGGCTCCGTCCATAATTCCGCCGGCGGCAACAACCGGCAAATCCACCTGTTTTTTCAGCAGTTGCACAAGCGCAAAGGTGCTGAGCTGTGTATCGTGAGCCTTCTCGTCGAACATCCCGCGATGCCCGCCCGCTTCAAAGCCCTGCGCCACAATAACATCCACGCCGTTCGCCTGGATCAGCAAAGCCTCTTCGGGCCGGGTGGCGGTGGCAAGCGTCACAATTCCTTTGTCACGGAAGGCCTGAACAACGTCGCGATCGGGCACGCCAAAATGGAAGCTGACCGCGGCCGGAGCCGTCTCCAGCAGCATCTCCAGCATAGCTTCGTGGCCAATAAAACTTTGATAAATTTCGCTGAGCACTTCCGGCGGCGTGCCGCCAAATTCAGCGAACAGCGGGCGCAGGCTTTCAATCCATGCGCGTTCCAGCGCCTCATCCCGTTTGGCAGGCTGATGGCAAAACAGATTCACGCTGAACGGGCGCGAGGTTAAGGCCTGCGTTTTCAGGATGGCTGTCCTGGCCTGCACGACGTCGCTCGCGCCAATACCCAGCGATCCAAGGCCACCGGCATTACTGACCGCCGCCGCCAGTTCCGGGGTGGAGACGCCCGCCATAGGGGCCTGTATGATGGGATGGTCTATCGCGAGCAGTTGGGAAAGGCTACGAAACATGGCGCTACCTCAGGAAATGAGAGATTGAAGGCTTAACATCTTATTTGAAGATGTTAAGATCAAGATCATTATCATATTGAGAATGAAAAATATGAACCACACCACACTGCAGATGTTCAAAATCGTTGCCGAAGAACAAAGCGTGACGAAAGCAGCCCAAAGGCTCGGCCGCGTGCAGTCGAACATCACCACCCGCATTCAGCAACTGGAAGAAGATCTTGGCGTCGCGTTGTTCGTGCGCGACAGCAAGAAAATGATCCTGTCGCCGGAAGGCGAAAGTTTTCTCTCCTACACCAAAAAAATACTTAGCCTGGCGGAAGAAGCCCGACAGGCGCTGCATCCGGGTAAGCCTGCAGGGGCACTGAATATGGGCTCGATGGAAGCCACCGCAGCCAGCCGCCTGATGCCGGTGTTCCAGCAGTTTCACCACCGGTATCCTGATGTCGCCCTCACCTTAACCACCCAGCCGACGCAGCAGCTGTTGGAGCAGGTTCGCCACGCTTCACTGGACTGCGCGCTGGTGAGCCTGCTACCGGAAGCCGGGGGACAGGTTCACTGCCCCGTAGATCTTGAGTCCATGGACGTGTTCACCGAACGCCTGGTGTTGCTCGTGCCTGAAACCGCCAGCGGCAATCATCCTCGCCTTGCCGCTTTTCCGCGCGGATGTTCCTATCGGGCGCGCGGTGAGGCTTTGCTCAACGCACAAACTCTGGTGGAAGTGCAGGACGTCAGCTCTTATCACTCTATGATCGCTTCCGTTGCCGCAGGACGCTGCAGCGGCGTGCTCCCGGAAAGCGTCGCCGCGACGCTGGCTTTGCCGGAAGGAACGCGGCAACAGTTTGTGGCCGAAGCCCTCACTCAGCTAGTCTGGCGTAAGGGCTACTGCTCCACCGCGCTTGAGGCGATGAAGCAGATTCTTGCCTCAGCCAGCAACCTTTGAACGCCCCGCTAGCACCAGCCCGCCGGCCAGCAGCAATGCGCCGGTGGCGGCAGCTAACGATCCGTTAAAACTGCCCGTTAAGCCGTACAGCTCCCCGGCAACCAACGGCCCAACAATCTGCCCGATGCCGTAAATAGCGGTCATCGCCGCGATCATATTGAAGCGTACCAGATGCGCCAGCCTCCTGGCTTCCGGTAAGGCTATCGTCACCGTGCCGGTGAACGTAAAGCCCACCAGCACGGCGCTTAACAGGCAAAAAAGCAGCGAGTGGCTAAAGGCCGGAAGCACTACGCCCGCGGCCTGAACCAGAAGATTGGCGGCAAAAGCGTGGCGATAACCATACTTCAAGACGATTTGATGCCAGACAAAACAGGACGGTATCGCAGCCAGGCCAAAGATAGCCCAAAGCTGCACCGGATCCAGCGTACTAAGTGACCCGGAAAGAAAAAGCGGTAAATAGGTGGCCGTAATGATATACCCGAAGCCCGCCAGGCCGTAGATAGCCAGCAGTTTCCACGCCGCTTTAGCATTCTCTGCCGCCGGCTGAAGCTGACTGGAAGCCTGCCTTTGGTAGTCGATCAGATAATCCGGTGGGCTAAGCAGCAGTTTATAAACCAGCATAAACAATAGCAGCGCAGCGATCCCGCACAGCAGCCAGATTTGCTGACTGGTGTAGCCATAAGCTTTACCAAGCGCGATAAATTCCGCAGATAAAAAGATCCCCAGCCCAACCCCGGCATACAGCACCGGCGCGCCGGTATGGTGTTTCATGTGCTGCAGAAGCCACAGTGAAGCCGCAATCAGCGACACGGCGCTCAGTAGGCCGGCAACCCCCCGAACCGCTACCACCGCCCACGGCGATTTCGTCCATGCCAGCAGAAGCAGGCAGCCAATGGTTAACCCGACGGAGGCCATGTTTAACCGCCGCGCGTCGGCAGGCTTAGCTTTCGCCAGCAGTAAGGCACCAATAAGATAACCTGCGTAGTTAGCCGATGCGGCGAGGTTGCCCTGATGCAGCGACAGCAGCCCTTCTTTCAGCATCACTGGCAGAATGCCGGTATAGGAAAAACGCCCGTAGCCCATACCTATCGCCAGCACCACTGCACCCGCAAGCGCCAGCTGTAGCGCACGAATTTCCGGCCTGAAATACATTGTCATAACCCTCACCCTTTCAATCTCTAAATATGAATATTATTTTTATTTAAATCTTATTTTGAGATTAATGTCAGCAAGAGCAACAAGCAAGCGGCTTTTCTGCCGCTTTGCATTTCATCGAAAGATCACAGCTGACGCAGATCGGTTTCTATGCGCTGGATCCAGCCTTTGGCCGTCTGGGTTTGTGCCAGCAGCAGCGCAGACTGCAGCGCCATGCTGAGTTCCAGGCCATATTCTGGTTGGCCGCCGTAACGAATGTGCGCCTGAACCCGCATCAGCTCGGGCAGGTTCCAGAGTGACTGGTTGACGTCAAGCGCGGACAGCCGCTCGGCGATCATCGCTTCGGCTACCTCTGGCTGGCCTTTTTGCGCCAGCGCGGCGGCGAAATCAGACAGAAAAAGTGAATAAGCGGGATCAAAACCGTTATCCCGCAGCCGGGTAAGCATGGCGAGGATCTGCTGGGGAAGTACCGTTTCAGGCTGCTGGCGAAGCCTGCCCCAAAAGGTAAAAGCGGCCGCATAAAGCCGCCAGAAGCCCAGGCCGTGTTCCCGGGCGATGGCCTCAATCTGCGAGGCGACCTGTAGCACGCCAGCGGTATCTCCGGTGAAGGCCGCCAGCGTGCAGGTGCCTTCCGCGAGGGCCGCACACAGCGAACAGGCATGATCCAGCGCCCGGGCTTCTTCCACCGCCAGCTGCGCCGCTCTTCTGGCTTTCGCCACATCGCCAGTCACCCACAGGGCCCGCACCAGGAAAGCCCAGCCCGCCACGCGCTGATCCAGCCCAAAGCGGAAAGGCGCTCTCTGGCTGTCATCATCCACGGTGCGATCCAACAAAGCCTGAATTTCGCTGAGCGCGGCCTGTTGCTCGCCGGAAAAATGCAGCGCGGTGCCTGCCAGGCGACGGGCGGTTAATAGCGCGCCGTAATCACCGGTTTGTGTCGCCAGTTCAGCCATTTTTTTGCCGTTCTCTGCGGCATCGGCGTAACGGCCACTGCGCAGGTGATACAGCCACAGCCCGTACTCGGACTGTAATTGCATTTCCACATCGCCAAGCGTGCTGGCAATCTCCCCGGTTCGCCGCCAGGCCTGGCCGTTTTCTTCAATGGGCCCCTGCGCCCAGCCCAGCGCCGAGCCCAGTGCGGCCTGCATTAGCATCTCTTCGCGCGGCGTGGCCTGACCATTGTGCGAATCGTTAATTGCGGCGGTAATCCGCTGGCGGCACTCGCCGTGGAGCGAAAGCTGGATCCAGAACGGCGTGGCGTTAGCGAGAATACTGCGTCCCAGCGGAGCGTTTTGACCCACACCAAAACACCAGTCTGCCGCCGCACGGAGATCGTCAATTAAATAGCCATACTGACGGCGCCACTGCGGACTGGACTCTTCGGCCCAGGCAACTTTTGCCCGCACCATGCTGTCGGCCACAAGTTGTGCATGGCGAAGAAAATACGGGGTGCTATTTGGGGCCAGCGTCCGGCGAGCGTACGTGCGCACAATGTTGAGATAGCGATACCTGGCCGGGCGCGTGCCCGCCTGCAAAACCAGCAGGGATTTCGCCACCATGCTGGCCACCACGTCGCTGACCTCTTGCTGATCTAACAATCCTTTCGCGGCGGCAAGGTCAAATTCACCGGGAAACACCGCCAGGGCATGAAACACTCGCTGTTCTTCAGCCGTAAGTAATCGATAACTCCAGTCCAGCGCCTCGGCCAGCGTTCTGTGCCGGGAAGCCGTAACTCCCGGCGTTTCGGGTAACGTCTCCCGTCCGCTCAGGTCGGCCAGCACGGCATCCGGTCCCAGGTTGGCAACGCGAGCAGCCACAATTTCCAGCGCCAGCGGTACGGCATCCAGCAACCGGCAGAGCGCCAGGATCGGCCCGATATTCTCTTCGCTCAGGCGGAACGCGTAATCCACCGCTTGAATGCGCTGTACCAGAAACTCAACCGCGCTAAAACTTTGCGCCTCGCTGGCGGCCAGTTGCGCTGGCGGCAAAGTCAGCGGCCCAACGCGGTAAACCTGCTCCCCTTCAATCCCCAGCGGAGACTGGCTGGTGAGCAAAATGCTCAGTAATTCGTTTCGCTGTAGTAGATGCTCAATTTCCCTGGCGCAGGCGGCCGACAGATGCTCACAGTTATCAATCACCAGCAGCGCGGGGCGTGGATGCGACGGCCCCGCGCCACGAATACCGGCCAGTGCCGCCCGCAAAACTGGGGCTGGATCTGATCCGGCGTTCAGGCTGGACAGGTCGGCAAAAAAGACGCCATCGGGATAAAGACTGGCGGATTCGCGAGCCACTTCCAGCAATAGCCGGGTTTTGCCGATGCCCGCCGGGCCCGCCAGCGTGCAAATAGTATGCTCGATCAGCCGTTTTCTGATTTCACCCAGCTCCCTTTCACGCCCTATCAGCGGCGAACGGGGACGAGGTAATGCCGTTGAAGAGGTGATGACAGCCAGAGCCGACGTGGCCGCCTGCAGTTTATTCACCGTGGCGGTAAAGCAGTAGCCCCGGCCAAACACCGTGGTAATCAAATTGCGGTCGGGACCAAAAATTTTGCGCAAAGCGGAGATTTGCGCCTGCAGATTATTCTCTTCGACGATCTCTTTTGGCCAGACGGTGGCCAGCAGCGTCTCTTTGGTCACCACCTGCCCCGCTTCGCTGACCAGCAGCCGGAGCACGGCCATTGCCCGCTCGCCCGGCTCCAGCCGAACGCCGTCCCTGAGCAGCAATCCCAAATCGGGAAACAGCTGATAGCGGCCAAAGACCACCATGTCGTCATCTCTTTCTGAGCGGAGTTGGGGCTCGTCGGCAGGCATAAGAACGGTCGCTTTTCAGGTGATTTCAGAAGTCTGAAATTCTAGGGCAAAGATTGCGGGCGGACAATCATTCAGCATCAGGACTCGTCATTCCCAGAGAGAAAAATCATGTCGGAGAATCCCCTGAGCATCACCCTGAATCGTCCGCCCGAGGCGGAAAAGAATTCGCCTTTAACCTCCAGTCTGCTGCTGATCATGGCGCTGGCCTGCGGGGTTTTCGTTGCCAATGTCTACTACAACCAGCCGCTGCTGGAACTGCTTCAGCAGGCGTTTCCGGGGCAGCTAGCGCTGGTCAGCCTTGCGCCGACGGCAACGCAGCTTGGGTTTGCTTTTGGTTTGTTCTTGCTTGTACCGCTGGGCGACAAGATTAATCGCCGCACGCTGATCCTTTGCCAGTCTGCGGGGCTGGCGGTAGCGCTGGCGTGCCTGGCCTTAGCGCCGAATGTTGTCACAATTATTATTGCCTCCGCTGCGGTGGGTGTAACCGGCTCCGTGGCCCAGCAAATAGTGCCGTTCGCCGCCGAGCTGGCTAAACCGGAACGCCGTGGACAGGTGGTCGGCACGGTAATGAGCGGCGTGTTGTGCGGCATACTGCTTGGCCGGGCCGTGGGCGGTTTTAGCGGCGATCACTGGGGCTGGCGAGCGACCTTCTGGCTCGGTGCTGTGGCAACTGCTTTCGGCTGGCTGATGCTGTTCTTTACCCTGCCGCACCACACGTCCGGTAATAAACAGAGCTACATGACCCTGATGCGCTCGCTGGTTTCTCTGTGGCGGGAAGAACCACTGCTGCGCCGGGCGACCTGGATTCAGGCCGCGCTGTTTGGCTCGTTCATCGGCCTGTGGACCATTCTGGCTTTGCAGCTCCATGCCGCGTTTCATCTTGGCGCAGACGTCGCCGGTCTGATGGGCATTGTGGGTGCCGTAGGCATCCTGGTTGCGCCGCTTGCCGGGCGAATTGCCGACCGTCGGGGACCGTATGCCGTCATCGGGCTTGGGGCGCTGGTGATGGTTATCTCGTTTGCGGTGCTGGGGCTGTGGACTTCGCTCACCGGGCTGGTGATTGGCATCATCCTGATGGATCTGGGCGAGCAGTCGGCGCTGATCTCTAACCAGCACGTGATCTATGCCCTGAGGCCGGAAGCCCGCAGCCGTATCAATACGGTCTTTATGAGCGGCATGTTTATCGGCGGCGCGCTGGGATCCTGGGGCGCGAGCCTGATGTGGCGACTCGGCGGCTGGGAACTGGCTTCGATGCTGGGCGGTGGGCTTAGCCTCATCGGGCTAATCATTCATCTGCTCGGGCAGCAAAAACGCGGTTAGTGCCCCAGGCGGCGGCACGAAAATCGCCGTCGCCTGAAGCATGAGACGTTACTGAATCAGCACGCCCTGAACGAGGTTGGCCTTCACCACGGTCACCTGAGGGATTTTCAGGGCTTCCATATAGCCCTGAACCAGTAGCAGGTTGCTGACGTCCGTGGCCCGGTAATCCCCGCGCAGCTCTGAATCCCCTTTCCAGACCTGGCTGGCGGAAGATTTTTGTAGATCGGCGAGGGTGTAAACCTTTTCATTGAGCTGCTTGCTGACGGAGAAGTCATGCACCCCGCCGATACCCAAGACGGTACGCTTAGCCAGCGCCTGTTTCATCTCCGGGCTGACGTGAGTGGTGGCATAGAAGCGAACAAAACGCAGCACGCCGTCACGCAGGGAACCAATCGGATTTGGCGAGCTGACATCATGCAAATCTTTGTTTTTCACCACGTCGATGATGTAGTTCTTCAGCGTAACGGAGGCCAGCTTGCCCTGGTAAATCTCCGGCTGCCATTTGTCGTGTTTTTGCAGCCAGGTCGTCATTTGCATCGACCCGCCGCCAATGTCCCAGACCACCATCTGGTCGTCTGGCAGCGGCACGGGCATCGAGGCTTTGGCGGACAGGAAGCCCAGCTCGGCCTCTTGTTCCTGAGTAATAATTTTTAGATTCACCGGAGCAGCACGGTTGAAGGCATCGATCGTCTGCCGGGCGTTAGACGCGCTGCGAAAAACAGCGGTAGCCACGCCGTTAAAACGGGCAGGATGATAGCGGGCGGCCTCTGCAGCTAGCTCGCGCAGCGCCGTCTGCCCCTGCTGTTGAATCGCTGGGCTGAGAGTGTTATCTGCAGATTTGGATAAATCTTCGTTAAAACCGATTGGACGCTGATCCTCGAACAACACTTTGTTGATGCGCTGCTGGCAGGTATCCACTTTGGCGACCACCAGCTTGGTGGTGCCGGAGCCCATGTCGATGCCCGCCCTGGTCTCTTCACAGCCAGCTGCGTGGGCCGCAACGCTCACGCCGGGTAATGCCGCTACCACCATCAGGAAAAAAAAATTGCGTCGAAATATTTTTGTCATATTGAGTATCCAGTGTCGATCCATTAAAAAGCTATTGATAACGTAACTTTAATATTCGTTAAAACACTTTTTAACAATACCTGCTGATTTTGTTAGAAAAAGTCACTGCATTGTTCAGTGCAGAGGCCGGCAGGTATCAATGGCGTTAATGATAAAAGCAAGGGTAAGGACATAAAAATGAAGAAAAGTTTATTGGGTAGCGCGGTGGCGCTGGTGCTTGTCAGCCTGACTGGTTGTGCAAATCAGCAGCAGGTGGCGGATCAAAAACTGGCGAGCCAGACGGTGATGGCGGTGGACTGGTTCCAGCAATCCGGCGAATACCGCGCGCTGGCGTACCAGTCGTTTAACAGCGCTCGCGCCGCGTGGGATCAATCCGCTAAACAGGGTAACGCTAAGCGGGCCGTTATCGTCGATCTGGATGAAACCATGCTCGACAATAGCGCCTACAGCGCGTGGCAGGCCAAAAACAACAAAGCGTTTGACGACAAAACCTGGTCCCAGTGGACTCAGGCTCGCCAGGCGCTGGCCGTCCCGGGTGCGGTGGATTTTGCTAACTACGTGAACAGCCACGGCGGCACGATGTTCTATGTGTCCAACCGCGACAGCAAAGACTTTGACGCCACCGTCGCCAACATGAAAGCTCTGGGCTTTACCGGCGTGAGCGACAAAACCGTGCGCCTGAAAACCGACAGCTCCAACAAGCAGGCCCGTTTCGATGCAATCAAAGCCGAAGGCTATGACGTAGTGATGTACATCGGCGACAACCTGAATGACTTTGGCAAAGCGACTTACCACAAGGATCAGTCCCAGCGTCAGCAGTTTGCCAGCGATAACCGCGGCAAGTTTGGCACCCAGTTCATTGTGCTGCCGAACCCAATGTACGGCGACTGGGAAGGTGCTTTAGCGCCAAATTACTACAAGCTGAATACTGCCCAGCAGGCCGAAGCGCGCGAAAACGCACTGCGTACCTGGTCCGGGAAATAAGTTTACTGGCAACCCCACCCATGCGGTGGGGTTTTTAGAGTGATAGTTAAAGGATGAAACACATTTACTTTATCTATAATCCAATAGGTAAAGAGCTTGATTTTGGCGACTACTTTTCATATCCGTATAAATTAATCCTGCCCGACAGATACTCGCCCAAATAGACTTCGCTAATTTTATTAAAGCCTTGCTTGATAACTTCATTTTCTAACCAGGCGTTGTCCTTGTTAAGGATTTCTAGCAGATCATGGTTAGCTAAACCATCAACTATAATTGGGTAGCGTATATTCTCATCACCACTTTGTATAATGGTTAATTGCCCATTCTGCTCGAGAACTACTCGCTTCAATTGTTCTATTTCATAAATGCTATTCGCCCTTAACTTGAACATCAAATCATTCGCAGAAACACCATTGCGTAAACACTCTTTAACATTGACACTGCCATTATGTACCAGGGTGATTGGTTTGCCATCAATAATTCTTTTAACTAGTCGATTATTCTCTTTTAAAAACTTAAGGACAAAGACGAGGAAGGTCCATATAATTAACACCAAAACAAACTGCAGTACTGTTATCGATTCATTATAAATTACGCCACCGATAATCCCCCCGAGCACATAGTTTTGAACCTGATCCATTGCGGATGAAGGCGCCAGATTGCCCTTCCCCATGAGATTTATTTGAATAATCAGACACAGTATCCCCAAGCCCAATTTTATCATGATCGGCGTATAAATTATCATTTCTGTTCCTCAGTTTTTTATGATTTCTATGCCTGGGTTTACTAACGACACCTCAACTAAACTATATGTTTTTTGATCCGGGCTTAAATTGACGCGATAGTAAAGATCATTAATTTTAATGATGATGCCATCCGAGAGTTGTACTGAATTTGAAAATATAGAATCCATACCCACTTCTTTTTCTTTTGATAGCAATTTAACAAAGCTCACCATTTGTGATGATTGAGAGTGTATATTTTGACTGTCAGTATAATCTGCATACTGAACACCAGAAATGAAGAGTAAAAATAAAAATACTATAATTGTTAGATCTCGATATTTAGTTTGTAAGCGATGACGCATGTACAGGCTAAAAAAAACGATCAGGATAAATAAAGTACTAAATATAATGATGTATTTTAAATAATCATTAATATTAGACTGCGTTTGTAGATATTCAATGCCATAAAATCTCATATAGTTATAATCCCTAACCCTTAAGACCCCGTTTTTTATTATAGTAACACATTGGCATTTTTCGCCCTAACGGCCGCGAACCGGGCTTTCTCCTCCCTGCCAGTTCACCCCTATCCCCCTTGCTGCTTTCCATGTTGAAAACCTCTTGATCGACATTTAGTCCAGATATAGATTGTTTGTCTAAATCTGACCGCGCTTGAGAGGATACATGGCCCCGAACATTACGCTGCGCAATATCGAACAGGTTCCTGCCCCCGTGGGGCACTATTCCCATACCACCACTGCAGGCGGTATGGTGTTTATTTCCGGTCAGCTTCCCGTGGCGGCGGGTGGCACGCCTCGCGGCGAAGCGCCCTTCGAAGAACAGGCTCAACTGGTGCTGCAGAATATTGAATCTTGCCTGGCCTGCGCGGGCGTGACAAAACAACATCTTGTCTCCGTACGGGTGTACATCACTGATATCAACCTCTGGCCGCTGTTTAACAGCATTTATGCGGCGTGGATCGGTCAGCATCGCCCTTCTCGCGCGGTGGCCGGCGTGGCACAACTCCATTACGGCGCGGCGCTCGAAATTGAAGCCGTGGCGCTCTCTGAATAAGACAACCGTTTAAAGGTGGCAAAATGAGTGAATTAGTTCTCCCTGTTTATGAAGATGTGGTCGCGGCGGCTCAGCGCATTGCAGGCCATGCCAACCGCACCCCGGTCATGACGTCCCGTACCGTGAATGAAGAGTTTGATGCCGAAGTCTTTTTCAAGTGCGAAAACTACCAGCGAATGGGGGCGTTTAAGTTCCGTGGGGCCATGAACGCTCTCGCTCAGTTTACGCCGGAGCAAAAAAAAGCTGGCGTGGTGGCCTTCTCCTCCGGGAACCACGCTCAGGCGATTGCGCTCTCCGCAAGGCTGCTGGGGATCCCGGCCACCATCGTGATGCCGGAAGATGCCCCGGCGGCTAAAATTGCCGCCACGCGCGAATACGGCGGCAAAGTCATTCTCTATAACCGCTACACCGAAGACCGCCAGCAAATCGGCAAAGATCTGGCTGACAAATATGGCCTGACGCTGATCCCGCCTTACGATCACCCGCACGTCATTGCCGGCCAGGGCACCGCGGCGAAAGAGCTGTTCGACGAAGTTGGCGAGCTGGACGCGCTGTTTGTCTGCCTGGGCGGCGGCGGGTTGATTTCCGGCTGTTCGCTGGCGGCGCGCCATCTTTCCCCCAACTGCAAAGTCTACGGCGTGGAACCGGAAGCCGGGAACGATGCCCAGCAGTCACTCCGGCGTCGACAAATTGTGCGGATTGATACGCCCAAAACCATCGCCGACGGCGCACAAACCACCTTCCTCGGGGACTACACCTTCCAGATGATTTGCCAGAACGTGGACGACATTTTCACCGCCACTGATGAAGAGCTGATCGATTCGATGAAGTTTTTCGCCGAGCGGATGAAAATGGTGGTCGAGCCGACGGGCTGCCTTGGCTTTGCCGCCGCGCGCGGAATGAAAGAGAGCCTGCGCGGGAAGCGAATCGGGATTATCATCAGCGGCGGCAACGTCGATATCAGCCGCTACGCTGAGTACCTCGCCGGCCCGCGTTAATTAACAGGAGAAATAGAGTGTCAAAATCAGAAAACAGTGCCCTGCTCGACCAGCTCGAAAACATCGCCCAGGGGGTGAGTGAAACCTTCGCGCCTTTTTGCGAAGTGGTGGTGCACGACCTGACGCAGCCCGAGCACTCTATTCTCTCCATCCACAACAACCTGTCTGGCCGCGAGGTTGGCCAGGGCGCCACGGAAATGGGGCTGGCGCGCATCGCCTCCCCTGATTTCCCGACGGTGATCGCCAATTATGCCAACCAGTTTGCCGACGGACGCCCGGTGAAAAGCACCTCTATTGGGCTGAAAGATGACGCCGGGAACTATGTCGCCGCCCTTTGCCTCAACCTGGATATGACCTTGTTCAGAGGGATGCAAAGCGCACTCGCCCGCTTCACCGACACCAGTCCCGGCCCGGTGGAAGAACATATTGAACCCGCAGGTTCCGAAGCCATCCGGCTGAGAATCGATCGTTATGCGGCTGGCATAGCCACCACGCCGCGTGCGCTGAAAACTTCAGAAAGAATTGAGCTGTTGCAGACGTTGAAAAAAGAAGGATTACTGGATATCCGTAAGTCGATGGAGACCGTGGCGCAGCATCTGGGCGTTTCCCGGGCATCGGTTTATTTGTATGCAAAACAACAGCCGTCCGTTGACGACACGGCATAATTCAACTGCAGTATTTTTTGTCAGGGTAAACAGATGGGTTCTTTGAAGTGGCTGATAGCACCTCTATTTCAGGAGCCACAGCGCTCCGGTTCTTTGTTTCATCTCTTCACCGGGCTGCCGGTTGCGGCACTTCTTCTCAGCGTCAGCGGCTGCAGTTCCGCCAGTAATAACGCTTCATCTTCCCTGAAGCTGGATCGCCAGCTCAATGAGCAGATTGTGATGTTGCCCGTGCAAATAGAGGGTAAAACCGTTGAGCTGGAAACCACGCTGTATAAGCCTCCGGGTAATGGGCCTTTTCCCCTGCTGTTGATGAACCACGGTAAAAATCCGGGCAATGCGCGCACGCAGCCGCGTTCCCGTCACCTGGAGATTGCCTCAGTATTTGTTCATCGGGGATTTGCGGTCGCGATTCCGATGCGGGAAGGTTTTGCGGCCTCCGGCGGCGACTACCCGAAAGACGGATGCGATGTGCGTCGTCACGCGTTTGATGAAGCAGATGGCGTGGCTGCCGCCCTCAAGGAACTGGTCAAACTGCCCTACGTTGACCGTTCACGCATTGTGATTGCCGGCCAGTCTGACGGCGGGCTGGTGACTATGGCGCTGAGTACGCATCCACTCCCCGGCGTGCTGGGCGTGATTAATTTCTCGGGCGGTCTGCGCCAGCCAAAATGTGAAGGCTGGCAGCAAAATCTGGTACGCACCTATGGCGCGATAGGCAAACAGGCTCGCTACCCGTCGGTTTGGTTCTATGGCGATAACGACCAGCTCTGGCCGCAGCCGATGCCGGAGCAAATGTTTAATGCCTACACCCGCAACGCGGAGGGCGACGCCGGGCATGCCCGAATGATCGATATCGGCACCTTCGGCAAAAACTCCCACGACTTTGCCGACAGCAAAGCGGGCGTCAAGCTCTGGTATCCGCAGGTTAAAACCTTTGTTCAGTCGCTGGGAATGCCGTTCGAACCCCTGTCGAAATAGCTAAGCAGCCGGGCCATTTTACTCTGAGGTGAGGTGTGCCCGGTGACGCTGTTGTCAAACCAGCTGCCATCCGCCTCCGGATGTGGGCCGGTCAATACCACTTTTCCTCTGCCATAGCGGTAAGCGGCGATAGCCACGTCGCCGTTGCTGTACCAGGCCACGGGCGTAAAGCCGCTGCTTTTCGTGCCGGGATTAAAATAAGGGCCGTCCTGATAATAAAAAGGCTCTTTTTTATTCCCCCAGCGGATATTCAGCGTGTAGTCACCTTCATCCGCCACGCCGGACCCAGGACGACCGACCTCAGACTCAAGGGGGTTGTCGATAAGCCCTATCCAGTCTTTGTCCGCCAGATAAGCCCCCATGCACAAGCCAAGATAACCTTTCCCGCGTCTCACAAACTCTCTGATAGCCCGCGCGCCATCATCACCAATGGCATCATACGCAGCCGGAATATCCTGCCCGCCGCCAGGTTGCACATAGAGATCAAATTTACTCAAGTTCTGGCCGGTCAGCTTTAGCTTTTCTTTTTCACCGATGTAGGAAATAACAATGTTTTTCCTGGTATTTTGCAGGGATTTCGCCACCATTTCGGAACATTCATCGCAGCCGGCAGCTCCCCGGTATATGGCAATATTTAAGGGGCCGCCGTTGGCTGCATGCGTAGCGAATGGGGATAATAAAAAAGCGCAAAACGCCAAGCGAAATACGTTCAGACCTTGGGGGAAGTTCATCCGGGGATCCTGTCTCAAAAGCACTTTAGAGGAAGTCAGTATGGATCCCGAAGCCTTTTAAAAACCAGTCAAATCGCGGCGAGGTTTAGCAGGTGTTTAAGCCTTCCCTTCGGGAGGAAACCGCGAGCTGTAAATCTCCTTCAGCCAGTCGATAAACACCCTCACCCGCGGCGAAAGCTGCCGGTTTTGCGTGTACACCGCGGATACCGCGATGGCCGGGCTTTGCCAGTCAGGCATCACTTCTATCAGCCGACCTTCGCTCAGTGGCTGTTCAACGTGGTAGCGCGGGAGCTGAACCAGCCCGCAGCCTCGTAGCGCACAGATCACGTAATTCTCAGCTTCGTTGACCGTCACCCAGCCTTTCGGCGAATAAGCCCGGCGCTCGTTATCGATAATGAATTCAAAAGGGTAATTCAGGCCGCCTGTCGTCGAGAAAAAGTTCACGCACTGGTGCTGGTCAAGATCGTCCGGGTGCGCAGGCACGCCAAACGCCGCCAGATAATCCGGGCTGGCGCATACCACCTGCGGGAGATCCGCCAGATGACGGGCGACCAGCGAAGAGTCCTGTAATTTACCGGCACGCACCACGCAATCTATCCCCTCGCGGATTAAATCCACCAGCCTGTCGCCGCTGCTTATAATCAGTTCGATATCCGGATAACGGCGATGAAACTCGTCCAGGCGCGGCAGGACGATGTGCGAGGCATGCGTTCCCTGCAGGTCAATACGCAGGATACCGCGAGGCCGGGCCACAACCGGGCGCAGCGCAGCTTCGGCATCATTCAGCTCCGCAAGAATGTACACACAGCGCTGGTAGTACGCTTTCCCATCCTGAGAGGCTCGCACATGCCGGGTGGTGCGCTCCAGCAAGCGGCAGCCCAGTTGGCTCTCCAGCTCTTTAATCGCATTGCTTGCCGTGGCCCTCGGGATACCAAGCTGGTCGGCGGCCTGGCTGAAACTGCCCAGCTCAACAATGCGGGTGAACAGCTGCAAAGTGTCAAATTTATCCATCTGCTATTGTTAATCAAAACGGAATTATCTAATCAAATTAGCACCATTTATCCCGAAATCAAAAACATTAACAATGCACCCACGCCCACTCGGGGCGATTCACTCACCGCATCTGGAGAACAACATGACGACTGCAAAGAAAACTGCCCTGGTGACCGGCGCTTCCCGTGGAATTGGCCGGGCAATTGCCGAAAGACTGGCCCGCGACGGCTTCACCGTCGTCGTGAACTACGCCGGAAATAAAGCCAGCGCCGATGAAACGGTCCAGGCGATTAAAAACAACGGCGGGAACGCCGTGGCGATTCAGGCCGATGTCTCTTCGGAAAGCGATGTCACCCGTCTGTTTGCTGAAGCGAAAGCTCTCCACAACCAGCTGGATGTGGTGGTGCACAGCGCGGGCATTATGCCGATGGTGAAAATGACTCCAGCAGGCCTGGCCGAGTTCGACAAAATCATCAATACAAATCTGCGGGGGGCGTTTATGGTGCTGGCCAACGCCGCAGAGTCTCTGCAGGATGGCGGCCGCATTATCGCCCTTTCAACCAGCGTTATTGCCAAATCATTCCCGGCCTATGGCCCCTACATCGCCTCCAAAGCCGGGGTTGAAGGCCTGGTGCACGTCCTCGCCAACGAACTGCGTGGCCGTAATATCACCGTCAACGCCGTTGCACCGGGGCCAACCGGCACCGACCTGTTCCTGAACGGTAAAACCGAAGAGCAAATTCAGGCCATCGCCAGCCTCGCCCCGCTGGGGCGCATCGGCACGCCAGAGGAAATTGCCAGTATTGTGGCGACATTGGCTGGCCCGGACGGCAGCTGGGTGAATTCTCAGGTGATCCGCGTTAACGGCGGCTTTGCATAAGACTGGCGACCAACAGGAGACAAACATGCAGCAAATTATACTGATAACCGGCGCATCCAGCGGCTTTGGTGCCTTATCCGCGCGCGCCCTCGCCCATGCCGGGCACACCGTTTATGCCAGTATGCGCGATATTTCAGGTCGCAATGCTCCCCAGGTTGAAAGCCTGCAAGAGCATTCGCGGCAACACGGCGTGGATCTTCGCGCCATTGAGCTGGACGTGCAGTCCGAGGCTTCTGCGGAGGCGGCAGTCGCGCAGATCATCGCGGAGCAAGGCCGGCTGGACGTCGTGGTGCACAATGCCGGGCATATGTCCTTCGGCCCTGCCGAGGCATTTCTGCCGGAACAGTTCAGCCAGCTATTCGACATTAACGTGCTGGGCACCCAGCGGGTTAATCGGGCGGCACTGCCTTATCTACGTCAGCAGAGAAAAGGTTTGTTGCTGTGGGTCGGCAGCAGCAGCACTCGGGGCGGCACTCCGCCTTATCTGGCACCCTATTTTGCCGCCAAAGCCGCGATGGACGCCGTGGCCGTCAGCTATGCCGCCGAACTGAGCCGCTGGGGCATTGAAAGCTCGATTCTGGTGCCGGGGGCTTTTACCAAAGGCACCAATCACTTCCTGCATTCCGGCAAGCCTGCGGACAGCAAACGTGAGCTGGCCTGGACCCAAACTGGCCCAACCGCAGGACTGGAAGATGAAGCGCTGAAAGGCCTGGCGGCCTGTGAGCCAGAGGATACCGATGTTGCCGATGTCGCGGCGGCGATGGTGGATATTGTGAATGCGCCGTATGGCAAACGCCCGTTCCGCGTGCACGTTGATCCCTCTGATGACGGGGCCGAAGTGGTCAACGCCGTGGCCGACCGTATCCGCAAGGAGTTTTTGCAGCGTATTGGTTTAGGCGACCTGCTGACTCCCCGGCAGTAAATCCCCAGCCTGCGGCTTATCTCGCAAAGTTAAGCCGCAGGCCATTTCCTGGAGTGTTTTATGCGAACATTGTTATTTCTGCTGAGCGGTTTTTTGCTCGCCAGCGGCTGTTACCTGCTTATCCGCCTGTTTAGCCCGGACTACCCGCCGGTTCAGGCAATTATCGCCCGAGGCTTTGCGGTACTGTGGTGCCTGATTGCGGCGGTAAATATGCTGATCGGCGTAATTAAAGTAGGCTATGGCTGGGGCGAAGAACTGACCATTTTTGTCGTTATTTTCGCCCTGCCGGTGGTGCCGCTTTTGTGGATTGTTGAGCACTAATAGGGGGGCGGCCCATTCCTCGTTAAGCCTATTGCTTAGGCAAAAATTGCCTGGCTGCTTTGAGCGAGATGCTGAAGTTAAAGGCTGCTAAAGTGAAGAGTGACTAGCCCTGTGTTTTAAGTTCGAAGGGTTCAGATATTGCCCACCGGGAAGCAAAATGTTCCTGATACTGAGACACGATGTGAGGCATATTTTTAATAACGATGACATTCTCGCTGTTATCGTACTCTGCTGATTTTGCATAATTAAATGAACCTGTTTCTACAGTTGAACCATCAACAATCATCATCTTATCGTGCTGAATATGGTAATGCCCATCAATGCGCAGCTCCACTCCATGGCGAGTAATGTCGCGCATTGCCGCCAGTGATGTACTGCCTCTATTTCGACGTTTATCGATAACGACTTGTACTCTAACGCCTCGCTGTTGGGCTGCATCTAGTGCAGCAGCAATATCGTGGGCCTGAAATGCATATGCAACCATTTCGATAGAGGAGTGCGCTGAATTGATGGTATTTAGCACGAGCTGTTGTGCGCTACCTTCCGGAGAAAATCCCACCTCTATTGAAGGGGCTGCAGAAGCTGAACCAGTAATAATGAGCAGTAAAAAGGCCAATTGTTTCATAGCGGCTGTTCCCAATGAGTCTTCGATAACGTTCAGGAGTCCTCATTACCGGGTCTACTGCTGCAGGAATGAGGACATCGATAATACTCCTGACGTCCGCATTTGGCACGGAGCGGACAGCCTTGCTCGGTTTTGCCTGAGAACGTCAACCCACCAGCCCGCTAACAAAGTCCAGAAATGCCCGGGTTTTCGCCGGCACATGATGCCGGGAGGGGTAATACGCATAGAGCGGGAATCGATGATCTGACCATTCGGGGAACAGCGGCACCAGCCGCCCGGAAGCGATGTATTCCTCACTGCCCAGCTCGAATATTTGCACAACGCCCAGCCCCGCAAGACAGGTACTGAATGCGGTTTCCGCATCATTCACCGTTAACAGGCCGCGCGGCTGGATCATCAGTTTCTTTTTCCCCTGATGAAATTCCCAGCTGAAAGGCTTCCCCGTCAGCGGCTCGCGGAACAATACGCAGCGGTGCGGCTCCTGCTCCAGTTCCTGCGGTGTTTCAGGCCGCCCAAAACGCTGCACGTATTCAGGCGAGGCCATGGCAAATACTCGCGTGTCGAACAGCTTTCTGGCTATCAGCGATGAGGACTGAGGGTGACCAAAGCGCAGCGCCAGATCGAAGCCGTCAGAAATAAGGTCCCCCAGTTCGTCCCGGCTCCGCAGCTCGATTTCAAGCTCAGGGTGCTTATCCATAAACGCGCCGAGGCGTGGCCCTAAAACCTGGCTGGCAAACAGCGGATCAACATTCACCCTCAGTCTGCCGCGAATGCTCTGCCCGTCCCCTGCCGCGCCGCCGGTGACTTCGGCCAGGGCGCCAATCAGCGGCATAACCTGCTCGTAGAACGCCCGCCCCTCATCGGTCAGCCGCACTGAACGCGTGGTGCGGTCAAACACGCGAATACCGAGCCGCTTTTCCAGGCGTGCAATCGCCCGGCTGACACCCGACTGCGACATATCGAGCATTTCGGCGGCAGCGCCAAAGCTTAGCGTATCCACTACCGCCGCCATCACGTCCACACCTTCCAGCAGTTGCGAACTAAATGCTCTCATTATTGATTCTCAGTCATAGGTGATATGCCTTTCATGCTATCGCATTCTGACCTGTACGACGCCACAATTTGCTCGTCATCTCGACCTGTTCACATTTTCAGGATGGTTTTATGCATTCAAGCAGTACAAATATCGCTGCGCCGCAGGGCGCACACGTTTCCCGGGCCCGCAGCATCGCGGCGGTGATGGCGCTGAGCCTGGGCTGTTTCACTTTTGTCAGTACCGAACTGATGCCGGTGGGAGTGCTGCCGGGCATGGCTGCCGGGCTAAACGTTTCCCTCGGCGTGGCCGGTTATCTGGTCACAATCTTTGCCTTCATGGTGGCCCTCACCGCCGCGCCGCTAACCGGGTTACTGGGGCATATTAACCGCAAAACGCTGATGGCTGGGCTGCTGGCGGCCTGCTTTGCCGGCAACCTGATTACCTGGCTGGCGTCTGATTATTTTGTTGTCTTTGTGGGGCGTATTCTGGTGGCCGCGGCTATCGGCGTATTTTGGTCCACGGCGGTGGTGACCGCCGTGCATCTGGTGGCAGCACGCAACGCCGTGCGGGCAACGTCCATTGTTTTTGGGGGCGTTTCGCTGGCAACGGTGCTCGGGGTCCCGGCGGGCACGATGCTGGGCGATTTTTACGGCTGGCGGGCGGTATTTGCCGCTCTGTGCCTCTTGTGCCTGGTGGTTTTCACGCTTATCGCCTGGTCCGTTCCCGCGGTACGAATCGCTAAATCTGCCAGACGCGGCGCTATTTCCGCGGTGTTTAAAAACAGAGCATTGCTTGCCATTCTTGGCATCACCGCGCTGGTGGTGACCGGCAACTTCCTGGCCTATACCTACATTACGCCATTCCTTGAGCAAATGGCCCGCCAGAGCAGCTCGCAAATCAGTATGTTATTGCTGGTTTACGGTGCGGCAGGCGTTGTCACCAACTTTGCGGTGGGACCTTTTGCCGCCCGGGGGCCGCGAACCAGTCTGGGCGTGGTGGCCGCGCTGTTTACCGCCAGCCTCGCTTTTCTTAATGCGGCGACCGTCAGCCATACCACAATTTTTATCGCTATCGCCCTGTGGGGTGCAGCTTATGGGGCTCTGCCGGTGTTGCTGCAAACCCTGGTGTTCAAAGAGGCATCCACGCTTGAAGGCGGCCCGGATGCGGCAACCTCGGTCAACGTGTCGGTGTTTAACGCGGCAATTGGCTTAGGCTCCCTGATTGGCGGCATGCTGATAAACCTGACCGGGCCTCGCCCTATTCCCTACGTGGCCGCCGCTTTTGCGCTGGCCGGTCTGCTGGCGGTGATAGTGACCCGTGAAAGCAAATCCCGTGGTGGCTGATGGCCTTTTTACAACACCTGGCCAATCATGATTTTATGGCCTTCTGGCGTCGCGACGAGAAATTCGCGCATCCCGTGTGGATGGCTGGCCGGTGGTTGTAAAATGATGGCACCACGCCGGGTAAACTCGGCGTAGAGTGCATCCACGTCATCAACATGCAGATAGCCGAAATAACTGTGATCCCCAAGGGAAGCTGGGGCCAGCGCCTGCGGGCAATGGCCCAGCATCACCTTCACTGTCCCTCGCACCGCTAATTGCCAGCCGTTCGTGCCAGGCCATTCAAGGGTAAAGCCTAACGTATCGCGGAAATAACCTGCAGTGTCATCAAGGTTGTTTACCGCCAGCACAAAGGCAAAAGGCGTAATATTATTAGTCATTTACAATCTCTTCAGGCTGAAAAATTCAGTGTAGAGCCGTTCATCATGTATCGCAAGAACGCCCCGTTTGTCATTTTTTTGTCATTTGTACGTCAGCACTTTGTTGGCGCCCGGGAACTACATTGGTCCTGACCCCCTTGTTGAATCCTGAGGATAGATCATGAAATTACGCCATCTCTCTGCTCTCGCCACCCTTGTGCTGGCGTCTCTTGGTACCACGGCGGCTCATGCCGACACCGCACCTGCTACACAGGAAGTGAAAAATATCGTGCTGGTGCACGGCCTGTTTGCCGATGGATCGAGCTGGGGCAAAGTTATTCCGCTGCTGCAGGCCAAAGGTCTGCACGTCACGGCGGTACAGAACCCGACGACCTCTTTAGATAACGATGTTGCCGCGGTAAAACGCGCGCTGGCGCAGCAAAACGGCCCGGTGATTCTGGTGGCACACTCCTACGGCGGGATGGTGATTAGCCAGGCGGGCGATGAGCCAGAAGTCAAAGGCCTGGTGTATATCGCCGCCCGCGCCCCGGAAGCGGGTGAAGATTACCCGGCGCTCACCAAAAAATACCCGGCGGCACCGGCTTCCGCTGGCCTTAAATGGAACGACGACGGCTACGGCGCGCTGAGCGAGTCGGCATTTATCCACGATTTCGCCGGCGACCTGCCGGAAAGCGAGGCCAAAGCCTATTACGCGGTGCAGCAGCCAATGGGCAAAGCCATCACCATGGCGAAAACCACGGTTGCCGCCTGGCATGACAAGCCGACCTGGTACGCGGTATCGACCGAAGATCGCACGATCAACCCGGATCTGGAGCGGTTTATGGCGAAGCGCATGCACGCGCAAACCATCGAGCTAAAATCCAGCCACGTTTCGCTGATTTCCCAGCCTGAAGCGGTGGCTAATCTGATCATGAAAGCAGCGCACGTGCCTGGCTACTGAGGTTCACGCCTCTTATAATGACGAGACTGGGGCGGTCTCCACGCCCTTTTCTCTCTTTTCGACGGGATCCGCTGCTTGAAAATCCTCATTATTGAAGACGAAGCGAAAACCGCCGCCTACCTGGTGAGCGGACTGAACGAAGCGGGCTATACCGCAGACTGGGCGGCTAACGGCATTGACGGCCTGCATCTGGCCCGGGAAGAAAATTATGACCTGATTCTGCTGGACGTCATGCTGCCGGAAATGAACGGCTGGACGGTAATGGAGCGTTTACGCGCCCACAGCCAGACGCCGGTGCTGTTTCTGAGCGCGCGCGGCACGCTGGAGGACCGTTTACGCGGGCTTGGTCTGGGGGCCGATGAATACCTCGTCAAGCCTTTCTCCTTTGCCGAACTGTTGGCAAGGATCCGCATTATTTTACGCCGCGGCCAGCCGCAGGCCGAAGCCGAAGAAGTGCTGACGATGGCCGATCTGCTGGTGGATGTCGCCAAGTTTCGCTGCGAGCGCGAAGGCAAGCGCATCACGCTGACCAATAAAGAGTTCAAGCTGCTGGTGTGCTTTCTCCAGCATCCGGGGCAAGTTCTGTCGCGAACGTTTCTGGCTTCCCGCGTGTGGGACATGAATTTCGACAGCGACACTAACGTGGTGGACGTCGCGGTGCGCAGGCTGCGGCAAAAAGTGGACGACCCCTTCCCGGTGCGGCTAATCCATACCGTGCATGGCGTGGGCTACCGCTGCGAGCCAGAGTCATGAAGCGTACTTCGCTAACCTTCCGCCTTGCCGTGTTGCTGGCCGCCTTTTCCTTTGTGGCGTTTACCGTCATGGGCAGCGCGCTCTATTACGCCCTGCGCCAGCAGCTTTCTATCCGTGATGACGCGGCGCTGGTTTCCCGCGTGGACCAGATCAGTACGCTGCTGCGGGATCTGGATGCGCGGCAGTTGATCCGCGAAAAGCCCCATTTGTTTGCCAATATGCTGGGCAATACGGAATCCCTGCTGGTGATCCGCTATGTGGGCGGTGCCACATTGCTGGAAGTTAATCCCATGCAGCGCGCGCTTCCCACCGTGACGCCGGTTGCCGCCAATCAGCGGCTGACGCTTGAGGCCGTACATCACGCCAATAATGCGGACGGCACGCCGATGGTTTACATGGCGGCAATTAGCCCCTCGGCCAATAATTTACCGCCGCTGGAGATTGTGTCGGCGCGAGTGCTGAGCGACAGAACCCATATTCTCGAAGAGTATCGCAACAAGATTATCCTCTTTGCCTCGATGATGGCGGCCATCTCGGTCGTGCTGGCGGTGATCTTTGCCCGACGTGGCATTTCGCCTTTGCGTCGTCTGGCCGATCGCACGGCGACTATTGGCACCCAAACGCTCTCGTCGAGGCTGGATAAGCAGGATGTGCCGATGGAGCTTGATGCGCTGATTGACCAAATCAACGCGATGCTCGAGCGGCTGGAACGCGGGTTCCAGCAGTTAAAACAGGTCAGTGCCGATATGGCCCATGACCTGCGCACGCCGATAACCACCCTGCTCGGCCAGACAGAAGTTGGCCTCGGCGCGGCGAGGGACAACGCCTATTACCAGCGACTGTTAGGCTCAAACTTTGAAGAGCTGCAGCGTATGTCGCGGATGATAGACAACATGCTGTTTCTGGCCCAGGCGGAACAGCCTGACCAGGAGATCCAGCGGCGTGATATAGACATTGTTGAAGAGACTCACCGCCTCGGTGAGTATTTTGAGGATCTGGCCGCCGAGCGTGAGGTGACGATTCAAACGCACGCCAGCGGCACGGTCAATGCGGATGCCCTGTTGCTGCGCCGGGCGCTGGCGAACCTGCTGTCTAACGCGGTGCGCTATGCCGAGCCCGGCAGCGAGATTGAGATTGCTGCCAGGCCTGAAGCGGAAGGTATGTCCATCGTGGTGATGAACCGTGGGGAGACCATTTCCCCGGCGCACCAGGAAAGGCTTTTCGACCGGTTCTACCGGGCCGACCCTTCCCGCAACGACTCGGCGCACTCCAGCGGACTTGGCTTATCCATCGTGCATTCCATCATGCAGTTGCACAAGGGTCGCTGCTGGGTGGAAAGCCAGGCCGGGGTGACCCGCTTTGGTTTATGGTTCCCTGACCGAAACTAGCCAAACGCCTCAGGCGTTTTTGTCTGCGGCCAACAGTCCAAAAAGCGCTGAGTCAGAAATCACGCCGTTGATTTCCCAACGCTGCCGCAGCAGCCCTTCCTGAGCAAAGCCCAGCTTTTGCAGGGCGGCTGCAGAAGCCTGGTTGCCAGGATCAATTTCAGCTTCGATGCGACGCAGATGAAGCACCTTAAAGGCATAGCTAATCAGCGCCTCGGCGGCTTCGTTAACCAGTCCCTTCCCCCAGTGCTCGCGCCCCAGACCAAACCCAATCTCGGCGCGGCGGGAATGAAAGTCAAAGCTGAAAAGCATACATTTTCCCGCCAGCTGGCCCGACTGTTTATCCCGGATGCACAGCGTCAGCGCAGAATGGTCCTGCATCTCTGCCGTTCTGCGGTCGATAAAACGCAGAGCATCGTCAAGGGAGCACCAGGGCGCAGTGTTCCAGTATTTCATCACCTGTGGATCGGAAAAAATGCTGAGCAGTGCCGGGGCATCTTCCGGTGAGGGTGGCGAAAGTATCAGGCGCGGAGTTTCAATCATTACCTTGAACGGCGAGGCGTGTTCAGCCTGCTCTTTATCAGCAAGAAGCGTTCCGGCCGGGTAGCAAAAAGTTTGCATAACGTTATTTCCCTATAGCGATGGTGGCAGGCTGTTTGTTATGAATGCCGACGTAATATTTTGGCCGGAAGATAGCGCTGCATCGGCGTGGGCGACTGCCCGTCAATCAGCTTGCTGATCAGGTCATAGCAATGAAAAGCCAGCTGGCGGTTATCCTGCTGAATGGTGTCGATGCGCACCGACAGCGAGTCATACAGGTAGTGGTCGTCAAAGCTGGCCAGGTGAATGTCGCTCTCCAGCAGGTTGTGCTGGCTCATGTAGCGCAGCACGCCCTCAAGCAGGCCGCAGGCGGCGGTAAACAGCGCTTTGGGCGGACGTCCAAGCTGCGCGCACAGTGCAGCAAAGGACTCATAGCCCGAGCTCGGATGATAGTTGCCGTGAATGATCCACTCCGGGCGCAGCGTGACGCCCGCCTGAGCCAGGCCCTGGGTAAACCCTTCCAGCCGATCCCGCGTGGGGGAAAGCCTCGGCTGACCGCCTAAAAAGTAGAATTCATCCGCATGCTGGCGGGCAATCGGGGCGATCAGTTCGGCGGTAGGCTGCACGGAGTCGGTGGCAACCAGCGGCAGCGCAGTGTCGTTCATGTGCCGGTCAAACAGCACCACCGGCAGTTGCTCACTCAGTTTGTGGTAATCCACAGCTGTCAGCATGCTGGAGGCGACAATCAGGCCGTCAACCTGGCGCGCAATCATGTTGCTGACCACCATGTTTTCCTGGCCCGGATTTTCGTCGGTGCAGGAGATAAGTAGCTGAACGCCCGCTTCACGGCAGAGCATTTCCAGTTCGTGGGAGAAAACGGCGAACCCGTAGTTGGTGATTTCCGGGACCACAAGCCCAATGGTATGGCTGCGGTCATCCCGCAGCGAGCGAGCGTGAATGCTCGGCTGGTAGTGCTGCTGTTGCGCAATCGTCATGATGCGTTCGCGGGTGGACTGGGCTACCCTCAGCTCTTTGCCCCGGCCATTGAGGACCAGGCTGGCGGTCGCCTTTGAGACGCCCGCCAGTTCGGCAATATCTTTAATCGTGACGCGTTTGGTTTTTTTCACAGCGCAACCGTGGCAATGAGTCGAAAACCCTCATTGTATCATGCAGGAACGCAGCGGCCAGTAGCGCAACGTGACCGCCGACTCGCCGTTGAAAGAGAGCCGCTCCGAAGGATGCGGGAAATAGCGGCTGCTCATCACGCCTTCCCCCTGATTGATGAAGATCTCAACGCTTGAGCTGTCGCAGAGGATCTGCAGCGAGGCAACCGCGCCATGCCAGTAACGGTGAAGCGGATCGCCCGTCGCCAGGCTCGGACGCTGAAGCGTAATGCCCTGCCCGGTAACGTCCAGCGTCAGGCCGCCGCCAAAGCGGAGACTGAAGCGACCCGTGGCCTCTATCTGGAGTTCCAGGCGCGTTGCATCCAGCGCCGGAGCCAGGCTGGCTGGCCCTTGCCAGCGCTGTTCTTCTTCGCGCAGCAGAGCCAGTTCCGCTATCGGGTTTTGATAAAGCTTGCCGTTGTTAAGCGTAAGCTCCCGCAGGCAGGTCATCTGGTGGATCCAGCCCTGTTCACGGGTTGGCTGCAGCATCTCCTCGCCGTCCGGCACGCCCATCCAGCCGACGAGCAAACGCCGCCCGTCCGGCGCCAGCGCCGTTTGTGGGGCATAGAATTCAAAGCCTGCATCCAGTTCGTTCAAGTCGCCGTGGCTGAATGTCGCCGTGGCGTAATCAAAGTCGCCAACCAGATACGCCGCAGGGTAAACGTTCAGAAAGCGTTCATTTTGACGGGCCAGCCCCTGCGGACAGCAGAGCAGCACATGTTTACCGTCAAGAGGGAAAAGATCGGGGCATTCCCACATATAGCCTGCGTCAGCCAGCCCGTGGACGCCGTTCCCGGCAATTTCGCCTCTGTTTTCCCAGTCGCGCATATTCGGCGAAGAAAACAGCAATACCTTGCCCCGCTTGTGAAGATCCTGCGCGCCCAGCACCATGTACCAGACGCCCTCGTGCTGCCAGACCTTCGGGTCCCGCACATGCCCGGTGTAGCCCGCAGGCAGCGGTAAAACTGGACCCATTTTGTCAAAGCCACCGGCGCTGTTTTCCACCGCAAGGCATTGCCAGGCCGTGCGGCTGCCGTCGTCAAACTTAACGTTGCCGGTGTAGCACAGCGTCAGTCTGCCTTCGAGGTCAACGGCGCTGCCGGAGTAGCAGCCGCTGCGGTCGTATTCTTCATCCGGCATCAGCGCCAGCGGCTCGTGTCGCCACTGCACTAAATCAGCCGAACTCCAGTGGCCCCAGCACTTGTATTTATGGTCCGCCGCCAGCGGGTTCCACTGATAAAACAGGTGCCAGCGCCCGGCAAACCAGGTAAATCCGTTCGGATCGTTCATCAACCCGGTCACCGGGGCGTGATGCCACTGCGGATAGTGTTTATCCTGCAGGGCTTTGGGCTGGCCTGTCATCACGGCCTGCAAAATGGCCGGTAAACGGGAAGCAAGCGTCATGCTTCAGACTCCGCTTTGTATTTCAGTAACAGGGAGAGGATGAACGCCACGCCAAAAGCGATAACCATCCCGATGATGTAGTTCACCAGCGAACTGGCCTGCACAATAGCCATGCCCGGCAACGCGGTTAAGCCGACCGCCGTCATGTACACATGCACGGAAACCACCCAGGCCCCGCCGGCTGCGCCGCCCACTAGCGCCGCAATAAAGGGTTTAACAAACCTGAGGTTGATCCCGAAAATCGCCGCTTCGGTAATGCCCAGCATAGCAGAAAACGCCGAAGGCAGCGTAATTGCTTTGATTTTCGCATCCCGGGTTTTAAACCATACCGCCAGGCAGGCTCCGCCCTGCGCGACGTTTGCCATTGCCCAGATAGGCAGCAGGAAATTAACGCCGATGGCCGGATTGCCAAGCAGCCCGGCCTCAATAGCGTGGAAGCTGTGGTGAATACCCGTGATCACAATAACGGAATACAGCCCGCCAAAAAGCAGCCCGGCGAGCCAGCCCGCGTGGGCAATAAGCGTGCTGAGCACGAATGAGATGCCGTCCCCCAGCGCGCGCCCGGCCGGGCCGATAATCAGCAGCGCGATAAAGCCGGAAATGATGACCGTCAGGAACGGCGTCAGGATAAGATCCAGCGCATCCGGGATCACCCGGCGCAGCTGTTTCTCCACCAGACTCATAAACCACACCGCCAGCAGCACAGGGAAAACCGTCCCCTGGTAGCCAATCATCGCCACTTCCAGCCCAAAGAAGTTCATGGTGTGGAACCCGGCCGCCACGCCCCAGGCGTTGGTTAACGCCGGATGGGTTAAAATTCCGCCCAACGTCGCGCCCAGGTAGGGGTTGCCGCCGAACTCACGGGCGGCGGTGAAACCAATCAGGATAGGCAGAATAATAAACGCCGCCGAGCTGCACATATCCAGCATGATATAGAGCGCGTTATCCGGGCTGACCCAGCCGTAGGTTTTCACCATCCCGAGCAGCCCCATCAGCAAACCTGAGGCCACAATGGCAGGAATGATTGGCACAAAGATGTTCGACAGCAGACGGGCAATGCGCTGGAACGGATTCAGCTTTTTCGCCGCAAGATCTGCGGCTTCGGACTTGCTTGACTCTGCAATGCCTGCGGCCTGAATAAAGGCAGCATACACTTTATTCACTACGCCGGTGCCAAAGATGATTTGCATCTGCCCTGCGTTGCGAAAACACCCTTTCACGCCGTCGACTTTGCCAATCGCCTGTTGGTCTGCCAGCGCATCATCCACCAGAACCAACCGCAGCCTCGTTGCGCAGTGGGCCGCGCTGGCGATATTGTCTTTGCCGCCCAGCAGAGGAATCAGCTCTCTGGCAATGTGATTGAAATCCATAGTCACCTCTAAACGCTTTCTTGTTATGTCGTGGCACTCCCGCCGCAGCGGGAGGCCAGTTCGTTAAAACCAGGTTTCCATCTGAACGCCAAAGTTCCATTCCCCACCGGCGTTAAAGCCGCTGCTGCCGAAGGCGTCATTGCTCGCGTATTTGTCCAGTTTGCTGCTCCAGTCCATCCAGGTAGCAAACAGGCGCAGTTCCGGGCGGCTGAAGAAGTCGCCGATGCTGCCGGCCTTCAGCGTTGGGGCAAAGGTCAGCTTGTAGAAGCTGCCGTTGACCGCATTACGGTCTTTGTAGCCTTCTGGCCGCAGATCCATGTACTGATAGCTGCCCTCGAACGCCAGAGCAAAGTTCTGGGTGACTTCTTTGATAAGCCGCGCGTTGACCGTGGCCCATTCATAGCTGTCTCCCTTCACGTAGCGATCTTTACTGCTTTGCGCCAGCAGCGCCGGAGCAATATGCCAGCCGCCGCCAATCGGCGTCACGCCAAAGCTGGCAAAGCGCCAGGTATTCGCCTCCGACAGCAGCGCACCGTCCGACCCGATCCCTTTTACTTCGGCGCCAAGACCGTGGCCGTAGAGCAGCGCGGTTTTAGCGCTGCCTTCGCGCAGGCCGTAGAAGCTGTCGTTATGCAGCCCTACCAGAGTATGCACGCCGGTATTGGCGGCTTCTTTTTGAATCAAATCGCCATTGGCATCTTTTCGGTCGTCGTTATCCTTTGCCCGAAGCCCGGTGACCATCAGCTGGAACGGCCCGGCAAAGTGATTCATGGTCAGCATATAGTTCTGGACGGTGTTGCCGGTGTCTTCGAGGTTGCCAAAATTGCGGCCATAGACCGCAAAGTTGCTGCGCAGCCCGTCGTTCCATTTCACGTCATACACGCCGCCGCCGGTGCCGGCGAGAAACACCACGTCGGAGTCCAGCCAGTGAATGTCGAAATTGTCACGATCGAAGCGCTTGCCTGCCCACCAGGTACTGCCTTTCAGCGGGCCCTCAAAGCCGGGGAGATTCCCCAGTTCCGCGAAAGCCTGGCGAATATTCAGGTCGCTGCTGTCCGCCGACCAGTCGTTGTAGGTCTTTTGCCCGTCCGCGAGCATAGCTTTAAAGCGGGTAGTGGTGCCATTGTCCAGCGTCTGGCGGTGCTCCAGATTCAGCTCAACGTAGGTATCGGCCTCGTTACCCAGTCGCCCTACTGCCCCCCCGGTTTCCCCGGCGGGCGTTAAGTAAGGGCCGCTTTTACTGCTGGATGCAGAATCATTCATTAACAGGCCGGAACGCGCGTAGCCGTGGAATTCAAAACCAGTTTGCTTATCTGCTTTTGATTCCAGTCGGGCGGTACGGTCGGCCACCGCCTGAGTGGTTGCCTGAGTTTGCTGTTGTTGAGTGGCGAGCAGTTGCGCTTTGCTTTCGGCGGCGCTGGCGCGTTGTTCTGCGGCCTTCGCCCTGCTTTCTGCATCCTGTAAGCGCTGCTCCATCGCGGCAAGGCGTGATTCTATGCTGTTTAAATCCGTGGCGGCCTGCGCGGACGCCGTGCCAATCAGCAAGGCTATCATCACTGCCAGTTTATTTTTCTTATACATGTTCGTCGTATCCCTGAGAGGCTAATGTCATTTGTTTAGCTAAACCGGTTTAGTTGAAAAAGAGTAACCAGGGCGAAATACCGAAGGCAACGAATTTTGCTAAACCGATTTAGTAAATGTGACAGGCACGACAATCAGAATATATTTTTACCGTATTACAGCGATTGCTCGACCTCTTCCCGGTGAGGCAGCGCGGTCATCGCGCCTTTCGCCGTTGTCGCCAGCGCCCCGCAAAGCTGCGCCTGAGCGATAATCCCGGCCAGGGCTTCTTCGCTGTCGGGTAAGCCCTGGGTCGCCAGGCCGCTGAGCAGCCCGGCAACAAAAGCATCGCCTGCCCCGGTGGTATCCACACAGACCACGGGCCGGGCATCAAAGTGGTAGATCTGACCGTGGTAATACACCAGCACGCCTTCCTTGCCCTGAGTGACCAGCAGAAGTCGCATAGCAAAGCGGCTGACCAGCTTTTTGATGCCCTCATGGAGATGGGTTTTCCCGCTGATAAAAATCAGCTCTTCGACGGAGAGTTTCACCACATCGGCCAGCAGCAGCGCCCTCGTCAGGCAAGCCTGCAGCTCTGCAACGTCATACCAAAGATCGGGACGGATATTAGGGTCAAAGCTGACCTGGCCCCCGGCTTTTTTTATCTGCTCCATGGCGGAGAACGTCGTGCTCCGGCTGGGTTCCGCGCTTAAGGCTATCGAGCAGACATGCAGCCACTGACCGTGGCTGAAGGACGGAATATCATCGTATTCAAGGAATAAATCCGCACTGGGGCGAACCATAAAGGTGAACGTGCGTTCGCCGTGTTCATCCAGATCTACCACCACCGTGGAGGTTCTCTGGTTGGCATCCAGCCGCATAAATTCGGTGTTTACTCTTTCTTCCTGCAGCGTGCGTCGCATAAAGCGACCAAAGGGATCGTCCCCCACGCGGCCAATAAATCCGCTGCTGCCGCCGAGGCGCGCAATCCCGACGGCAACATTGGCCGGTGCCCCGCCAGGGCATTGCAGTAACCGGCCATTGCCGTCCGGAAGCAGATCGACGACGGCATCGCCCAGAACCCAAACTTGTACGCTCATGGTGTCTCCATTCGTAAGCTAAATATTGCTAAACTGGTTTAGCTATTTAAACACACTCACGGAACGCGCTGAAACAAAATTCCTGCCGATTTGAGGACTTGTGTAACCAAAGTTCTTGGCCTGGCGGTGTCGGATGCAAAATCGCTGTGCCATAATATTGCGCGAAAACTTACCGAATGAGCCTTACTGGCAAGACGTTACGTCGAAAAAAGAGTATGCACATGGACATCAAACCAAAAAAACATCGCTCGCTTTACATCCCTTACGCCGGACCCGTTTTACTTGAATTCCCCCTGTTAAATAAAGGCAGCGCTTTCAGCATCGAAGAGCGCCGCAATTTCAACCTGCTCGGCCTGCTGCCGGAAGTGGTTGAAACCATCGAAGAGCAGGCGGAACGTGCCTGGATTCAGTACCAGGGCTTCAAAACCGAAATCGACAAGCACATCTACCTGCGCAACATCCAGGACACCAACGAAACGCTGTTCTACCGCCTGGTTGAAAATCATCTGGAAGAGATGATGCCGGTGATTTACACCCCCACCGTGGGGGCCGCCTGTGAGCGCTTCTCAGAAATCTACCGCCGCTCTCGCGGGGTGTTCATCAACTACGAAAATCGTCACCACATGGACGATATTCTGCAGAACGTGCCGAACCACAACATCAAAGTGATCGTGGTGACCGACGGCGAACGTATTCTCGGCCTGGGCGACCAGGGCATCGGCGGGATGGGCATTCCTATCGGGAAGCTATCGCTGTACACCGCCTGTGGCGGCATCAGCCCGGCCTACACCCTGCCGGTGGTGCTGGACGTCGGCACCAACAACCAGCAGCTGCTGAACGACCCGCTGTATATGGGCTCTCGCCATCCGCGCATTACCGGCGACGACTACTACGAGTTTGTGGACGAGTTTATCCAGGCCGTGCGCCACCGCTGGCCGGACGTGCTGCTGCAGTTCGAAGACTTCGCGCAGAAAAACGCCATGCCGCTGCTGACCCGTTACCGCGACGAGATCTGCTCGTTTAATGATGATATTCAGGGCACCGCCGCTGTGACCGTCGGGACGCTGATCGCCGCCAGCCGTGCGGCAGGCAGTCAGCTTAACCAGCAGAAAATCGTCTTCCTGGGCGCAGGCTCCGCGGGCTGCGGCATCGCCGAGCAGATCATTGCCCAGATGCAGCGCGAAGGGCTGAGCGAAGAAGCCGCCCGTGGCAACGTGTTCATGGTTGACCGTTTTGGCCTGCTCACCGACAACATGCCTAACCTGCTCTCCTTCCAGACCAAACTGGTGCAGAGCCGCGAAAGCCTGGCGGAGTGGGATCTGGAAAACGAAGCGATTTCCCTGCTGGACGTGGTGCGTAACGCGAAGCCAAACATTCTTATCGGCGTTTCCGGCCAGACCGGCCTGTTCACCGAAGAGATCATTCGCGAAATGCACAAGCACTGCGCTCGCCCAATTGTGATGCCGCTGTCTAACCCGACTTCCCGCGTGGAAGCCACGCCGCAGGACATCATCACCTGGACCGATGGCGCCGCGCTGGTGGCCACAGGCAGTCCGTTTGATCCGGTGACCTGGAAAGATAAAACGTACCCTATCGCCCAGTGCAACAACGCCTATATTTTCCCTGGCATTGGCCTCGGGGTGATTGCCTCCGGCGCGTCGCGCATTACCGACGAAATGCTGATGGCGGCGAGCGAGTCGCTGGCTCAGCATTCTCCGCTGCTGAACAATGGAGAAGGCATGGTGCTGCCAGAGCTGAAGGACATTCAGAAAGTGTCCCGCGCTATCGCCTTTGCCGTGGCAAAGATTGCCCAGCAGCAAGGCGTAGCGGTAGTGACCTCCGCTGAAGCCCTGAAGCAGGCCATCGACGACAACTTCTGGCTGCCGGAATACCGCGACTATCGCCGGACTTCCATCTAACGAAGCCATTGTGGTACATGTTCAAACCCGCCTTTCGGCGGGTTTTTTATTTTCAGTTTCGCGCCTTAAGAAAGTCCAAAAAAGCGCGGAAAGCGGCGGACGGATGCTTGCGATTCGGGAAATAGAGGTGAAAACCCGGCAGCTCCGGCAGCCAGTCATCCAGGACGGAAATCAGTTTCCCGCTCTGAAGGTGTGGTTCGGCCATCTCCCGCAGCACATAGGCCAGGCCCACGCCGTTAAGCGCCATGTCGAGAGCAATATCCAGGTCGTCCACAACCACGGGGCCACTCACAACGACCTCCTCACGGCTTTCAGCTTGTTCAAAATACCAGCCAAAAGCTTTCCCGCTGGGGTAACGGAATTGAATGCATTTGTGTTCAGTTAACCGCTGTGGCTCTGCCGGGATCCCATGCTGAGCAAAATATGCCGGCGTGGCGACAACCGCGTAGCGTACCGGCGGACCGACAGGAATAGCTTTCATATCCTTCTCTATAACCCGGTTCAGCCTCACGCCTGCATCAAGCTGCGCCTTCACAATATCGACCAGCCGGTCATCCATCTGCACTTCAACCTGAATATCAGGATACTGACGGGTAAAGTCGGCAATCAGCGGCGCAAGCTGAAGCCTGCCGCCCTGGCGTACAACATTGAGCCGAATAATGCCCATCGGCGTCTCGCGATAAAGGTTGAGTTCGTCGAGCGTGAGGCTGATGTCATCAAAAGCCGGGGTAACCTTCTCATGCAGTTTTCTTCCCGCCTCGGTGAGCGACACGCTGCGCGTCGTCCGGTTGAACAGCCTGACTTTAAGCCGCTCCTCCAGTTGGCGAATGGAATGGCTTACGGCCGAGGGCGTTAGCCCAACCTCTTCCGCCGCCTGACGAAAACTGCGGTACTTCGCCACGATCACGAAATAGCTGAAATCCACCAGCTTTATGCTCATTAGTGAATATTCCTCACTTCCCCAAGAAAATTCATGATCTTTATTACACACCAGACGGGGGATAAAGTCTCGCTATCGCAATAGATATCCCTGATAACGAGGTTTTAAGATGAAAAACATTAAATTAGAAAAAGTCTTCATCGCCGGTGGCTACGGCATGATTGGGTCAGCTATCGCCCGCCAGATTCGTGAGCATTTTCCTGCGGTTGAACTGGTGATTGCAGGTCGCAGTCCGGCAAAAGGCGCGAAGTTAATCGAGCAACTGGGGTTCGCGCACCCGGCGTTTATCGACCTCACCGGAGCGGAAGTGCCTGAGCACGCCGCTAACGCGCAGCTTATTATTGCCGCCGTGCCGGACCCTAAGAACCTGCTGGCGGAGTTTGCTATCAAAAATAACATCGCCTTCATCAATATTACCCAGGCAACGGGTGACGCCATTTTGCCGCTGCTGAATTTAACTCAGCGCTATCGGCCGACTCAGCCCGTCGTGCCCCTGGGCTATTACGAAGCGGGCCTGTTTTTACCGTTGGTTAGCCTGCTTGCCGCTGATTTTAGCGTTATTGATAGCGTGCAGCTTTCCGCGCTTCATGACCCGGCGGATCCGTTGGGAGAACTTTCCAGCAGCGAATTAGGCAATGAACTTGCTTCGGCTCTGATTCGGGAGTCAGGAAGCTGGACGCATTCATCCACTCCCCGGGATATCACTCTCCAGAATGGTGAAGTGGTTCAGGGCGTGCCGTTCAGCATACTCGATACCACCGCGGTGGCCGCTGTAACCAGCGCGAATTCAGTCAGGCTCGATATCGCGGCGGGTACGTCAATGGGTATGCATCAGCATGGCAAGCCGTCTATTGACCTGTACGTTGATATTGCCGGCACGGATTACGCTGGCGAGCATGTCAGAAAGCGCGTGATTGCCTCTGACCCACACGGGCAGGCGCATATGACCGCTTTTGGCGTGCTGACGGTGATTAAGGCTATGCTGACAAGTGAAAAAGGTGGCCTGGTTGCCGCTGAAATGCTGCTGGATATGGCTGCGGCGCTGCAGCAAATGAAAGACACCGGGATCGCCATTTCCCGCGAATAAGAAAAATATCAATGCAGGGTCCTGCATTATATTCATCACGTTAAGAAGAAAGACTCACCTATAAAACGATTCAGGCCGTAGGCATCAATATAAGTAAATATATGTAACTATATACAATGATCATTGTTGCGAATTGGAATTATTGATACTTTCCCGGCAGTTTAACCACACTCAAAAAAGGGAAATATTATGAGGAAAGTGTCAGCTTTTATCGGTTCATTACTGCTGGTTTCTGGTTCCACATGGGCCGCGCCCGCTAAGGATTGTGTGAAAGTGGACAAAGCCGCGATAGAAGGCTTGTTCGACCGCTGGAATGACTCGCTAAAGACTGGAGATGCTAAAAAAGTCGCTGATACGTATCTTACCGATGCGGTGTTATTGCCTACTGTGTCAAACCAGGTACGTCTGACGGACGCCGAACGTGTGGATTATTTTGAACATTTTCTGGCGAAAAAGCCGGTGGGTAAAATTGACAGCAGAACGGTTAGAATTGGCTGCAATAAAGCGATTGATGTAGGGACCTATACCTTTACCTTTGAGGATAAAACGACGGTTTCTGCACGATACACTTTCACCTACGCCTGGGATGGCAGCGACTGGAAAATCTCTTCACACCACTCTTCCGCGATGCCTGAAGTTTAATTAATAAAGGCGGTGACGTTTGTCACCGCCTTTATTGGCTTGTCTGAATACCAACAGGGCCACTTTAATCGTGCGCGTTTCGTTTCTTGAAAAGCGATTATGGCTTTTTGTAGACGTAACTCAGCAGAATAGGATCGTCAGGGATCTGCGTGAACTGCGTGATTATCTGGTGGTAGTCCGCCGTTGGGTCAAGATCCTGCAGTTTTTGCGGGTACAGGTCTTTGGCTAAGATTTCCATCCCGATAATGTTGTACGGGTGATTATAGAAGTGGTGATACACGCCGTAGACCTTGCCTTCTTTCACCGGCTCGATGTTCTGGAACGTGTTACGGGCCAGCAGTTTACTGAAGGTGGCGTTCACTTCCTGCGGCGTACCGCCGTAGCCAAACGGCAACACGCTCGGATTCGGGCGTTTAGAGCCGGACATAATATAGACGTCAGGCTTCATGGCGATGATCTGCTCCATAGAGACAAACCCGGCGCTGCCAGGCAGCAGCTTAGAACCAATGTTCCTCCCGCCTACCGCTTCCACCAGCGCGCCCCAGCCGTTGTGCCCGTGGGTGAAGCAGCAGTTCTCGGTGTTACCGGCGATCGGCTCAATAAACACCGTAGGTTTGTTTTTAACATCGGCCGCCACCTGCTGAATGCGGGCCAGGTGCTGCTGGTAATAGTCAGTGTACTCTTTGGCGCGTTTCTCCTGATTAAGCACGGTGCCCAGCAGTTTCACGCTGTTGGCGGTGTTCTCTACCGGGTGCAGCTCATAATCAACGAACACCACCGGAATATTGAGTTTTTTAAGGGACTTAATAACGCCGGTTTGCTCCAGCGCAGGCTTGGCCCGCAGTTGCGCAATCATGATGTCCGGCTGCTGCGCCAGCACGCTCTCAAGGTTGACTTCGCCCTGATCGCTAAAGCCCATATCAATAATTTTGGTGGCTTCGGGCCATTTGCCCTTCAGCACATCCCAGGTTTGGGTGTCCTGTTTTTTCGGCAGGTTATTCCAGGCTACAACGCGTTTGAACGGATCTTCACGGTCAAGCAGCGCAAGCGACAAAATGTCTCGCCCATCCTGCAGGATCACATGCTGCGGTTCTTTTTCGATAGTAATACGCTGGTTATCCATGTCGGTAACCGTGATCGGGTAAGTGGTGGCGCCGCACCCCGCCGAAGCGAGCAGTAACCCTGTCAGGACCAAATTTGCTTTCATTGATTGATGCTCTCCATGAGAAAGAGATTAGTTATTATTACTATTTATATTAATAAAGCCTTAATTTCCCACGGTATGGCAAGCACTGATTGGTTTAATTTTATTACGTGACAATGTCACAAAAAACTTAAGCAAAATCGTAAACATATGAATACACCTCCCGTAACCCTCATTTGACGCATCTACGCTTTTCCCTTACCCTGCGCGGCATAAATGTATACAGCTCTTCGTAAATTCAGAGGAAAGCGTGAAGAACAGGACTCTTGGCAGTGTTTTTATCGTGGCGGGAACCACCATTGGCGCAGGCATGCTGGCGATGCCGCTGGCGTCTGCTGGCGTAGGGTTTAGCGTCACGCTGCTGATGCTCGTCGGCCTTTGGGGATTAATGTGCTACACCGCACTCCTGCTGGTTGAAGTGTATCAGCACGTTCCGGCGGACACCGGTCTGGGTACCCTCGCCCGGCGCTACCTTGGCCGCCCCGGCCAGTGGTTAACGGGGTTCAGTATGCTGTTCCTGATGTATGCCCTGACGGCGGCCTACATTAGCGGCGCCGGTGAACTGCTGGCGGCAAGCCTTAGCCAGTGGCTGTCCACTTCTATCTCCGCTACCTCCGGCGTGCTGCTCTTTACCGTTGTGGCGGGTGGGATTGTCTGCATCGGTACTCACATGGTCGATATGTTTAACCGCGTGCTGTTCAGCGCCAAAATCATTCTGCTGGTGGTAATGCTCGCCCTGATGATGCCGCATATCCACCACACCAACCTGCTCACGCTGCCGATTGAGAAAGGCCTGGCGCTTTCCGCTATCCCGGTCATCTTTACCTCGTTTGGCTTCCACGGCAGCGTACCGAGCATTGTCAGCTACATGAACGGCAATATTCGCAAGCTGCGCTGGGTGTTTATCGTCGGCAGCGCTATTCCTCTGGTGGCCTATATCTTCTGGCAACTCGCCACCCTCGGCGCCATTGACTCGCCAACCTTTACCGGGCTGATGGCGGAACATTCCGGGCTGAACGGCTTCCTGCAGGTGGTGCGTCAGGTGGTGGCCACCCCTCACGTTGAGCTGGCGATTCATCTGTTCGCCGACTTTGCGCTGGCGACGTCATTCCTCGGGGTTTCGCTGGGTTTATTCGACTACCTGGGCGATCTCTTTGCCCGCAACCGGAAAGCGTCTGGCCGCCTGCAAACCGGGCTGATGACGTTCCTGCCGCCGCTGGTATTTGCCCTGTTCTACCCGCAGGGGTTTGTGATGGCGCTGGGCTATGCGGGCGTTGCGCTGGCGGTGCTTGCCCTGCTGGTACCGTCGATGCTGGTGTGGCAAAGCCGCAAACAGCATGCGGAGGCAACGTGGCGCGTGACGGGCGGTAAGCCGCTGCTGGGGCTGGTCTTTGCCTGCGGGATCGCGGTGATTGTTATTCAGTTCCTGATTACCGTCGGCCTGCTGCCGGAAGTCGGTTAACGCTCTCGATATTCACGCGGGGCATTCGTCCCGCGTTCTTCATTTTTTCTGCTAATTCCCCGCTAAATCATCAGGATTTTGGACATAAAACCAGTAATTATGTAAGCAGAGTTAATATTGTAAATGCTAATTATTGTTATTATCATCTTAATTCCCATTATAAAATCGCTTCAGTTCAGATAAACAACATCATGAATCGCATTCCTTTTGGTTCTACTTTCGTTCGCCAGGCACTTGTTAATTCAAAATTATTAATCATTTCAACCTTCATTGTTGGGGCTCCGGCTTTCGCCGCCGACAAACCGAAGGAAGACACCTTAACCGTGGTCGCTACCGCTAACCCGGACGGCTCACCAACCAGCTATACCCAGGATGACTCCTCCATCGCCTCCCGCAGCAAAACGCCGCGCAGCGAAATCCCGCAGTCCGTTAGCGTGGTCACGCCGCAGGTGATTGACGACTACGCGGTGACCTCGGTCAATGACGCGATGAAGTTCGTCAGCGGCGTCACGCAGAGTAATACTCTCGGCGGCATCGAGGACGGTTTTGTCAAACGCGGGTTCGGCTCGAACAGCGATGGCTCCGTGTTTATTGACGGGGTGCGCAGCAACCAGGGCCTGGCGATGGATTCCAGCATCGACCATGTTGAGGTGCTGAAAGGCTCGGCCTCCCTGCTCTATGGCATCCTGAACCCTGGCGGCGTGATTAACCTCGTCAGCAAGAAACCGCAGTACAGCTGGAACACCCACGTCAGCGGCACCAGCAGCAGCAACGGCGGCGGGTCCGGCATGGTTGACGTCACCGGCCCGCTCGGCAACGGCTTCGCCTTCCGCCTGGTCGCCGAACGCCAGCATGAGGATTACTGGCGGAATTTCGGCACCGACGAACACACGCTGATTGCCCCGTCGCTCAGCTGGTACGGTGACAAAGCCTCTTTCAATATCAGCTACGTAGAATATAAGTTTGATATTCCGTACGACCGCGGCACGGCGTTTATCAACGGCAAACCGCTCAACATTCCTTACGACCGCCGCATTGACGATTACGCCAACCATGCCTGGGGCAAAAACAAACGCCTGACGACCAACTACTCGTACAAGCTGGATGACACCTGGGAAACGAACCTGAACTACGCCTGGATGCAGCGCCGCTACGACAGTAACGAAGTGCGTGCTACGGCGGTCGATTCTAACAGCGGCCTGGTTTCCCGTCGCGCGGATGCTAACCGTGGCTTTAACCACCAGACGGATTACGCGTCCTGGGACATCAGCGGCAGCCCTGAACTGCTGGGCATGACTCACGACATCACGCTGGGCGCGGATTACGAGCAAAACGAAACCTACAAGAAGTATTCGTACCGTGGGAAGGTGACGAAAACCTTCAATATGTATAACCCGGTGTACGGCGTCTCGCCGGTCACCAACGGCAGCACCTATAGCGATTCCAACAGCAACCTGCGCACTAATCTCTACAGCCGCTCCGTGTTTGCGAAAGACAGCATTCATCTGACCGACCAGTGGATTGCCGTATTGGGTGGCCGCCTGCAGCGCTATACCCAGACCTCCAGCGCCGGTTGGGTAAACCCGCAAACCACGCTGGAGGACCGGGGCAATGCCTTCCTGCCGCAGCTGGGCCTGGTGTACAAAATCGTGCCTGACGTGTCGCTGTACGGCAGCTACAGCAAGTCGTTCACCCCTTCCACGCAAACGGACGACAACGGCAACGTAGCGTCCACCGAAAAAGGGACGACATGGGAAGTGGGCGCGAAATGGCAGATGGCACCTCGCCTGACCAGCAGCCTGGCGCTCTACCGCATTGATGAAAAAGACATGTCGGTCTTTATCAACGGCGTGACCCGCAACATCCCGAAAGCGCGTTCTACAGGCGCGGAACTGGAGCTTAACGGCGAAATTGCACAGGACTGGAACCTGACGGCGAACTACAGCTATGACAAAACTGAGATCGTGGAAGATAACGTCAATCCGGTGAACGTCGGCAACCGCCTGGTAAATGCCCCGACGACCATGGGCGGACTTTACCTCAGCCACACCCTGCGTTTCTCCTGGCTGCCGGGTGAATTACGCCTGGGCGGCGGCGGGCGTTACGTCGGCAGCCGCGCGGGTGACCCGGAAAACAGCTTCACCATGCCGGCTTACACCGTGGCTGATGCGTTTGTGGCCTGGGACAGCAAGCTGCTGGGTAAAAATACCGAGCTGAAGCTGAACGTCAAAAACCTGTTCAACCGCGAGTACTATGAATCCAGTGCCGGTAACCTGCGCGTTATCGAAGGTGAACCGCGCACCGCTTATCTCTCCGCCAGCGTGGACTTCTGAGATGAAAAAGTCGCTGTTGCTCGCGGCCCTGCTGGCGCTTAGCGCCGGCAGTCAGGCCAAAACGATAACCGATATTCTGCAGCGTAAAGTTGAGGTGCCGGATAACCCGCAGCGCCTGGTCGTCGGCGAAAGCCGGATGATTTACACCCTCGCTTTGGTGGAGGACGGTAACCCGGCGAAGCGCGTCGTCGGCTGGCCTGCGGATCTGCAGCGTCTGGATCCGCAGACCTGGAACCGCTACACCGAAGCGTTCCCGGCTATCAAAGATATCCCGACTATCGGCAACAATAACTTCTCGCAGATAAGCGTGGAGAAGGTCATTGCCCTGCATCCAGACCTGGTGATTCTGCCGATCTACGCCAAAAAAGAGAGCAATCACGACAGCTTTCTTACCCAGCTGACGCAGGCGCATATTCCGGTGATTTACGTTGATTTCCGCGTCGATCAGCTGAATAACACCGTTCCCAGCCTGCGTATTCTGGGCGAAGCGCTAAACGACCAGCCGAAAACGGAAAAGTTTATCGCCTTCTATCAGCAGCACATGGCGAAGATTGCCCAACGCCTGGCTGAGGCTAAACCCGTGAAGCCGACGGTAATGTTGCAGCTGCATTTAGGGGATAAAAGCGACTGTTGCACCACCGTCGGGCGCGGCAACCTGGCGGATCTGCTGGCCTTTGCCGGTGGGGATAACATTGCCGTGAGCCGCTTCCCCGGCGTGTATGGCAAGATTTCCCCGGAAGCGCTGCTGACGGTGAACCCGGATATTTACATCGCCACCGGCAGCGCCGGGCCGGATCAAACAGACCGGTTGAAATTGGGGTCGGAAGTCACAGCCGTTCAGGCGCAGCAAAGCTTTACGCAGGTGCTTAGCCAGCAGAAAGTGATTTCTAACCTGAACGCTATCCAGAACGACAAAGCCTGGGCGGTCTGGCATAACTTCTACCTCTCGCCGTGGCATTTACTGGACGTTGAGTTCTTTGCCAAAACGTTCCATCCGCAGCTGTTTACGGATATGGACCCGCAGCAAACGCTGGACGAGATGAACCAGCAGTTCCTGGTGGTGAAAGAAACAGGCACTTACTGGACGAAACTGAAGTAATCTGTGTGCGGGTCAGCCGCTCTGGCCCGCCAATTTTACTAGTTGTATCTTTCATCCCTCAGGTAGACAGTAGTGAAAATCTGTTTCTTTCCATGAGGTGTCAATGACAGACTCGTCCCCCGCTCAGCCCACGCTTCATCTTCTATGCGGCAAAATTGCTGCCGGTAAATCCACCCTGAGCGCAAAGCTGATGGAAACGCCCGATACTATTCTGGTCAGCGAAGACAGCTGGCTCGCGGCGCTTTACGGCGAGCAAATGCAAAGCGTGGCGGATTATGTCGCCTGCTCAGGCAAACTGAAAAAAGCGCTAACGCCGCATCTTGTTTCCCTGCTGAGGAACGGGCTTTCGGTGGTGCTCGATTTCCCGGCGAATACGCTGGCGAACCGCCAGTGGATGAAGTCGATTGCGGATGAAGCCGGGGCAGATAATCGCCTGCACTATCTGGACGTGCCCGATGACGTTTGCCGGGAGAGATTACGCGCCCGCAACAGCAGCGGAACTCATGATTTTGCCGCTACGGACGCGCAGTTTGATTTGATTACCCGCTACTTCGTTGCGCCCGATGAGCGCGAAGGGTTGACGATAATCCGCTACCCATAAGGTGACATTGTCACCTTTTAAAATTGACTAAAGGCTGTAACCCGGTTTTTTCAGCAGCGAATCCATCTCCGGCGCAATCTGCGTATCCCACACTTCGGCTTTCCAGTTCGCCTGATCGATCATTTTCAGCGCCACGGACAGCGACTCGTCCTTCGAGCCGAAGTGCTTTTTCAGCACATCACACATTTCGCTGGCCACGGCCTGTTTTTGCTCTTCGGTCAGCTCACGAGGGAAACATTTGATTTCGATATGCGGCACGGTGATTCTCCTTTTTGTTGTTGAACAGTAGTTTTACTGCTTCACAGGGGGATCGGGCAAGTAGCGGGTAAAAGAAAGGCCAGTTTCACTGGCCTTGAAGGGTTACTGGATTTTTCGCGCCGGCGCTTTTCTGACCGGCGACTGTTCCGCTTTGTAATAGCTGGCAGTGCTGCGCGGCAGCGGCGCTTTGCCGCGAATCGCATCGGCAATTTTTTCACCGATCATAATGGTGGTGGCGTTCAGGTTGCCGGTAATGATCTGCGGCATAATTGAAGCATCCACCACGCGTAGCCCCTGCAGGCCGTGAACCCGGCCCTGCTCGTCCACCACGGCCATGTCGCCGTGCCCCATTTTACAGCTGCCGCACGGGTGAAAAGCGGTTTCCGCATGGTTACGCACAAACTCATCCAGCTGTTCGTCCGTCTGGCAGTCAACGCCGGGGCTGATTTCGCGGCCACGGTATTTATCCAGGGCGGGCTGCTGCATGATCTCACGAGTAATACGAATCGCGTCGCGGAACTCCTGCCAGTCCTGTTCGTGAGACATATAGTTGAACAGAATACTCGGGTGCTCGTGAGGGTCGCGCGATTTCAGCTTCACGCGGCCCCGGCTTGGAGAACGCATAGAGCCGACGTGGCACTGGAAACCGTGCTCTTTCACCGCGTTTGAGCCGTTGTAGTTAATCGCCACCGGCAGGAAGTGATACTGAATATTAGGCCAGCTAAATTCTTCGCGGCTGCGGATAAAGCCCCCCGCTTCAAACTGGTTGCTCGCGCCTACGCCGGTGCCGTTGAACAGCCACTCTGCACCGATTTTTGGCTGGTTGTACCATTGCAGCGCCGGGTAAAGCGACACCGGTTCTTTGCATTCGTATTGCAGGTACATTTCCAGATGATCCTGCAGGTTTTCGCCCACGCCCGGCAGGTCATGAACAACAGGGATCTCAAGGCTTGCCAGGAATTCTGCATCGCCCACCCCAGAGCGCTGCAGAATTTGTGGCGAAGCAATCGCGCCGGCGCTCAGCAAAACTTCTTTGCGCGCTTTGGCCACGGAATGCACCGGGCTATCGTTCACCAGGTATTCCACGCCTACCGCACGCAAATTATCAAAGATAATGCGGTCAGTGGTTGCATGGGTCACGATGGTCAGGTTTTCCCGGCGCTTTGCTTCATCTAGATAACCACGGGCGGTACTTGCGCGGCGGCCTTTCGGCGTCACGGTACGGTCCATCGGGCCAAAGCCTTCCTGCTGATAGCCGTTCAGATCGTCCGTTCGCGGATAGCCCGCCTCAACGCCCGCTTCGATCATCGCGTGAAACAGCGGGTTGTTGCCCTGCTTCGGCGTCGTAACGGACACCGGGCCTTCGCCGCCGTGATAATCGTTGGGGCCGATATCGCGGGTTTCCGCTTTGCGGTAGTACGGCAGGCAGTCCAGATAGCTCCAGTTCTCCAGGCCCGGCATCGATGCCCAGTTGTCGAGATCCATCGCGTTTCCACGGATGTAACACATGCCGTTGATCAAGGATGAGCCGCCGAGCCCTTTGCCTCGCCCGCACTCCATACGGCGGTTGTTCATATACGGCTCGGGGTCGGTTTCATAGGCCCAGTTGTAGCGCTTGCCCTGCAGCGGGAACGCCAGTGCCGCGGGCATTTGGGTGCGGAAATCAAAGCGGTAGTCCGGGCCGCCTGCCTCAAGCAGCAGGACGGTGGTATCGGGATCTTCCGTTAAACGTGCAGCTAGAACATTACCTGCGGAACCCGCTCCAATAATGATGTAATCAAATTCCATTCATCCTCCTCAGGTGGGGTTAAAAGATTGAGTGATAGGTGCCCATCTCCAGTTGGATTGACTTAACTTGCGTATAGCTTTGCAGCGTCATCAGGCCATTTTCGCGACCAATGCCGGAATGCTTGTAGCCGCCCACCGGCATTTCCGCCGCCGACTCTCCCCAGGTATTAATCCAGCAAATCCCGGCCTCAAGCTGGTGAATTACGCGGTGCGCACGAGTGAGGTCGTTCGTGACTACGCCCGCCGCCAGGCCATAATCCGTGTCGTTAGCGCGGCGAATCACTTCCTCTTCTGATTCGTAGCTAAGGATCGACATTACCGGCCCGAAGATTTCTTCGCGGACGATAGTCATCTCATCCCGGCAGTCGGTGAACACCGTGGGCGCAACCCAGGCACCGTTATCAAACCCTTCTCCGCGCAGCTTGTCGCCACCGCACAGCAGCGTCGCGCCTTCTTCACGGCCGGATTCGATGTAGCGCAGGACGTTTTCGCGGTGCGGGAAGCTGACCAGCGGCCCAAAGTTGGTGTGCGGGTCCATTACGTCACCGGCACGAATGCGGCCCACGCGCGCCACAATTTTCTGCTCAAACTCGGCTTTCAGCGCCGCAGGGATGAAAACGCGAGTACCGTTGGTACAGACCTGGCCGGAGCTGTAGAAGTTGGCCATCATCGCGATGTCCGCCGCCAGGTTGAGATCGGCGTCATCAAAGATAACCAGCGGAGATTTACCGCCCAGCTCCATCGTGACCTGTTTCAGCGTGGTACCGGCGGCATTCGCCATCACCTTTTTGCCGCTGGCTACGCCGCCGGTGAAGGAAACTTTGGCAATGCCAGGGTGTTCCGTCAGCAGTTTGCCCGTTTCTGCGCCAATGCCTGGTAGCACGCTAAAGACGCCGTCCGGCAGCCCGGCTTCGGTATAAATTTCTGCCAGCTTAAGTGCGGTAAGCGGCGTCACTTCGCTCGGTTTGAAGATCATCGCGTTGCCAGCCACCAGCGCAGGGGCAGACTTCCAAAGCGCAATCTGAATCGGGTAATTCCATGCGCCGATCCCGGCCACAACGCCCAACGGCTCCCGGCGGGTGTAGACGAATGAGGTATCCCGCAGCGGGATCTGCTGGCCTTCCAGGGTGGTTGTCAGCCCGGCATAATATTCCAGCACGTCTGCACCAGTGACGATATCGACGGCGGAGGTTTCGCTGAAGGCTTTGCCAGTGTCTAGCGTTTCCAGCTCGGCCAGCTCATCGTTACGCTCGCGCAGAATGTCGACCGCGCGGCGCAAAATGCGTGCACGCTCAACGGGTGTTTTTGCTGCCCATATTTTCTGCCCTTTCTTCGCCGCAGCCACGGCGCGGTCAACGTCTTCCCGGCCAGCGGCCTGAACGACCGCCAGCACTTCGCCGTTAGCCGGGTTGATGGTTTCGAAAGTTTTACCGCTGAGCGCATTCACGTAAGCGCCGTCGATATAGAGCTTTTGTTCACCCAATCGGGACATGATTTCTCCTCGCTAAATTAGCTTTTCACCGCAATAAGATGCTGGTTGATGAATTGCGTGGTCAGTACGCTCGCCGCTTTGCGGTCAAACGGTTTGCCGCTTAGGGCCGCCCGCAGCCAAAGGCCGTCTATCAGCGCCGCGAGGCCATAGCCCGCCAGCCGGGCTTCCTCCTGCGGCAGCTCGCGCCTGAATTCGGCGGTGAGCGTGGATAACAGGCGGCGGCTGCTCACCTGCTGTAACCGGTAGAGCATCGGCTGGTGCATGCTGCTGGCCCAAAATGCCAGCCAGGCTTTCATCGCCGCGCTGTGCGTTTGTGTCTCGTCAAAATTTCCGTCCACGATGGCGCACAGCCGCCGTTCGGCAGAAGCGCCAGGTAAAGCTTTCAGTCGCCCCACCACCGCATCGCGGAGCTGGGCGGTGACGTCCCGCATGGTGGCCTCCAGCAGGCCGTTTTTATCCTGGAAGTAGTGGCTGATGATGCCGGTCGAGACCCCGGCCCGGCGGGCAATTTGCGCCACCGTGGCATCATGCATGCCGACCTCATTTATGGCGTTTAATGTGGCGTCGATGAGCTGTCTTCGCCTTATCGGCTGCATACCTTTTTTTGGCATCGCCCTGCTCCATTCATCAATAATTGTTATCTATTTAAGCGTTTATTGATTGAACGTTCAATATAAAATGTGTATTAATTGTTACGCAATGACGTGAAAACAGAGAAACACTCGCGTTCCAGACAATAAAAACGAGGATTTTATTTGAATAAATTCAATTAATTAAATTTAATCATCAATGTAAGACCATAAATTGATTATGGAATTGTTAAAAAGCAATCTCACCTGCATTCACAAGAAAAACTTAACTGCTCATCTGAGTAGTCACCGTTACTTAACCTGAGGTAATCGATGACGAGTCCCGTTACTGCTCCTGCTACCAGTGAAAAAGACAAAATCAACCCGGTGGTGTTCTACACGTCCGCCGGGCTGATTTTGTGCTTTTCCCTGATGACCATTTTTTATAGCGATTTCTCCGCGAATCTGATTAGCCACACGCTAAGCTGGGTCTCCTCCCGCTTCGGCTGGTACTACCTGCTTGCCGCCACGCTCTACATCGTGTTTGTGGTGTTTATCGCCTGCTCGCGCTTCGGTTCTATAAAGCTCGGGCCGGAACAGTCCAAGCCCGAATTCAGCGTGCTGAGCTGGGCGGCGATGCTGTTTGCCGCCGGGATAGGCATCGACCTGATGTTCTTCTCCGTTGCCGAGCCGGTGACGCAATATATGCAGCCGCCGGAAGGTGCCGGACAAACCATTGAGGCGGCGCGCCAGGCGATGGTCTGGACGCTGTTCCACTACGGCCTGACCGGCTGGTCGATGTATGCGCTGATGGGCATCGCGCTGGGCTATTTCAGCTACCGCTATAATCTGCCGCTGACGATTCGCTCGGCGCTGTACCCGATCTTCGGCAAGAAAATTAACGGCCCGATTGGGCACACGGTGGATATCGCGGCGGTGATCGGCACGATTTTCGGTATTGCCACCACGCTGGGGATCGGCGTTGTGCAGCTGAACTACGGGCTGAGCGTGCTGTTTGACATCCCGGACAGCCTGGGGGCTAAAGCGGCATTGATCGTTCTGTCGGTGATTATCGCCACTATTTCGGTCACCTCCGGCGTGGATAAAGGTATTCGCGTGCTTTCCGAACTGAACGTGGCGCTGGCGCTGGGCCTGATCCTGTTCGTGCTGTTTATGGGCAATACCGAATTTCTGCTCAACGCGCTGGTGCTGAACGTGGGCGATTACATCAATCGCTTTATGGGCATGACGCTAAACAGCTTTGCGTTCGACCGCCCGGTGGAATGGATGAACAACTGGACCCTGTTCTTCTGGGCCTGGTGGGTGGCGTGGTCGCCGTTTGTCGGCCTGTTCCTGGCGCGTATTTCACGTGGCCGTACCATTCGTGAGTTCGTGTTAGGCACGCTGATTATTCCGTTTACCTTTACGCTGCTGTGGCTTTCGGTGTTCGGCAACAGCGCGCTGTACGAAATCATTCACGGCGACGGCACCTTTGCCCAGGAAGCGATGGCGCACCCGGAGCGCGGCTTCTACAGCCTGCTGGCGCAGTATCCCGGCTTCACCTTTAGCGCTTCGGTGGCGACGATCACCGGCCTGTTGTTCTACGTCACTTCGGCGGATTCCGGCGCGCTGGTGCTGGGGAACTTCACCTCTAAGCTGAAGGACATTAACAGCGATGCGCCCAACTGGCTGCGTATCTTCTGGTCCATTGCGATTGGCCTGCTGACAATGGGGATGCTGATGACCAACGGCATTTCCGCGCTGCAGAACACGACGGTGATTATGGGCCTGCCCTTCAGCTTCGTGATCTTCTTCGTGATGGCTGGGCTGTATAAATCGCTAAAAATTGAAGATTACCGCCGCGTTAGCGCCAGTCGCGACACCGCGCCGTATATGATGACCGCGCAGGATCGTCTTGGCTGGAAAAAACGCCTCTCCCGGCTGATGAACTACCCCGGCACGCGTTATACGCAGAAGATGATGGATACCGTTTGCTACCCGGCGATGGAAGAGGTTTCTCAGGAACTGGAACTGCGCGGCGCGAAGGTCGAACTTTCCGTTGAGCCACCTCTACCGGATGAGAAGCTGGGGCACCTTGAACTGCGGGTGCATATGGGCGACGAACAAAACTTTGTCTACCAGATTTGGCCGCAGAAGTATTCGGTGCCGGGCTTTACCTACCGCGCCCGCAGCGGGAAGTCGACCTATTACAGGCTGGAAACTTTCCTGCTGGAAGGCAGCCAGGGCAATGACCTGATGGACTACAGCAAAGAACAGGTGATCATCGACATTCTCGATCAGTACGAACGCCACCTGAACTTTATCCACCTGCACCGCGAGGCGCCGGGGAACAGCATTACGTTCCCGAACGTGTAGCGGTTAGCACATCTTCTTATACGCGGCGGGCGTAATGCCCATTCGACGCACGAAGGCCCGCCGCAGCGTATCCACTCCAGAAAACCCGCTGGCGGCGGGTATCGCTTTTACCGGCAGCTCGCCGGACTCCAGCAACTGCCTCGCCTTTGCCACTTTTTCGGCCTCCAGCCACTCGCCCGGCGTGATCTGTATTTCCTGATGAAACAGGCGCGTTGAATGCCGCACGCTGAGGTGAATATGTGCCGCCATCTGCTGGACCGTGGTCACCTCCGCTATGTTGGCGAGGGTCCAGCGCTGGAGATCCTGCAGCGCGCTGCGGCCGCTGAGCGAGGTCTTTTGCTCGCGGATGAAGTGGTTCTGGTTTACTGGCCGCTTGAAGAACATCACCAGATTAGCCGCTACGTCCTGCGCGACTTCCCGGCCCAGATCCTCTTCCACCAGCCTTAACGCGAGATCCAGCCCGGATGTCACGCCTGCCGCCGTGCGTAACGCCCCATCCATGATGTACAGCGCGTCGGCGCTGACTTCCGTTTCGGGGTAACGGGCGGCTAAAAGCGATGCAGCTGACCAGTGGGTAGTGACTTTCCTGCCTTTTAATAAGCCCGTTTGTGCCAATAAAAGTGCGCCGGTACAGACGGAGCCAAAGCGGCGGCTCTGGGTACAAAGCGCGATCATTTTTTTGCCCTGTTCGGCGCTAAGCGTTCTGCCTGCCGCATCCGGCGCACCGGCGACCAGAAATGTGGTTTCCCGCCCGCCCGCCGCGCTTTCCAGCACATCGTCAGCCAGCAGTTTAACCCCGGATGAAGCGACAATTGTCGGGGCTTCCAGCGCAACAATTCGTGAGTGATAAACCTCGCGGCACAGCACGCGGTTTGCTTCGGCAAACACGTCCAGCGGCCCGGAAACATCCAACAGTTGAACGCCCGGCACCGCCAGGATCAGGATTTGATGCGCCATTGTCTTCTCCACGTCGCGAACTGCGGCATAAGTCTTAAATCGTCGTTATGCGACTATTCAAGACATTTCAACGGAGGCCTATGCTACTCCAACACCAACATGAGGAGAAAGAGATGAGCTTAAAAATTAACGGCATCGCCATGCCTGACACCAAAATGGCGCGGGAAGCTACCCAACTGGTCCGCGACACCGAATCAGATTTACTTTTCCACCACTCCAGCCGGGTTTACTACTGGGCGGCGCTGGCCGGGCAGCGACGTGAACTTAAGGTTGATCATGAGCTGCTGTACATCGGCTGTATGTTCCACGATATGGGGCTGACCCACGAACACTGCAGCTGCGACAGGCGCTTCGAAGTGGACGGCGCGTTTGCCGCACAGGATTTTATGCGTCAGTACGGCGTTAGCCAGGCGGATATCGACAAAGTGTGGACGGCGATTGCCCTGCACACGACACCGGGTATTCCTGAGTTTATGGCGCCGGAAATTGCGCTGGTCACGGCTGGCGTGGAAATGGATGTGCTTGGGATTGATTACGACAAATTCAGCGCGGAACATCGCGAGCAGGTGGTGAAACTACATCCTCGCCCTGCGGCATTCAAGGAAGAAATTATTCAGGCATTTTACGACGGGATTAAAAACAAACCAGCCACCACGTTTGGTAACGTGAAGGCCGATGTCATTCGGGATAAAGAGCCTGCGTTCGAGCCGCTGAACTTCTGCAGTATTATTCGCGCTTCCCGCTGGGCGGGTTAAGCAACGTCAGGCGGGTGGCTTAGGGGTCACCTGCCCTGCACGGCGGCAAGCGAATCAAGCCCGGTGCCAGGCTGCGGATCGTGAGCAAAAGCGCCAATAACCATAAGAGAAAGGATAATTGCCAGAAAGATGTTTTTCATAACCTGTATTAACCGCTGAGCCGCCTGATGAGAACCGCCGATATGCTAAAAGAAAAAGGCTCAAATTGATAAAGGAAATTTTCAAAGTAACGTCAATTTTTGAATATTCCTCATATTATTCGGCCTTTTACCCTTGCATTGGTTTTGAAACAAGATATATCCGCTATCTACGCGCGTACCGTTGCTATTTTATTTCGAGTTTTGGGGTGTAACTTTACGATCCAGGCGGATCGCCGCAGCGCGCTGGCACGAACTGCGGCGTCAAAGTGGACAGGTCAGGCTGGTTTTATCACGCCAATCCGTACCAGCATCGCCGAAAACTCTTCGAGAATGATGCCATGGCGCGGATGGTCGAAACGCAAATTGAAGTTTTTCTGGAGCAGATCATAAACGTCTTGTGCACGGGTAAAGACCGGTGCGTTTTCCCCGGCGCTGTAGAGCGTATTTTTTTCTCCATTGGCCTTGTACAAACTCAGCGTCAGGCAGTGACGGAAGTGCGACTGCGGCCACGTTGCCACGTAGTGGTTCCCGGCTTCGTAATCAGAGTCGTACTGCGGTTCGAGGCTAAAACGATACAGGTTAATCACCTTGTCGGCGTCATGGAATTTCAGCAGCCAGTCGTGGTCAACACGTTCGAAACTGTACACGCCATGCGTCGTCTGCTGCATTTCACCGGCCACCAGACGAACCGGTTCAGGCAGCGTTTTACCGCCGAAGCCGACGTCAGCGATCCAGTCCTGGCCGTCGACGGTCACTTTCGTGAGGCGATGCGTCCTCGCGGGCATCTGCGGCGGGTTGGCCAGCAGCACGCGGGCCGCTAAGTTCTCCACCTCAAAGCCAAGCTCGGCGAGAACATTGCGGAACAGGCCATTTTGCTCAAAACACCAGCCGCCGCGCCCGGCCACGACCAGCTTATCAAAGACGCTTTCGTCGTCGATATGGAGCGTTCTGCCGAGCAAAACGTCCAGATTCTCAAACGGAATAGTGCAGGCGTGCGCCAGATGCAGCGCACGTAACGTTTCTACGGTGGCGCTGCGCGGCCCGTGATAGTTAATACGGTCGAAATAAAGCCCCAAATCTACTGCCATTTTGCTGATTCCCTGCTGCGAATGAATGGCCTCACTATAAATGCGGAGGCCGGCAGGCAGATGATCGTTCGTGCTTTAAAGCATGCCGTTTCTGCCCAACACTTTATTGAGCTGCGGCAGCGCACGAACCTGATTCGCCACGGCGGCGAGCTTAGGCGTGTGTTGGTCAAACCAGGCCTGCCGGGGCCGCCAGCGGGTCATCGCCGGCAGATACAAATCCAGCAGCGTCAGCCGTTCGCCAAAAATATAGGGGCCAGCACCGAGCTGCGTTTCAAACCACAGCCACAGCGACTCGCGGTAGCGGTAAAGGTTTTCGGTGAGGACCGTGGCCTCTTCTTCTACCCAGCGTTCACCGTAATCGCCGTAGGTGAAGGTGGGATAAACGTTGGCCACAATCCAGATAAGCAGGCGGTAAAACTGCTGCCGCTCAGGCGTGCCAATGGGCGGGGCATACTGCGGGTGACGATCGAGGATCCAGAGCGCGATGGCCGCGCTTTCGGTCAGCACCTCTCCGTTTTCCAGCACAAGGGTTGGCACCTGCGCCAGCGGATTAATCTCCAGCAGCCGATCCCGCATTGGCCCCGCTGTATCAAACCCATCAACGTCGATGAATTTGTAAGGTTCCTCAACCAGCGTTAGCATCAATTCAGTAATGGCCGACCCAAAACTCGACACGCCATACAGTTTGTACATAAGTTTCTCCCGGCTTTCGCGTTATGTGTAGAATAGCCGCCCTACCAGCGTCTGAGAGAAGGAAGCCTGCAATGAAAGCAAAATCTGTGACACTGTACGATGTTGCCGAGCTGGCAGGCGTGTCGTATCAAACCGTTTCGCGAGTGATCAATCAGGCTTCGCACGTTTCGGCGAAAACGCGGCAAAAAGTTGAAGCCGCGATGAAAGCGCTGAACTATGTGCCTAATCGCGTGGCGCAGCGGCTGGCGGGGAAACTCAGCCAGACGCTTGGCCTGGCGACCACCACCCTTTCCCTGCATGCCCCTTCGCAGATTGCGGCGGCGATAAAATCCAAAGCCGGTGAGCTGCAGTTCAACGTAATGATTTCGATGGTTGAACAGCCCGGTGTGGACGCGGCCTGCGCCGCCGTGAATAGCCTGCTTGCCCAGCGCGTTGACGGGCTGATTGTGAACATTCCGCTGGAAGCGGCGGAGGTGGCAGCCGTGCAGGCGGCCTGCGGCGATGTTCCCGTGTTGTTCCTTGATGTTTCGCCGGAGGTTTCGGCTAATCATATTGTTACCGACGCCGCTTCAGGCGCCGATCTTGCTGTGGAACATCTGGTCACACTGGGGCATCGCCATATTGCCTTGCTTGCTGGCCCTGAAAACTCGGTCTCAGCCCGGCTGCGGCTTGAAGGCTGGCAGCGAACGCTAGCGGAGCATCAGCTTGCGCCTGCGGCCTTTCTGCGTGGGGACTGGAGTTCTCTGTCAGGCTACCAGAAGGTTAGCCAGCTTTTACGCGACGATCAGAAGCCGACGGCAATTCTTGTGGCTAACGATCAAATGGCGTTGGGCACCTTGCGTGCCATTCACGAAGCCGGGTTCGTGGTGCCGCAGGACATTTCCGTTATTGGTTTTGATGACACCGAAGATAGCGCCTGTTTTCTTCCCCCGCTGACGACCATCCGGCAAGACTTCCGGCTGCTAGGCGAAGCCAGCGTGAACGGCATGGTGGCGCTTATTCATCGGGGCGGAGAATTAACGGCGCTGCAGCCAGTCAGCCTCGTAGAACGCAAAACGACAGCCGCACCGGGTAGCCTGATGCAGCCCACGGCGGCACAGCTGGCCGACGAGCTTTCCCGCCTCGCGCAGCAGATTTCGCGCCTGAAATAAAACCGGGGTTCTTTGTGAGGCCCATCACCGAATACGGCGTGATGGCTTTACTCCTGAACAACTCACGCTAAATTGTGAGCGAATAACAATCACCTCACAGGTGCATCACTATGACCAATATTTCACCTTCGCTCCATGCTACGCTTGCCCGCCGCGACTGGGAATCCCCCGGCGTGACCCAGCTTAACTCGCTGGCGGCTCATCCCCCGTTTTCCAGCTGGCGTTCGCTGGAAGATGCCAGGGATGATAAGTGCTCACCGTCGCGGCGATCCCTTAACGGTGAATGGGCGTTTAGCTATTTCCCTCGCCCCGAAGCGGTGCCGGAGAGCTGGCTCAGCGAAGACCTTCCTGAAGCCGACGCTATTCTCGTCCCGTCGAACTGGCAAATGCTGGGCTACGATGCGCCTGTTTATACCAACATCACCTACCCGATTCCGGTCAACCCGCCTTTTGTACCGCAAGACAATCCCACCGGTTGTTACTCGCTCACATTTGAAGTCGATGAAACCTGGCTGACGAGCGGGCAAACGAGGATTATTTTTGATGGCGTAAACTCCGCCTTTCATCTGTGGTGCAACGGCATCTGGATCGGCTACGCCCAGGACAGCCGTCTGCCCTCCGAATTTGATCTCAGCGCCGGGCTAAAACCCGGCTGCAACCGTATTGCGGTGATGGTGCTTCGCTGGAGCGACGGCACGTATCTGGAAGATCAGGATATGTGGCGCATGAGCGGTATTTTCCGCGATGTTTCGCTGCTGCATAAGCCGGAAACTCGCCTTGCCGACGTGCAGTTGCAGACCGATATTAACGAAGATTTTTCACGCGGTGAGCTGCGAGCGTTAGTCAAACTTGAAGGTCAGAACATCAGCGCCTGCGAAGTGCTGGTACAGCTCTGGCGCGGCGAGACATTGCTGGCGGCGAAACTGCAGTCTATCGGCAGTGAGATTATTGACGAACGCGGGGCTTATCACGACCGCACTACCCTGCATCTGCCGGTTGAACAGCCGCTGTTGTGGAGTGCGGAAGTGCCGAATCTCTATCGCGCCGTGGTTGTCCTGCAGCAAGGCAATGCGCTTATCGAAGCTGAAAGCTATGACGTTGGCTTCCGTAAAGTGGAGATTACCGGCGGGCTGCTGAAGCTCAACGGCAAACCGCTGCTTTTGCGCGGCACTAACCGGCACGAGCATCACCCGGTCAACGGCCAGGTGATGGAGGAAGAAACAATGCGGCGCGATATCCTGCTGATGAAGCAGAATAACTTCAACGCCGTGCGCTGCTCGCATTATCCCAATCACCCGCTGTGGTACAGGCTGTGCGACTTTTACGGCCTTTATGTTGTGGATGAAGCCAATATTGAAACCCACGGCATGGTGCCGATGAACCGCCTGAGCGACGATCCGACGTGGCTGCCAGCAATGGTCGAGCGCGTGACGCGCATGGTGCAGCGCGATCGCAATCATCCGTCCATTATCATTTGGTCGCTCGGCAACGAATCCGGGCACGGCAGCAATCACGATGCCCTCTACCGCTGGATAAAATCCAACGATCCCACGCGGCCTGTGCAGTATGAAGGCGGCGGCGCGGACACGGCGGCCACCGACATTATCTGCCCGATGTATGCCCGGGTGGATCAGGATCAGCCCTTCCCGCAGGTGCCAAAGTGGTCGATAAAGAAATGGCTGGGGCTGCCTGAAGAAAGCCGCCCGCTGATTCTGTGCGAATACGCCCACGCGATGGGCAACAGCCTGGGCGGGTTCAGTAAATACTGGGAGGCATTTCGCCAGCATCCACGGCTGCAGGGAGGTTTTGTCTGGGACTGGGTCGATCAGTCGCTGGTGAAACATGATGAAAGCGGCCAGCCCTGGGCCGCCTACGGCGGTGATTATGGCGACACGCCAAACGATCGGCAGTTCTGCATGAACGGCCTGGTCTTCGCCGACCGCACGCCGCATCCGGCGCTGCATGAAGCGAAACATGCGCAGCAGTTCTTCCAGTTCCGCCTGTTGGCGGACAACGGACTGGAAGTTACCAGCGAGTACCTGTTCCGCCATAGTGATAACGAACGGCTGGTCTGGACGCTGAAACTCGAGGGTGAAGTGCTCGCCAGCGGTGAACTGGCGCTGGACCTGGCCCCAGAACAAACCCGCGTGCTTCAGCTTCCGCTGCCGGAGATTACGCGCCCCGGTGCTGTCTGGCTCAATGTCGACGTACGGCAGGTACAAGCCACCTCATGGAGTGAGGCCGGGCATTGTTGCGCTCGGGTGCAGTGGCAGTTGCCGTCCACGTTAGTCCGGCCCACAACTCTCCCCGGCGGTTCAGCGCCGTTGCTGCAAATGGACGACAGGCACGCCGATGTGTTCCACGGCGATCAGCACTGGCGCTTTGAGCGTAGAAGCGGCCTGCTTTGCCAGTGGTTTAGCCATCAGCAGCCTACGCTTCTCCGGCCGCTACAGGATAATTTCACACGGGCACCGCTGGATAATGACATCGGCATCAGCGAGGCCGCACATATCGATCCTAATGCCTGGGTGGAGCGCTGGAAGGCCGCAGGCATGTACGATCTGACGCCGGAACTGCTGAGTTTCGACGTTGACAGGCTGGGCAACGCGGTGCTGGTTCGCACCGTCCACAGCTGGCAGGGTAACGGTAAAACGCTGTTTATCAGCCACAAAAACTATCTCATCGACAGCGAGGGCGTGCTGCATATTACGGTGGATGTGGACATTGCCTTCGGCACGCCAGCCCCGGCGCGCATTGGCCTTTGCTGTCAGCTTGCGGATATTGAATCTGAGGTGAACTGGTTTGGCCGCGGCCCGCACGAGAACTATCCCGACCGCAAAAGCTCAGCGCTGATGGACCGTTGGACGCTGCCGCTGGCGGACATGTACACGCCCTACGTTTTCCCGAGTGAAAATGGTCTGCGCTGCGATACCTCGTCGCTTGAATACGGCAGTCACCGCTGGCGTGGGGCGTTTCACTTCAATCTCAGCCGCTACGGCCAGAAACAGCTGCAGGAAGCCACGCACCGGCATTTATTGAAAGAAGAAGAAGGCAGTTGGCTGAATATAGACGGCTATCATATGGGCGTGGGCGGGGACGATTCCTGGAGCCCGAGCGTCTCGCCGGAGTTTCTGCTCTCCGGGTCGCATTATCACTACGCGGTTAGCTGGCAGAAAAAGTAGTCGAAAAGGCCGCCTGTTGTGCAGGCGGTCTTTACACGTTCACATAACCACGAAGAGGGAAAAACCACGCTTTTTCCCTCTTCGTCAGCAACGTTAACGTGCCAGCCAGCCGCCGTCGACGGCAACGGTGTAGCCGTTCACGTAGTCTGACGCCGGTGACGCCAGGAAAACAACCGGCCCCATCAGATCCGATGGGAGCCCCCAGCGCCCGGCCGGGATGCGATCCAGAATCTCACTACTGCGATCCGCATCCGCTCTTAACTGCGCGGTGTTGTTGGTGGACATATAGCCCGGCGCAATCGCATTGACGTTGATATTGTGTTTCGCCCATTCGTTCGCCATCAGGCGGGTGACGCCCATGACGCCGCTTTTGGACGCGGTATAAGAAGGCACGCGGATCCCGCCCTGGAAAGAGAGCATCGACGCAATATTGATGATTTTCCCCCCGCTTTTCTGCTTAATAAACTGCTTCGCCACCGTCTGAGAAAGGAAGAAAACCGTTTTGAGGTTCACGTTCATCACGTCGTCCCAGTCCTGCTCCGAAAACGCAAGGGCATCCTGGCGGCGAATAATCCCGGCATTGTTCACCAGAATATCTATCCGCCCAAAAACGGCGGCGGCGTCATCGGCCACGTTTTGCAGATTCTCATAGCGGCTCAGGTCGGCAGAGATATTCACAAAACGCCGCCCCAGCGCTTCAATTTGCTGGCGGGTTTCCGCCGGTTCTGCAATGTTAACGCCAATAATGTCGCAGCCCGCCTGCGCCAGGCCAACCGCCATGCCCTGCCCCAGCCCGGTATTACAGCCGGTCACCAGCGCCACTTTTCCTGTTAATGCAAACTGTTCTAAAACCATTGTGTTCTCCTTGTGAGCGCTAGCGATTCAGCGGATATCTTTCATGGCAATGTGGTCCATGTCGTCGAAGGTTAAATTTTCGCCGATCATGCCCCAAATAAAGGTGTAGCGTTTGGTTCCGACGCCCGAGTGAATGGACCAGCTCGGCGAGATCACCGCCTGCTCGTTGTGCAGGACGACGTGTCGAGTTTCCTGGGGTTTGCCCATCGTGTGGAAGATGATGGTGTCTTCGTCCATGTCGAAGTAGAAGTAGACTTCCATGCGGCGTTCATGGGTGTGGGTGGGCATTGAATTCCAGTTACTGCCTTCTTCAAGCCGGGTCATGCCCATGCTGAGCTGGCAGGTGTCGAGTATCTCCGGCACCAGATACTTGCGAATGGTGCGCTTATTGCAGCTTTCCAGGCTGCCTAACGGCGCGGCCACCGTATCTGCGGCGGTAATGGTTCTTGTTGGATACGCGTGGTGGGCTGGCGCGCTGTTGTAGTAGAGTTTGGCGGGTGTTGCGCTGTCGACGCTTGCGAACGCCACATGCCTGGCGCCTTTCCCGATATACATCGCTTCTTCTTTTTCTACGCGGTATTCGGTGCCATCGACGGTAATCACGGCGGCCCCGCCTATATTAATCAGCCCCAGCTCACGGCGTTCGAGGAAATAGTTCACGCCGAACTGCTTACCGACTTCTTCACCAATTGAAACGCTTTTATTTACCGGCATAATGCCGCCAATCACGATGCGATCAATATGGCTGTAGACCATCGTGTATTTATCGGCTTCGAAAATCTTTTCAACTAAAAACTCTTTTCTAATCCCGGCGGTGTCCAGCGTTTTAGCGTGATCGCTGTGAATACTTTGTCTGATATCCATACATGACTCCTTAGTCTATATTTAATTTAACGCGAGTAAGTCCCTGGCGGGTATATGCCATAAAGGGAATAAGTTATTTAATCTGAATCTCAGGTATATATTTAGCTAAACAATTAAGGTGCGGGTTGTCTGGTGACAACAACCTCCTGGTTGGTCTTGCCTTTTTTAGCCTGCTTTGCCCAAAGCGCGGTCAGAATCGGGACCAGGAGAGAAGTGACAATCACGCTGGTGGCCACCAGGGCGGTAGCTGCCGGTGCCGCTGGCGCAAATTCTGGCACCATCTGAGCAATTAATACCGGCGTAGCCACGGCGGCACCCGCCGTACTTGAGGCCGCTATGCCTGCCGTGCCATCGCCGCCGCCGATGAATTTATCCGCAAGAATCAGTGGGATCCCGGTGACCACAATAACCACGAGACCCAGCAGGATCCCGGCAAAGCCGGTTTCGAAAATGACCTGCAGCTTAATGGTATTGCCGAGCGCAAAGGCGAAGAACGGAATCAGCGTTTGTACCGCGCCACCGAACATTTTACGCAGATCGGGATCAAGGTTACCCAGCACAAATCCTACCAGGAAAGGCAGCACGGCCCCGACAAACAGCTGCGGCTCGAAGGAGGCAATCCCGGCGGTGCCCAGTATCACCATTGTCATCAGCGGCCCGGACTCCAGCGACATCAGGACAAAGGCTCCGGCCTCTTCTTTGGAGCCGTACTGATTCATCAGCGCGGCATATAGCCCGCCGTTGGTCATGTCCATCGCCGCCACCAGCGCCAGGGTGGAGATACCTGCAAAGAGGCCGGCTTCAACGCCGCTCAGCGGCAGAAACGACCCGACGGCCATGGCGACAACCCAGGCGGTAGCAATCTTGGTCACCACCAGTACGCCGGATTTTTTCAGCATCGTCCCCGTGGCTTTGAGCTCAATCGACGCCCCCATACAAAAGAACCAAACGGCAAGGATCGGCACCGTGCCGGTAATCAACCCGTTGGTAAATGAGCCAAGGTATTTGCCGGTGCCCGGAGCAAAGGTGTTACACAGGGCACCTAAAAATAGCGGCACCAGCATTAATCCCCCGGGGATTTTATCTATTGCCTTCTTAATTTGCATATCTGTTTCCTCGATGAAAGAGTTAATCAATGGATTTTTTATTGCAAAACCCCAGACGTAAACCTCCGAGAATAATCCTCGGATAATTTATGACCTGGTTAATACAGGTTTACTATTTAATTATGGGGCTGGACTTCAGGCCAAAGTTTAATGCATTTGATATTCTCTCAGTGGTTGCCAGCAAATGGCTTAAATACTCTTCTTTTTTACCATTGGTGAATTGTGAAACCATGCCCGTTAACCCGATGGCGCAAAGTACATTGCCTTTGACGTCAAATACCGGGGCGGAAATACAGCGAATTTCATTGATATTCTCGCCATCGTCGTAGGCCCAGCCCTGCTGTTTCACCAGGGCGAGATGCGCTATAAAGTGCGCCTTGTCGGTGATGGTAGACTCTGTTTTCTTCACGAAAGTGGCCTTCGCCAGAATCTCTTCAACCTGCTCGATGGGCCGCCAGGCCAACAGGATTTTCCCCAATGAGGTACTGTGCAGCCGAATGCGCTTCCCTTCCCAGGAGGTTAAAATAATCGCCTGTGGCGACTGAATTTTGCTGAGGAAAAAGGCTTCATCACCTTCCATAATGCCCTGGTGGCAGGTCAGCCCGGTGAGTTCGACCAGCTCATGCAGGTAAGGAATGGCCTCGAGACGAATATCCAGCCCGCTTGCCGCCAGGCCCCCCAGCTCAAACAGATGCAGCCCGAGAGCGTAACGCCCGTCGACGCGCAGACGGAGCAGGTGCGTGGCGGACAGCACCTCCAGCAAATGGTGGGTGCTGCTTTTCGGGATAGCCAGTTGGGTACTGATTTCGCTAAAACTGGCGCTGCCTTTTTCCGCAATAAAATCAAGAATAGCCACCAGTCTGACGGCTGCCGGCGCTTTACTCTCTTTTAAATTCTCGGGAATATGCATATTTATTTCCATTCAGCGATTCGTTTTATATATAGAACGCTTTTTGTTTTATATATCGAACCTATTTCATAACGTGTTTTACGCTGCTTTTGTTTCATATATAGAACCTAGAGATTCATATGTGAAACGATATACAAAAATTAGCCTAAAAAACGTTATGTGATGCAACTTATTATTCTTGTCTGTTATTTATAACTTAAATGCGTGAAGCGGATCACAGTTCGTTATTTTACTGATATCTTTGTCTCCCGAGGGTGGCTATTTAATAAAAAAGATGTTCCCTCCCGCATTGAATAAAGGATGTTATATGATTGTTGGAAATATTAATGAATTAGGTTTGAATCCGTGGCTGCCGACGAAAATAACCGAGGCATTGGATTATGTTTTGCAGAACATCAACGCTGAGTCTCATGCAGGGAAATACGATGTTGCGGGAGAGAACGTGTGGGTGATGGTCATGGAAGGGAATACCCGGTTAGCCGCTGAAGCCCTCCCGGAATATCATGAGAAATACCTTGACGTGCAAATTGTTTTGGCCGGACAGGAAGGTATGGCGTTTAGCCTCAAACCGCCGCATACGGAAGTCATGGAAGATAAACTGGCGGGGAATGATATTGCTTTTATTAGAACGCCGGATGATGAAACTATGATTACTATGAATGCCGGGGACTTTATTATTTTCTATCCCGGCGAAGTACACAAGCCACTCTGCATGCTTAATGGCAATGCCGCAGCAGTCAAAAAAGCGGTCATTAAAATAGCGAAAAATTATTTGTAATATGCCCCGGACATTCTGTCCCATGCAATGTCCGGGGGAATGAAATTAACGCGTCAGGCTAAAGCTTTCGTCAATAAGGGCCAGGATTAATTCATCTGGTACCTTGTCAATTAATACCGTGACCCAATGCTCTTTGTTCATGTGATATGCCGGTAAAATTCCCGGCTGCATTCTCAGCGAGCCCACGGCGCCAGGCATCACTTTGACGTTGAGAATATCGACGACTTCATCGCTTTCCAGCCCCAGCTTTGCGGCGGAAATACTCAGCACCACGCCAAACCATTTCCGCTTGAAGCGATGGCGCAGCACGGCGTAGTCCTTAAACTTTTCCCACGGGTAGTCGGGCTCAACCTGATACCGGTCAAATACCACAGTGAACAGCGCTTCTCGTTGCATTGTTTTTCCTTCACGGCGTAGCCCGGAAACCTTATCCGGGCTCGCGGCTAGTATAACCACAATTATTCGCAACCGGTGCCAGGGTTAACTTTTTGCGGTGAGCGTTTTCTTGTCCGGGCTTATCACCAGCCAGACGGAGAAACAAACAATGACAGCCCCGATGATAAACGCTTCGCTAATGGTTTCATGCAAAATGAGGTAGCCCCACAACACGCCGAACGGGGGAATGAGAAAAGTCACCGTGAGGCTGCGTAACGGCCCGATATCGGCAATTAAGCGGAAGTAAAAAATATAGGCCACGGCGGTACAGAGGATCCCCAGACCCAGCAAGCTGAGCCAGACATCGCCCTGCAGCCAGTTTATTGCCGGACCGGTCGCCACGCTCCAGGTAAAGAACGGTAACAGGAAAAGCGTGGCCCCGATTTGGCTGCCGAAGGCGACGATTTTAGGGTCAAGCCCGCCTTTATTGGAGATCCAGCGGCGGGTTAAAAAGCCTGCCACACCGTAGCAACTCGTGGCCACCAGGCAGGCGATAATTCCGGCGATCTTCTCCCCGCTGGAATGCGCATCCCCGACCGATGTAATCACCATTATCCCTGCCAGGCCCAGCACTACGCCCAGCCATTTTCGCGCCGTTAATTTCTCACTAAAGAAGGAGAAGCCAATAATGGCGCCCATAAGCGGCGTGGTGGCGTTTAAAATGGCGGAGTATCCGGCAGGTAACCATTTTGCGGCGAGACAATACATAAAAAAGGGCAGCCCGGAGTTAATTGCGCCCAGAATAAGCGCCGAACGGAATTTCCCCTCAAAGCGGAAGGATGATCTCAGGGTGAAAAGAATCACCGCCAGCCCTGTACAGCCAAAAAACACCCTTAAAAAGGCCGTATTTACCGCCCCGAACTCTGGTGCCGCTATTTTCATAAAAAGGAAGCTGGCTCCCCACACCGCGGCAAGAAATAACAGCCGGATATAATCTGACACACGCATGCCTTCACCCTTCCCCATAAAATAAACGGTTGTTTATTATTTTGCTGGCTGAAACCCATTCAGCCAGCAAAACTTTAAACGAGCATCCGCGAAAGAAAAACCGTTTTCTGTTTGGGGAGAATTAGTTAGCAAGATTTAGGGGAAAGCAGACGACCCGCCAAACTCGAGATAAATTTTTGCCAGATTCTGGAGCTGGTTGAAGCGGTTTTCATCCAGCAATAGCTCTGCCTGGCGGCGTTTCTCTTGGGCATCTAGCCAGAATGAGATACGCGCGGCGCCCTGGCGGTAACGTACCTCATTCAAGCGCTCAGACTTACGCGCAAGATCCAGCCCCTCCCGGAGTCTTATCTCCTGAGCCAGAAGCTGATCGCGCAGGGAGAGTTCGTCTTCAAGGCTGCTCATCGCCTTATAAAGCGACTGTTTAAACGCCAGCACCCGCTGTTCGTAATCGTTACGGGCAATTTTCACCTCCACGCCCCGCTGCCGCCATTCCAGGAACGGCAGCGTCAGACTTGCGCCAACGGAAGCGATGGGATTATGCAGCACGTTTAGCAGCGAGCTACTGCCGGAACCAAGCGATCCCGTCAGGGTGAATGCGGGATAGTATTCGGTGCGCCGTATATCAACATTGGCCAGGGCTTCACGCACCCGCCACTCTTGCGCGCTGATATCGGGCCGATGCATCAGTACGCTGGCAGGAATGTTCGCGTTAACCTGCGGCAGAGGGCCGTCGGGCAGTTTTGTAGGCTCAACCACTGAGCTGCCCGGAGCGGTACCCAGCAAAACGGCCTGCTGATTCAGAACCTGCAGGCGCTCTCGCTGCAATCCAGTGAGCCGATTTTCCTGCGCGAGTAAACTTTGCTGCGCGTCCACAACATCCAGCGCGGAAGCACCTCCTGCACGATAACGAGCCCCGGCGAGGCGAAGCGTTTCTTTTGCATAGCCGATGCTCTGCAGGAGGACATTGATTTGTTGGTTCACAAAGCCAATGCGCCAGTAATTATTGCTGGCCTCTGAAAGCAGCGTCAGGCGTGCGGCGCGTAAATCTTCTTCGCTGGCATGAGTTGCCCACTCCGCCGCATCGCGCTGGCGGGCTATTTTGCCCCAGAGATCAAGCTCATAGCTGGTACTGAGACTCGCGGCGCTGCTTTTTGTCCAGCCTGACGAGTTATTGAGCTGATTTTTCCCGTCTACGCCCAGTGAACCTCTGAGCCCGGGATCGTTGGTGATACCGACTCTTTCCGCGTCGAGTCTCGCCCGATACACCCGCAGTACGGCAATCGCGACATCGTTATTGCTGGCCATAACCTGGCGCAGCCAGTTATCCAGGTGGGGATCGTTAAACGCCTGCCAGTCAAACGGGGCCAGGTCGCGGGTAGCATCGCTCTTGTCCCAGCTGGCGGGATAGCGTACTTCCGGAGCGTGATAGTCGCTTTTAAGCGTATTTGCGCAGCCTGCGCTCAGCGCGGCAGCCAGGCACAAAGCCAAAGGTGATAAAAATTTCATAGGTTACTCGCTGGCCAGTGAAACGACCGGGTCCATCCTTGCCGCCTTGCGGGCGGGGAGATAACCGAAGATCATGCCGATTAATGTTGAACAGAAAAACGCGGCGGCGGCGGCCTGCCACGAATAAATAGCCGTGAACATCCCGCCGGCCAGGGCGGTAAATAGCGCTCCGGCGGCATACGACAGCGCAATACCTAACGCGCCGCCAATCAGGCAGACCAATACGGCCTCAATCATAAACTGCTGCATGATGTCGCTCCGCCGGGCGCCTACCGCCATTCGTACGCCGATTTCATGGGTTCGTTCGGTGACCGACACCAGCATGATGTTCATCACGCCGATGCTGCCGATCATCAGCGAGATGCAGGCAACCATCAGAATTAAAATGCTGAAGGTCATCGAGGTACGCTCGATAGATTTTCTGATCTGTTCGAAGTTATAGAGCTGGAAATCTTTTACGCCGTGGCGCTGAGTAAGCAGCTGGGAGATAGCGCTCACCGCCGCTTCGTTTGCCACATTGTCTTTCAGTCGGACGCTGATGCTGGTCAGCACCGGCTTGCCTACCATGCGGTACATCACCGTGCTGTAGGGCATCCACACGGTAATGCGGTTTGGCGCGTAGCTCCGGTTATTGCTTTGGGCAATGCCCACCACCCGTGCCGGCACGGAACCAAGAAAAACAATTTGCCCCAGCGCCTGTAATCCGGCGGCGTCGAACAGCGCTTTGCGGGCATTTTCATCAATAATGACCTCCTGCAGGGCGGTACGGTCGTCCCTGAAGGTGGTCCCTTCCAGAAGCTGAATGCCATTAACGCGGAAGTGATCTCGCCCTACGCCGTTGATAGACGCGGTTGCAGACTTACCCAGAAAACGAATGTTGTCTGAGGCACTTACCTCCGGGCTGACGCTATCGACAAATCCCTGCTTTGCCAGCGCCTCCGCGTCAGCCGGCACCAGAGTACGAATGCCCTCAATACTGTCATCAAAGAAATCTCGCCCGGGATAGATACTCACCACGTTGGTGCCCAGATCTTTAATATTCTCCAGCGTCTTTTGCTTCGCGCCCTCGCCCAGTGCCACGACGGTCACAACGGCGGCAATACCGAAAATGATCCCGGTCATGGTGAGCGTGGTGCGTAAACGATGCGCATTCATCGCTTTGAGCGCCATTTGCAGCGATTCACGCGTGCGGTCGAGCATACTTTGCCAGCGGCTTTGGCGGGTACGGTTAGGCGGCGGCAAAGTTTGCGTGGCGGTGACCTTACTGCCGCTATCGGCGATAATTTCACCGTCTCGCAGTTCGATAATGCGCTGAGCGTGCTGGGCCACCTTCATGTCGTGGGTCACCATCACGACCGTATGACCGCGCTGGTTAAGTTCGCTCAGGATGGCTAAGACCTCTTGGCCTGACTGAGAATCCAGCGCGCCGGTTGGCTCATCGGCCAGAATAATTTCCCCGCCATTGATCAACGAACGGGCAATACTGACGCGCTGCTGCTGGCCGCCAGAAAGCTCGCCGGGTTTATGATGCTCACGGCCTTCCAAGCCCAGTCTGCCAAGCAGTGCGGCGGCGCGCAGCCGGCGCTTGTCACGCTCGGTGTTGGCATAAATAGCGGGGATCTCAACGTTGCCCAGCGCGCTAAGGTCGGGCATCAGATGGTAGCGCTGGAAGATAAAGCCGATATGCTCCCGCCGAACCCGGGCCAGTTCATCCGGCGAAAGCTGGGCGGCATTTTGCCCGCCAATGTAATAATCGCCGCTGTCGGGCACGTCGAGACAGCCCATGATATTCATCAGGGTCGACTTACCCGATCCTGATGCACCGATGATCGCCACCATTTCCCCGGCGGCGATGGTCAAATTGATATTTTTCAGCACGGTCAGCGCCTGACCGCCGTTACCGTAGGTCCGGCTAATGCCCTTCAGCTCGATGATGTTACTCACAGCACAAACCCTTCCCCAGGCGCTTTCTCACCCGGCTGTGACAGCACGACATTTTCCCCGACGTTTAGCCCTTCGAGGATCTGAATATCGACGCTGTTGGTGATCCCGGTTTTCACTTCTCGGGCTTCCAGCCTGCCGTCAGCCAGCAACACCTGCACCTCCTGCTTATTCCCTTCAGCTTTATGCACGGCCTGAATCGGGACCAGCAGCGCATCTTTGGCTTCACCGGCCAGCAGCGTGACCTGTGCCGTCATCGCGATACGCAGACGATTGTCTGGGTTAGGCACGTCGAGCAGCGCGTTGTAGTAAACGGAAGCATTTGAGGTGCCAGACCCTGATGCCGAACTGCTCCCGGCAAGAGAGTCATCTTTCATTACCGACTCTGGCGCCAGCTCAACGGTGCGCAGCGTCGCGTCATAGTGCTTGTCCGGCTCAGAGAAAATCGTGAAACGGGCCTTTTGTCCTGGAGAAATACGGGTGATATCGGCCTCAGAGATCTGTGCTTTGATGGTCATCACATCGAGACGAGCCAGCTTGATAATCGTCGGCGCACTCTGGCTGGAGTTCACCGTCTGCCCCTGCTGCGTGACCACGGCAATAACTACGCCGTCCATTGGCGCAACGACTCGGGTATAACCCAGATCGACGGTTTTCTTATCTACTTCGATTTGCGCCTGGACAAGCCTGGCATTCAGTGAGAGTAATTCCGCCCGTGTAGTGGCGAGCGTAGCCTCCGCAGACTCAAAATCCTCGCGCGAACTGGCGTCCTCGCTCAGCATTTGCCGCTGGCGTTTGAACCGCAATTCAGACTGTTTCAGGAGCGCTTGCTTAGCCTGCAGTTCGGCTTTGACCACATTGAGTGCGGCTTCGGCGTTACGCAGGTCGTTACGCTGGGGCACATCATCAATGTCGGCAATGGACTGCCCTTTGGTGACATGGTCGCCCAGCTTCACTTTGAGCGACTTGACCTGGCCTGAAACCTGTGCCCCGACGTTAACGCGTTCGATAGCATCGATTCGACCGGTTGCCAGGACAGAGTTTTCGATATCGCCTTTGCGTACAGGGGCCGTGACATAATCAGGGGTATCGGGGCTTCTGAGGAAGAAGAACAGAGCGATGGTGAGGGCAATTATCAGCGCCACGGCCACGGCAATGGCACGGCGAGAAAAGTGTTTCAATAGCATTGGGCAGGTTTTCCATAACAATAAAAGCGATGATCCCAGAAACTCATAGTGAACGCCCCAGTCTCTACTGGAGCTAAACACGTTTCATCTGTTTGGATTTTATTCAGGTCGGCACAAAAGGCTACCTGTTAAGTCACTGAGACTCATGCCGCGTAATATTGTTCCTGCCAGAAGAGATTATTCTGCGGTACTCAGGCTTTGTCGTGCAGCGGCAATGACAGCGTAAACGTGCTACCGCGCCCAGGCTCACTGACCACGCTGATTTTGCCGCCGTGCAGTTCCGCAATGGTTTTCACAATCGCCAGCCCCAGTCCGGTGTTTTCCGTGGCGCTGCGGGAGGCTTCTCCCCGGAAAAAGCGATCAAAAATCAGCGGCAGATGTTCGGGTTTGATGCCTTCGCCATTATCACTCACGCTCAATACCACCCGTTCATCGGCAATTTTTGCGCTGAGCGTGATATGTCCCTTTTCTGGCGTGTGGCGCAACGCATTAGAGAGCAGGTTGGAAAGCGCGCGCTGGATAAGCTGCGGGTCAGCATAGAATGAAACGTCTCCCCGGCTTTCGAGGGTGATCTCTTTTTCTTCTGCCAGAATGTCGTAGAAACCAATCAGTTTTTCGAATTCATGGGCGCTGCTGAGCCATTCGGCATTCAGCACTTCGCGGCTGTTGTCCGCCCTGGCAAGGAACAGCATAGAGGAGATCATGCGCGACAGACGTTCGCCCTCTTCAATGATTGCCGCCAGCGTGTCCTGATACTCTTCGGCGCTGCGATCCTTTGTCTGAATGACGCTGGCGGCCGAGATCAGGTTATTTATCGGCCCGCGCAGCTCGTGGGCAATGTCCGAGGAAAAGCGATTTAACTGATGGAACGAGGCTTCAAGGCGCATCATCATGCGGTCAAACGACGCCGCCAGCGCGTTCAGCTCCGGCGGCCAGCGCTGATCCAGGATCCGGGTATGCAGATCGTTGGCGTGAATTTTCTCAATTTCAGTGGTGATCGTGCGCAGCGGCGCTAATCCCCTTCGGGCAAGCCACCAGCCAAAAGCGGCAAACAGCAGAATCGCCAACGCGGCGAAAAACTGCATTCGCTTGTAATAGGTGTTGATAATTTCGTTGTTGCCGGAGACGTTGAGCGCCGCCTGCACCAGCCATTTCTGGTTATTTTTGAGGGTGAACAGCGTGGAGGTAATTAAGTATTTTTGCCGGATATTCTCTGCGCGATAATGCCATTCCCGGTAGCTAAACCCGGGGCCCGGCAGCGGAAAGTCCTGCTCCGGGATAACCATATTGTTGGATTGCGCGTACACCTTACCTTCCGGGCTGAAGATGCGCAGCGACAGGCGCTCCTGCCGCACCACGGACTCCAGCAGCTCGGTTTGCCACTCTTCCCCGTTGTCCTGGCGCTCGCCAATTGCCGTGGCAATTTCCTGCTGGAACTGGATAGAACTTTGCAGCTCCAGCTCATCTTTATGGTTGAGCTGCTGGCGCATGGTCGAATAAAGCACGCCGGACACGCTGTAAAGCACGATGGCCATCGTGACGGAGAAGTAGAGCGTCAGGCGCGCCGTGATCGACAAATGCGACAGTTTTATCATCCGCGTAATTCCAGCACGTACCCCGCGCCGCGCAGGGTGTGGAGTAATTTATCCTCAAAACCGTCGTCAATTTTGTTGCGCAAACGGCGGATGGCGACGTCTATGACGTTCGTTTCCGGATCAAAATTCATGTCCCACACCTGCTCGGCAATCACCGTGCGGGAGAGCACTTCACCCGAGCGGCGCATCAGCAGGCTTAGCAGCAAAAATTCTTTTTGCGTCAGCTCTATTCGCACCCCGGCGCGGGACACTTTGTGCCGCAGAAAATCGAGCTTCAGATCGCCCACCTGCAGCAGATTTTCTTCAAGAATGGCGGTGGGTGGCGCGGAGCGGCGCAGAATCACCCGTGCACGCGCCAACAGCTCGCTAAAGGAAAAGGGCTTGATCAGATAATCTTCCGCGCCCAGTTCGAGGCCATGGACTCTGTCCTCCACATCATCCCGCGCGGTCAGAAACATGATGGGCGTCTGTTTTCCGGCCTGCCGCGCCATTTCAATGATCTTCCAGCCGTCAATACCGGGCAGCATCACGTCAAGGATCGCCAGGTCATAGTCAGTGGTCAGGAGATAATGCAGGCCGTCGATACCGTTCCCGGCGACGTCGACCACGAAATCGTTCTCGCGCAGCCCTTTGGCAATGTACTCCGAGGCCATTTTCTGATCTTCCACCAGCAGAATTTTCATCGTCACTCCTTCGTTCCTTGTGGGTTGCCGTCAAACAGCAGGAACAGAACCGGCGTAATAAATAAGGTGATCAGCTGCGAGAGCAGCAGCCCCCCGACAATCGCCACGCCCATCGGCTGGCGCAGCTCGGCCCCGGCCCCCAGGCCAAGCGCAATGGGGATCGCCCCCATGATAGCGCAAAGCGTGGTCATCATAATCGGGCGGAACCGCTGCAAGCAGGCCTGCATAATGGCATCATGCGGCGTCATGCCGTGTTCACGCTGCGCCACTAACGCGAAATCTATCATCATGATAGCGTTCTTTTTGACAATACCTATCAGCAGCAGAATACCAATCATCGCGATAAACGTAAGATCGAGATTAAACAGCCTGAGCGCCAGCAGCGCGCCCACTGCCGCCGACGGCAGACCAAGCAGAATGGTCAGCGGGTGGATCCAGCTTTCATACAGCACGCCGAGAATCACGTAAATCACCGCCAGCGCCAGCACAATCAGCCAGATCTGGCTGCTCTGGGACTGCTGAAACAGCGCCGCCTGCCCGGCGTAGGTGCCAAACACCGAAGACGGCAGATGAATCGCCTGCTGGGCCTGGGCAATGGCCGCCGTCGCATCCGACAGCGATTTCCCCGGCGCAAGGTCGAACGAAAGCGTAATCGCCGGCAACTGCCCCTGGTGGTTGACCGCCGTCACGCCCTGGGTGCGCAAAATCGTTGTAAAGGTGGTGATGGGCAGTAGCGCCCCACTTGATGACCGGACATAGATTTTCGACAAATCACTTTCGTCCTGTCGGAACGGCTCCTGCACTTCCATGATCACTTCGTAGCTGTCTTCCGGGGCATAAATTGTCGACACCTGGTAAGTCCCGAAGGCGTCATACAGCGTGTCGCGAATCTGCTGAATATCCACGCCCATCAGCGAAGCTTTGTTTCTGTCGATGACCAACTGCGCCTGTAGCCCGTTGAGCTGGGCGTCGGTATTCAGGCCGACAAACACCCCGCTTTTTTGCATCTCTGCCATCAGCCGGTTGGCCCAGTCGTTGAGGCTGGTATCGCCGCTGCTGACCGCCTGCAGCGTGTACTGGTAGCTGCTTTTCGCACTGCGGCCGCCCACGCGCAGGTTTTGCACCGGGCTAAAGTAAACTTTAATGCCCGGCAAATAGCCGGTTTCCGAACGCAATTGTTTCAGCACCGCGTCCAACGGCGGGCGCTGGCCTTGATCTTTTAGCGTCAGGCTTAGCTGCGTGGTGTCGTGGTCAACGCGGGTCAGGACGTCGCTGACGCACGGATCTTTCATCAGCGTTTTACCCAGCTGCTGCGCCACGCCCAGCCGACCGAGATAGGACATATCCTGCGGCGCATCAATGCTGGCAGTGATCTGCCCGATATCTTCCTGCGGGAAGAAGCCTTTCGGTGAAAACCAGTACAGGCCGATGGTCAGCGCAATCGTGCTGAGCGCGACGCCGATCATAATCACGCGATGAGACACGGCCCATTCCAGCCCGTTCCCGTACTGGCGGCGCAGCGCTTCGAACCCACGCTCAAAGACCTGGCTCCAGCGCGGTTCAGGTTTGTCTTCCGGCGTGTGCTCGCGGATAAGTTTAGGGACCAGCAGCGGAATAATGGTGAGCGATGCCGCAGCCGAAACCAGAATCGTCAGCGACACCACATAGGCAAACTCGTGGAACAGCAGGCCAATCGTCCCCGGCATAAAGAAGATAGGGATAAACACCGCCACCAGGGAAAGCGAAATAGAGATAACGGTGAACGCCACCTCTTTCACCCCTTTCAATGCGGCGCGGTACGGCGTTTCCCCCTCTTCCATGTAGCGCATGATGTTCTCCAGCACCACAATCGCGTCGTCCACCACCAGGCCTACGGCAATGGTCAGCCCCATCAGGGAAATATTGTCGAGGCTCAGGCCAAAGGCGTACATCAGGCCGAAGGCGCCGAGCAGAGAAATGGGCAGGCTGAGCGCAGGAATGATCGTCGCCCGAATATGGCGCAGGAACATCAGGATCACCATCACCACCAGGGCGATGGTCAACAGCAGAGTTAACGTCACGTCATGAATCGCCGCACGGATCGACAGCGAACGGTCGTTCAGAAACTTCACGCTCACCGACGACGGCATTTGCGCCTGCAGTTTAGGCATCAGTTGGCGAATGGCATCGATGGTGGAAACAATGTTCGCGCCGGGCTGACGCTGCACGCTGAGTACAATCGCGCGGTTACCGTTCACAGCGCTGTAGCTCAGCGTATTTTCAATGCTGTCCTGCACGGTGGCCACATCTGATAGCCTGACCGGCTGGCCGTTACGCGTGGCAACAATCACTTTGGCGAAGTCTGCCGCGTTGCGCAAATCGCCGCTGGTTTGCAGCATCACCATCTGGCGTTTACCGTCCAGTTCGCCGATCGGCGAGTTGTCGTTGGCGGCCGCGAGCGCGGTATGCACATCCTCCAGCGTCAGATTTGTCGCCGCCAGCTTGTCCGGGTTGACCTCCACGCGCACGGCATAGCGTTTCTGCCCCAGCACCGTCACCTGCGCCACGCCGTTCAGGGTCGAAAGCGCCGGTGAGATCAGGTCATCCGAGAAGCGGTTCAGGTCAGACAGCGCCATCGACGGGGAATCGATGCCAATTTGAATGATCGGCGCATCCGCCGGGTTAATTTTGCGGAATGACGGCGGCGTGGTCATCTGCGACGGCAGCTGCTTTAACGCCTGGTACAGCGCGGACTGCACGTCCACCGCCGCCGAATCAATATCCCGGGACGGATCAAACTCAATGACGATCGTAGTGGCGCCCTCGAGGCTGTTGGAGGTCATGTTAACCACGCCGGGAATGGTCGACAGCTTTTTCTCCAGCGGCGTTGCCACGGACGAAGCCATGGTTTCGGGGCTGGCGCCGGAAAGCGAAGCGCTGACCTGAATCGTCGGCGTGTCGTAGTTGGGCAGCGCGGCAATGGGCAGTTTAAACCAGCACACCGCGCCGGCGACCATCACCGCCAGCCACAGCAGCATCACGGCAATCGGCCGTTTCAGGCATTGTTCGGCAAATGTCATGATGCAGACCCCGCTGGCGCGTTAACCACCTTCACGGCCATTCCCGGACGCAGGGCGTTGGCCCCTTCCAGCACCACTTTCATGCCGGGCTGAATGCCGCTCACCACCGCCATTTGCTGCTGGATGCGCAACAATGTGACCGGTTGCGTTGTGGCGTGCATTTGGGCATCGATAACGTAGACAAAATGCCCGTCGGGGCCGTCCTGCACGGCCTGAGGCGGTAAAACAACGACATTCGGCGTGCTGCCCGCGCTGACCGTAATGTTCTGATAGGCCCCCGGCCAGAGCTGGTTTTCACCGTTCGCAAAGCGGGCTTTAAAGTTCACCGTGCCGCTGTCCTGGCTGACGGTGTTATCAATGAAACTGAGCGTGCCGGTCACCGGTTTTCCGCTGGCGTCGGTCACTTGCACCTCCACCGGCCCCTGATGCTGCGCGGCGACCACCGCGTTGAGATCCTGCTCCGGCAGGGTAAATTCTGCGCCAATCGGGTCAAACTGATTAATACTGACCATCGGTAACGTGCTGCCCGGCTGCGCAAGGCTGCCGATATGCACGTTCAATGCGCCTGTTTTGCCGCTAACAGGCGCGTAAATGCGGGTATAGGCGAGCTGCGCCTGGGCGGTGTGTATATCATCCTGGGCGGACTTGTACTGCGCCGCCGCCTGCTGTTGCGCGCTGACCAGCGCATCCCAGTCTGAAGACGAAATGTAGTGGGTTTTCAGCAGCGGCTGGCCACGGCTGAGGTCGCGAGCGGCTTTATCCAGCTCGGCTTTAATGACCCCCAACTGGGCCTGGGCGTGACCCAGCGCGGCCTGCTCTTCGGCATCATCCAGCACAAACAACAGCTGCCCTTGCTTAACAAAATCCCCTTCGTGGAAGGCAACCTGGCTTACCGGGCTGGTGATTTGCGCGCGAATATCCACCTCATTGAGCGACACGAGATGCCCCTGGGTGGAGAACGTTAGCGGCAGCGTTTGGCTGGCCGCGGCTATCAGGCTAACTTTCGGCAGCGCCGTTTTCTTTTGCGTTGCCGGCGATGAAGCCTGGGAGTACAGCCAAAGTCCTGCCACCCCTGCCAGCACGCAGGCCATCGCCAGCCCTTTTTTTGACCATTTTATGTTCATGATGCAGCGCTTCTCTGAGTCCCGGTATAGCAGGAATGTTACGCCCGTCACACCAACAGAACGCCGCCACTAAAATGACAAGTTTGTAATTTTGCTTCTCATTCAATTTTCTGCCAGGATTCCTCGCCCTCTTTTTCACGGCCTCCGCAGCCAGAATTAACGGGCGGAAAAGGACGGCGCTTTTTAACTCAAAGGCAGACAGGAATCTCAATGAAAACAAAGACTGAAGCGGAACACCGCGCCGCCAAACGGCGCTGGTTGAATTCTCAGGACTCGGGGTATCACCAGGCGATGGGCAATCGCCACGTGCAGATGATTGCTATCGGCGGTGCCATCGGTACCGGCCTGTTCCTCGGCGCAGGTGCGCGCCTGCAGGCAGCAGGGCCCGCGCTGGCGTTAATTTATCTGGTTTGCGGCATTTTCTCTTTCTTCATCCTCCGCGCTTTGGGCGAGCTGGTTATCCATCGCCCGTCCAGCGGCAGTTTCGTCTCCTACACCCGTGAATTCCTAGGTGAAAAAGCCGCCTACGTTTGCGGCTGGATGTATTTCGTCAACTGGGCGATGACCGGTATCGTGGATATCACCGCCGTGGCGCTCTACATGCATTACTGGGGTGCGTTCGGTGATGTGCCGCAGTGGGTCTTCGCCCTCGGCGCGCTCGCCGTGGTTGCGGCGATGAACATGATTGGCGTGAAATGGTTCGCCGAGATGGAGTTCTGGTTTGCGCTGGTCAAAGTGTTGGCTATCGTCGCCTTCCTGATCGTCGGCACCATTTTCCTCGGCACCGGGAAACCAATTGACGGTAACAGCACCGGGTTCCATCTGATAACCGATAACGGCGGTCTCTTCCCCCACGGTCTGCTGCCTGCGCTGGTACTGATTCAGGGCGTAGTGTTCGCCTTCGCCTCTATCGAATTGGTGGGTACCGCCGCCGGGGAATGTAAAGACCCGAAAACCATGGTGCCGAAGGCCATTAACAGCGTTATCTGGCGTATCGGCCTGTTCTATGTTGGCTCCGTGGTGCTGCTGGTTCTGCTGCTGCCGTGGAACGCCTATCAGGCGGGACAAAGCCCGTTCGTGACCTTCTTCTCGAAGCTCGGCGTGCCTTACATCGGCGACGTGATGAATATCGTGGTGTTAACCGCCGCGCTCTCCAGCCTGAACTCCGGCCTGTACTGCACCGGGCGTATTCTGCGTTCGATGTCGATGGGCGGTTCCGCGCCACAGTTCATGTCGAAAATGAGCAAGAATCAGGTGCCGTATGCCGGGATTCTGGTCACCAGCGGCGTGTACGTGCTTGGCGTGTTCCTCAACTATCTGGTGCCTTCGCAGGTATTTGAGATCGTGCTGAATATGGCGTCTCTGGGCATCATCACCTCCTGGGCGTTTATCGTGCTGTGCCAGATTCGCCTGCGCAAGGCGATTAAAGAAGGGAAAGCGGACGACGTGAGCTTCAAGCTGCCGGGCGCGCCGTTTACTTCCTGGCTGACGCTGCTGTTCCTGCTTGGCGTGCTGGTCTTGATGGCGATGGATTACCCGAACGGGACGTTCACGATTGCTTCTATTCCGGTGCTGGCGATTCTGCTGACGCTGGGCTGGTTTAGCGCTCGTAAGCGCGTGCATGAAGTGGCTCAGCAGGTCCACGATCACCACGAGTAGTGCCCCTCAACCTAACCCTCTCCCCACCGGGGAGAGGGGATAAACCAGTATCTCTTTACCTCTATGGGGTCAGTCCACCCCTACGATGTAGGATTATCAGTTAAATGGTACTGTTAAATTTTCTGGCAGGAACTACCCATGCACCTTTACCGTTCATGCCCCGCATCCAGGTTCCGGTAAAGTTGTTTTCCCGTTGTCCAAATCGAGCAGGTTCTTTGAGTATTTTTGTTGTCTTAAAACGTTGGCTTAAACCACTGGCTTGAAGGTATGCATCCATTAACCCTGGCCCCGTCAGATATATAGTTATTTGATGGCGAAGAGAAGGTACTGCTCTCTTTCCTACCCACATTATTTCCCTTAATGGGATTTCTTTCAAATCGCTTAATGCCTTTCTTAATAAATCCTTACCCGCAGTTCGACCAAATCCCATTTCATAAAGGTGATTTTTCGTATAGGGCGCAATTGCATAGTTAATCATTTTTTTCAGGGTATTAGTATTTGGTTGGCTGACAATAACTGCATTGGATAATCGTGTTTTATTATCCAGCACCTCCTGATGTATTAATATATCAGACGCGCCAGTACTGCTTATTCTTTCTGGAGATATTAGCCCAAGGCTACCGGACACCATAACATCAACATCCATATAAATACCGCCGAATTTTTCTAAAATGACCAATCGTAAAATATCAGAGGCTGCTGCATAATTATGGTAAGTACTATCAGACATTTCCCGCTCAATAGCGGATTGAACATATCCTGTCATATCAGGTAAACCACGGCAATTTATCAGGCTTATAAATCGAGAACTGTAACCAAAGTTAATGACATCATTGATTATTCTGTGTGGATTGGTGGTCCAAAGATAGACTGTGTAATGTGGATTATTTGATTTGAAGTGTATGATATTACTTACTGCGTATTGTGGTAATGGTTGATTGCCAATCCAAATGTAATGTGCATTTTTAGGATACATCCTTTACTCCGTTAAAATTGTCATTTATTTAGTATTAGATCATTTTTACGCTTCTATTTTTAAAAAAACCTCACAGCAATCAGGAGTAAATATCAAATATAAATTAAATGCCAGCAAGCATAAGTTCAACAAGAACTAGCTTAATAATTTCGAACTATGTTGATTGAGACATTAAAGAGCATTAATTAAGATTCTAATAACACGATTAATTGCTTGCCCTGCAATATTTTGCGCCCAGACAAAAAAAATCAAAAAAACGCTTCTTAAATTGCACACCGCGGGTTTTCCGCGGTCTGACCCAGAGTGGAGAGCCGGCTATATTTTCCGTTTTCCCAGCGGCCCCCACTTTCGGTGAACAGAACTTCATCGCCATCACATTCGCAGTAAACTTATTCACAACACCCCGCTATACACTACCGGCCCCGTCGGCTGCCCGGTTGGCGAACCGCCCTGCGGCTCCAGGCTGATGGCGATTGTCACACCTCGTGACAATGTCACGTTTCCGTTACTCACCTGGGTCACCGATTTACTGTCCAAAAGCCCAAGCGAGACGGGCTTCGCGCCAACCGGGATAGCCCACAGCTGCAGGCTATTGCTGGCGGAGACGGAGGCCAGCTGCAGCGGCGTCAGGCGCAGCGTTTTACGGTCGCTGTCGGCGCTCACCAGCCACTGCCCCTGCTGGCTGGCACCGTTAAGCACCATGAGCGGTGCCAGCTCCGGTGCTTTGCTACTGAAGTATGGCACCAGCGCAACTGCAGCAAGCCCGGCGGCGAGCGCCCAGCCAAGATAGTTCCAGTTCCAACGCGAGCGCACGACGGCATTCCGCTCGGGCGGCAGGCTAAGCTGAATTTTCTTCCACACCGTTTCCGGCGGAAGCTGCGGCTGGGTCTGGCTGTCCAGGCCACCAAGCAGGGTTTGCCAGCGGCCCACGAGCGCGGCGAGATCCGGCTCGGCATGGAGACGTTTTTCGAAGCGCAACCGGGCACTCCCGCGCAGCGTGCCCAGCGCGTATTCAGAGGCCAGGGCGTTATCTATTTCTTGGCTGCTGTTCATAGTCCGACGCAATCCTTAAGGTGATCCAGCGCCCGGCGGATCCAACTTTTCACCGTGCCGAGCGGCTGCTGTAGCCAGTCGGCAATATCGCCGTGGGACATCCCCTGATAGTAGGCCAGCACCACGCTCTGCCGCTGCTCGCTGGTCAAATTGTCAAGGCATCCGCGCAGGCGGCCTGCCTGCTGTTCATCGCCCCAGCCGTTGTCCCCTTCATTTTCAATGTCGGCCGCGTTGTCGCCGAGTTCGTCTTCCTGATTTGCCGCGCGGGACTGGCCGCTGCGCAGCCAGTCGATACAGCGGTTGCGAACGATGTGGGTCAGCCAGGTCACGGGGGCGCTGATGGCCGGATCGTAGCCTGAGGCTTTATTCCATACCGTGAGAAAAGCATCGTGCAGAATCTCTTCGGCCCACGCCCGGCGCTGCGCGGTACGCAGCGCCACGGCAAACAAATGGGGGGACGTCAGGCGATAGAGTTGTTCAAATGCGCGGCGGTCGCCTTCAGCAACCGCCCGCATCAGTTTTACCTGCTGTTCTACCAGAGTTTTATCCATAATTTTCTCGACCAGGCGACGGGCCTGGATCGAGTATAGACACTCACTTCGGCATCAGTACGGTATCAATCACGTCTATCACGCCATTTTTCTGGTTCACGTCATAGGTGCTGATATTGGCGATGTTGCCTTTCCCGTCTTTAATCTGAATATTGTGCGGGCCATTGTTCATGATCCACAGCGGCTGGCCGTTCACCGTTTTTAATTCTGCGCTGCCGCCACCCTGCTGGATTTTTTTCTCCAGCGCTTTCATGTCGTATTTCCCTGCCACCACGTGGTACGTCAGGATGCTGGTCAACGTGGCTTTATTTTCTGGTTTCACCAGGTTGCTGACCGTGCCCGCCGGCAGTTTGGCAAACGCGGCATCGGTTGGGGCAAAGACGGTAAACGGCCCTTTGCTCTCCAGCGTATCCACTAAACCTGCGGCCTTCACCGCCGCAACCAGCGTGGTGTGATCTTTAGAATTCACCGCATTTTCAATGATATTTTTCGACGGGTACATCGCCGCGCCGCCGACCATAACAGCGTCGTGATTCATCGCGGCAATGCATAGAGAACTGAAAAAAACGGAGGCGCACACGGCGGAGGTAAAGTACTTGTTCATGTTCAATTCCTCAATTGTAGGGAGCAAGAGAGTTGCTCACAGTCTGATATACGATTGAGGGGGCGCCGCTGGATGCAGAAAAAATTAAAAATATTTCGCCGTTAATTTCATCAGTCATAACTTATTGTTAACGTTACGTGCGCTAATAATTTTCAAAACTTACACACAGGAACTAACATATACAGTTCACAATCCTGACAATTGCGCATACCGTAAAACACTCCCCGATGAAGAAACCCCAGAAAAAAACGCTCCACACGCATAAAACCGCCCTTTCCCTTCTCCTGATCCCGGCTTTCACTCCCGGTTTTACACAAGCCGCTGACACACAGCCCAAAGACGAATCTACGCTGCTGGTCACCGCTAAACCGACAACCGTTTCTGAGCTCGATACGCCAGCTGCGGTCAGCGTGGTGTATGGCGATGATTTGCGCCAGGCCGCCCCACGGATAAACCTGTCGGAAAACCTCGGCAGCGTGCCGGGCCTGCAAATTCAAAACCGCCAAAACTATGCTCAGGATTTACAGCTTTCCGTGCGCGGTTTTGGTTCACGCTCGACGTACGGCGTGCGTGGCGTGCGCATGTATGTGGACGGCATCCCGGCCACCATGCCGGATGGCCAGGGGCAAACGTCCAATATCGATTTGAACAGCGTGGACAGCGTGGAAGTGCTTCGCGGCCCGTTCTCAGCGCTCTACGGCAACTCGTCCGGCGGTGTGGTTAACGTCAAAACGGAAACAGGCCGACAGCCGCCAACCGTTGAGGCCAGTAGTTACTACGGTAGCTTTGGCAGCTGGCGCAACAGCGTGAAGGCCACCGGCTCCACCGGCGACGGCACGCAGGCCGGAGATGTGGACTATGCAATTTCTGCCTCGCGCTTTACCACGCACGGCTACCGTGACCACAGCAGCGCGCAGAAGAATCTTGGGAATGCGAAGCTCGGCGTTCGTCTGAATGACGTCAGCAAGCTGACATTGCTGTTCAACAGCGTGGATATTGACGCCAACGATCCCGGCGGCCTGACCGAGCAGGAGTGGCGCGATAACCCAACGCAGGCCCCCCGCGCCGATCAGTACAATACGCGAAAAACAACGAAGCAAACTCAGGGCGGCCTGCGCTACGACCGGCAGCTCAGCGAGCACGATGACCTGAGCGTGATGATGTACGCGGGCGTGCGCGAAACTACGCAGTTTCAGTCCATTCCTGTGTCAGCGCAGAAAAACCCAACGCATCCGGGGGGCGTGATCCAACTGGCAAGGCATTACCAGGGCATCGATACCCGCTGGACGCACAACGGCGAACTCGGCAGCGTGCCGGTCAGCTTCACCACCGGGCTGGACTACGAGACGATGACTGAGAAGCGCAAAGGTTACGAGAACTTTGTGACGGTCAATGGCGCGACGCTGCTCGGCGAACAGGGCAATCTGCGCCGCAACGAACGCAATCTGATGTGGAACCTCGACCCGTACCTGCAAACCACGTGGCAACTCACCGATAAACTCAGTCTGGATGCGGGCGTGCGCTACAGCTCGGTCTATTTTGATTCCAACGATTATTACATCGTCGGGAAAAACGGCGATGACAGCGGCAGCGCCAGCTATCACAAGTGGCTGCCTGCGGCCTCGCTGAAATATGCCGTCACCGACGGCTGGAATATTTACACTTCCGCTGGCCGCGGGTTTGAAACGCCGACCATTAACGAGCTTTCTTACCGCGACAACGGCGCGGCCGGGCTTAACTTTGCTCTGCAGCCGTCCACCAGCACAACGGTAGAAGTAGGCAGCAAAAACCGCGTTGGCAATGGCCTGTTTACCGCCGCCCTGTTCCAGACCGACACCGATAATGAGATCGTGGTTGATCAAAGCGGCGGCGGGCGTACCACCTATAAAAATGCCGGCGAAACTCGCCGCCGTGGGCTGGAACTTTCCCTCGATCAGCAGTTTGCCGCCGACTGGCGACTGAAAATGGCCTGGACGTACCTGGAGGCGACCTACCGCACCAACGTATGCGGGGCAAATGACTGCCGCGGTAACCGAATGCCGGGCATCGCCCGCAACATGGGTTACGCGTCGTTTGGCTACGCGCCTGAAGATGGCTGGTATGCGGGCGCGGATGTTCATTACATGAGCGATATCCAGGCGAATGACCAGAATAGCGCCAAAGCCCCGACCTGGACCACCGTGGGATTGAATACCGGCTACAAGCTTCACGTGCGGCAAAACTGGCTGCTGGACATCTGGGGACGAGTTGATAATCTGTTCGACCGCGATTACGTCGGGTCGGTGATTGTCAATGAAGGCAATGGCCGCTATTTCGAGCCAGCGCCAGGGCGTAACTATGGTGTGGGCATCAACGTCAGCTACAGCTTCCAGTAAGCTTTTTCCCCTCCGGCTTTTGTCGGGGGAGATTAAAAAGGAATTTTATGTCACCTAATCTCACCCTTCGGGATGCTACCCTGGCGGACATCGAGACTATTTTCACCATCCGTACCAGCGTCAAAGAGAATCATCTGTCGCGCGAAGAAATGGCCGAAATGGGCATCACACCGCAGACTATTGCCGATATTATTGCCGAATCGCCGTGTATCTGGCTGGCAGACGTGGAGGGTGAGCCGGCCGGTTTCTCGATGGCGATTGCCGAAGAAGCCTGCCTGTTTGCCATGTTCGTTCTGCCTCAGTTTGAAGGCCTGGGCGTCGGCAGACTGCTGCTGGAAAAGGCCGAGGCGTTTCTCTTTGCTCAGCAGCCCACTATCTGGCTTGAAACGGCGGCAGCCAGCCGCGCCGCTGCGTTTTATCAGCGCCACGGCTGGCTGGCTGTGGGTGAGCAAGGTGGGGAAGATATTCGCTTCGAAAAATCACGCCCTGCAGCTGCGAAATAACAACTCCCTTACCCATCGGTGCGCGCTGTCGTGATGCGTGCGCTCATGCCAGGCGGCGACTTTGGTAAAACCAGGGATCGCCAGCGGCGGCTGATGGCTGACGATACTCGCTTGTCCGGCAATAAGCCTCGCGGGTACCACGGCTATCAGATCGCTGGTTTTTAAAATCTCGGTTAAAAATAAGAAGCTCTGCACCGACAGGCTAACCCGCCTCGAACGCTTTATTTTTTGCAAAGCGCTGTCGGTCACGCCGCTAAACTCCCCACCGCTCCACGACACCAGCGCATGATCGCAGGCGCAAAACTGATCCAGGGTGATCGCCCGCTGCCGGGCCAGGCTATGCTGCTGCCCCATCGCACAAACGTAATGCTCCTCATACAGCGTGTGAACTTGGAGGTCAGCCGACAGCGAAAAAGTCGTCATGATGGAAAGGTCCAGCTCGCCGCTTTCCAGCATCGGCTGAAGCTGGCCGTCAACCGGCGGGCGCACCGAGACGCGCATATTCGGCGCTTCACGCCGGAGTGCATTAATAAAAGGTAGCACGATGGCCTGCAGCGCATAGTCCGTGGCCGCGAGGGTAAACGTCAGCGTAGACGTTTTAGGATCGAACTCAGCCGGGCGCAGCAGCAGTTCAACTTCGTGCAGGATGCGTTTCACTTGCTGCTCGAGCTGTAACGCTCGCTCCGTTGGCACGATGCCCCGCTGGCTGCGGATAAACAGCGGATCGTCGAAGCTTTCGCGCAGCCGCGTCAACATCCCGCTGACGGCAGGCTGCGTCAGAGACAGGCGCGAGGCGGCGCGAGTTACGCTGCGCTCCTGCAGCAAAGCATCGAAGGTTTTCAGTAAGTTAAGATCCAGACTGCGTAAATCGCGCATCGCCTGCCTCCAGATATAAAATTACATTATATCTGAGATTAAATTTGACGATTGGTTTTATATCCAGCGTGTCGATATTCTCGCCTCACAGCAACGAAACGTGAGGAATCCAAGATGCATTCAATTCATTGGCCGCAGGGCTTTATCCCCGGTTTTAGCGATAACTTCGCTTCTAACGAAATCATTATGATCGGGCTGGACGCCAGCGAAGTCTGGCGCTGGCTGACGCAAACCTCGGCCTGGGAACGCTATTACAGCAACGTGTCCGATATTGTGTTTCATGATGCCAGCGGGCCGACGTTAACGGCAGGGTCGCGCTTCCGCTTTACGACCTTTAGTTTCCCGGTTGAAGCCGAAGTGGTGGAGTTTGTCGCCCCGCAGGGGGAAATCCCAGGCCGTCTCGCCTGGCACGGCTGGGTTGGCAGCGAAGCGTCCCCAGAGCTGGACGTGCATCACGCCTGGCTGATTGAGAATCTCTCGTCTGGCCGGGTACGCATCTTGACTCAGGAAACGCAAAACGGGCAGCCCGCGCGTGACCTGGCGAGGACGTTGCCTAACCCTATGCTAAACGCACATCAGGAGTGGATTTGCGGCCTGGCAAATTATGCGCTGAGCCACAAGAAATAGCGTTAAGGTTTTTGCCCCGCCGTCTGTGCCGTCTGCCAGCGTTATAAAATACCCACCATGTAGCGCTGTTCCTCATCGGCCAGCGCTCTCCCCGACCGTATCGCGTGTTGATTTCCTCACAGGAAAAGAGTGTTGTCCAGATGGCAATTCGTATCTGCAGGATTCTCCCCTTATGCTAAGCGTCGCTATTACACTGAGGACGCCATGACACGCTTTCTAATCTGCAGTTTTGCCCTGATTTTGCTCTACCCTGCGGGCATTGATATGTATCTGGTCGGTTTACCGCGTATTGCGGCCGATCTTAACGCCAGCGAGGCGCAGCTGCATATTGCCTTCTCCGTTTATCTTGCCGGAATGGCCTGTTCCATGCTTTTTGCCGGCCGCGTGGCGGACCGCTCGGGGCGTAAGCCGGTGGCAATATTCGGTTCGGTAATTTTTATTGCCGCCTCCCTGATATGCGCCTCGGCGCAGCACAGCACGCTGTTTCTGGCGGGCCGGCTGGGTCAGGGGATCGGGGCGGGAGCCTGCTACGTGGTCGCTTTTGCAATTCTGCGGGATGCCCTGGATGAGCGACGCAGAACCAAAGTGCTCTCGTTAATGAACGGAATCACCTGCATCGTGCCGGTGATGGCGCCGGTGCTGGGGCATCTGATTATGCTTATTTTCCCGTGGCAAAGTTTGTTCTATACCCTGACCGGAATGGGGCTCGCGGTATTGCTGCTTTCCCTGCTGGTACTGAAAGAGACGAGGCCAGCAGCCAACGGTGCCAGCTCATTGGTTTCTTTGCCGAAAGCCGAGTCGTTGATTAACCGTTTCTTCCTCAGTCGGCTGGCCATAACAACCCTTAGCGTAACGGTCATCCTCACCTTCGTTAACACCTCCCCCGTGTTATTGATGGAGGGGCTGGGTTTAGCTCGCGGGGAATACGCCACCACAATGGCGTTAACGGCCGTCGTCAGCATGAGCGTTTCATTCTCTACTCCGTTTGCCCTGAGCATATTTCAGCCCCGCACAATGATGATAACGTCTCAGACGCTGTTTCTGGCGGCGGGTGTGCTCCTGAGCATGGCCGATTCAAACTTGCTCACGCTGGTCGGACTCACGCTTGTTTGCGCAGGTTTCTCCGTCGGATTTGGCGTGGCCATGAGCCAGGCGCTGGGGCCATTTTCACTTCGGGCAGGAGTAGCCAGCTCAACGCTCGGAGTGGCACAGGTGTGTGGTTCATCGTTGTGGATATGGCTGGCCGCCATTTTGCGTATCGATGCGCTGAATATGCTGATCGGAATTCTGATTGGCTGTAGCATTGTCAGCCTTTTACTGATTTTCCTTGTCGCCTCTCCCAGAGCCGTAGTTGAGTATGAAGAAAACAATCAACAGCCTCGATCTTAATTTGCTGCTCTGCCTGCAGTTGCTGATGCAGGAGCGCAGCGTCACCCGCACGGCAAAACGGCTGAGCGTCACGCCTTCGGCGATCAGCAAATCGCTGGCAAAACTGCGGGCGTGGTTTGATGATTCATTATTTGTCAATACTCCTCAGGGACTCGTCCCTACGCCACTGATGGTAAGCATGGCTCAGGAACTGGCGGACTGGATGCAGATGAGCCATCAGCTGCTGGATAACGCTCACCATGAGACGCCGAGCGGACTGAAGTTTGAGCTTGTGGTTGAATTACCGCTGATGATGATCATGTTCAATGCCCTGTCGCAGCAGATTTATCAGCGCTATCCTCAGGCGACTATCAGGCTGCATCACTGGGATTACGACGCGCTGGACGCCATTACGAGTGGAAGTGTGGATGTTGGTTTCACCGGTCGTGAGAGCTATCCGCGTTCTCAAGGACAGCTGAGTCTGCCGTTGTCTATCGACTGTGAAGTGCTCTTTTATGACTCTCCCTGTGTCTGGCTGAGGGAAGATCATCCGGCTCTCCAGGAAGAGTGGAACCTGGACACTTTTTTGCGCTATCCCCATATCAGCATTTATTGGGAACAAAGCGATACCTGGGCGCTGGATGATATCCTGAGAGAAATGGGGCGCAAGCGGGATATTGCGTTGAGCCTGCCGGGATTCGAGCAGTCTCTGTTTATGGCCGCTCAGCCCGGGCACTCTCTGCTGACGACCGCTCCGGGCTACTGCCGGCATTACGGCCAGCTTCACCACCTGCCGCTGGTCTCCCGTCCCCTGCCGTTTGATGCCGGGCTTCTGCAAAAATTCCGGGCACCCTATATGATGATCTGGCACAAACGTAACCGCCATAACCCGAAAATTATCTGGCTCAGGCAGGCGATTAAGGCGCTTTATGCCGATCTCGTTATCGCCGGTAAAACAGCCAATGTCTAAACGTTTTCCAGCTAAGCAAGGCCGATAGAATCCCGGCGCGAGTGAATGTTTCTTCCCCCGCGCCAGGGCAGGCTCTAGCTGCGTTCGATGTCTTTTGCCGCCTGATCCAGCGTGTCGATAATCTTATACAGCGTCTCTTTCGACAGCTCGGCGCTGCCCAGTTTGGCGTGCAGCGCCGTTTTAAAATTATGAATAGCCCGCTGCACTTCGGGCAAACGGCGGTTGTCGCCGAGAACGCCAAGGGTAGCGAGTCGAGTGGTCACCGCTTCCAGTTCGAGCTGCTGCTCTTCAAGCGAGGTTTGTCCTTCCGCCGTCAGCGTGAAGGATTTTTTCCCACTTTGCCCTTCGCCCACCGTAATAAAGCCCATCTCCTCCATCAGCGTCAGGTTCGGGTAAATAATACCGGGGCTCGGCACATATTCCCCTTTCGCCATCTCTTCGATGGATTTGATCAGTTCGTAGCCGTGGGCCGGGCCATTTGCCAGCAGATGCAGGATCAGCAGGCGGATATCGTTGGCGTCAAACAGACGTTCGCGGCGATGGCGAGCGCGCCCCTCCGGGTGGCTTTGCTCATGGCGGCCATGACCGCCCCTGCCGCGATGCTGTTCGTGGCGCTCGCATTTGTGCTGTCTCAGATGATGAATACGCATAGTTTGGGACCTTATTTGTCATGCCAGTAGGCGACGGCGCGTACCAGGTCGGCGTCCAGGGCGCGGACTTCCAGCAGGTAATCTCCCAGCGCTTTAGCCTCTTTGCCTTCGCCAACAATCCAGATGTAATAGTCGTCGGCAGGGATCTCAATCTGCTTCAGGTACCCGGCGATCTCCGCGTGAGTTAACGCCCGCACATTTACCGCAGGGAATTCGTTCAGATAGCCCAGGCTGTCGGAATGGTGGCAGTTAACCAGGACTTCGACCTGAACATCCTGACTCAGCGACTGCAGACGGCGGCGCACTGCTGGCAGCCCGCTTTCATCGGTCACGTACAGCTGCCAGTGATAATCCGTTGGGGTGACCAGAGAGCCCCGTGGGCCACCGATGAACAGCTTGTCACCCGGCTGCGCATCTTTCGCCCAACTGCTGGCTACGCCGCCGTCGTGCAAATAGAAATCCAGGGTTAATTCACCGCGATCGGCATTGAAATCCAGCGGCGTATAGTCACGCGACTGTGGGCGAGCCCCCTCTCCCCAGACAATGCCCTCGCTGGTGACCTGCGGCGGAGTGAATTCGCCATTTTCAGCCGGGAAGAAGACTTTGATGTGGTCGTCAAATCCCTGGGAAGAGAAATCCGCCAGCTGCGGGCTGGTGAAGACCAGACGGTAAAACGTATTGGCAATCAGCGTTTTCGTTTTAACCGTTAATTCACGAAACTTCAGTTCGTTACGAACCCGAACCGGCACTTTTTTAGCGTTATTTTGCGTTGTCATAGCGTACCTTTTAGGCGTGTAAGATATATCATAGACATATCTTAGAGCACGACACAGCGGCTGTCTTTATCATTTTGCGGCGTTATCACCAGGTTTAAACAATGAGAATCACATCCATTCCGGCAAGGTGCTGCCGGGATCGCAAATTGACAAAACGATGCTTTTTTGTACTTTCCCTTATCGCAAATTCGGTTCTAAACTGAAGTTGGCATCAGCCAGTTGTTAATCCACTCACCAACCTACTGACCAGGGAGGCCTGACATGTTTCCTGAGTATCGTGATTTGATTACCCACCTGAAGTCCGAAAACCCCCGCTTTCTCAGCCTGTTTAACAAACACAACCGTCTTGATAGCGAGATTTTGCGCAAGGAGGGGCCGCAAGGGACGGGATACAACGATGAAGTTGTGCAGATGAAGAAAGAAAAACTGAGGGTAAAACAAGAGCTTTACCAGATGTTGAAACAGGCGAGTCAACCGGCCTGATAGCATTGAAACCGGGGAAGGGTTTGCCCTTCCCTTGTTGTCTCCAGAGGTTACAGCGCCACACCCAGCGCCCGCAGTATGCCAATCATTTTCCCAGCCCCCAAATAGTTCAGGTGATCGCCGTCGCGGAAATCTTCGCGTGCAAAAGCGGGATGTTCTGAGAGATCGATAAAACGCGAATGCGCCCCTTCAAGGTCTGCAAAATATTGGCGATGCGTCTGTTTCATCTCAGCATCAAGATTGTCCACGTAGTCTGACGGGAAAGACGGCGTTAGCCAGATAACCTTTTTGCCTTTTGTCGCCAACAGAACGCTCATCTCAGCCACGCGGGGTTTATTCTCTGCAAGCGTTGTCTGGTGCTTCACTGATTTCGAGTGAGAGATCCCCCGCTTCTGGGCTTCCTCTTTCTGCTGCATGGCAGGGAGTGAGTCGCTGCGGGCAAAAACAAGGCGTGCGGACGCACAAATTTGCGTCCTGGCATTATTATCCTCGAGTCCATTTATCGCTTGCCCTTGCACCGGCGTCGGCATCACCAGCCGGCTAAACGCCTGCATGCCGTCGGCGGTTATCCCTTCTTCCGGCTTTATCCTGTAATGGCTATTGAGCTGGCTCCAGGCGTGGATGATTTGCTGGTTAAAGTCATCTTTTGTTTTTAACAGGTCGCTGTACAGATCAAAGAAGCCCAGGCAATACACAAAGTTTTGCACGTGCGGATAACGCTCAATAATATGCGCCGTTAATTGCTGGGCCTGCTTCAGCCCCAGGCTGTGGGTAGAAAGATTTATGCTGTGTTCAAACAGCGCGTCAGGGAAGCCATAAAAACTGTAGGAGTTACCTATAATGACTGTTCTGACGTTTGGATTAGCCAGCGCGGTATATTGCTGCGCCAGCAAATGCGCGTACTGAGTAGCTGTTGTGCTTAAGGGAATGAAATTATCAATCAGCAAATCGTACAACGAAATGCAGCCTATGGCCTGAGGATGTTCAACCGCAAAGGCCAGCTTTAATCCCTGCGGATCGTAGAGAATAAAAGGGGCCGTGCTGGCGGTAATTTTGTTATGAAAAGCGGTGATTTCCTGCTGATTTGTCTCTTCATAACTGAGGTAATAGAGGTTATTGATGGCCGAATCTCTGAAGCGCGATCCGAGCATTTGCAGCTTGTTCAGCTCGCCAAAATAAAAAATATCGATACCGTTGCGCGCCAACGCGCTCAGCCAGAAAAGATAGAGTGACAGGTAGAGTTGATTCAGGTTTTGCTGTTTACCTTCCAGGCAGTCACTCAGGGCATTAATCAAATCGAGCGTAATATTGCTTTCATCCAGGCACGCCTGGTTTGAGAAAAGATAATCGGCGAGCCTCTGAGGAACCTGAGCCGCCTGCTCAGCGTTTTCTATGTCCCTCAGAAAATGCTGGAGCTGTTTTAAAAAGTGATTTTGCATAATGTCTTGTTGTATTCGCGCAAGAAGTATCGCTGATACTACCAGTCACCAATACAAGCAAACGGACGATTACCCCTCTTCCATCATGCTAATCTCGGGCGAAGGTTCACTTCACCAGCCGGAACGAAATCTCGTACAACGCATTCAATCCTGGATAGATTTCACCAATCACCTGTTTAAGCTCTGCCAGCGTCATGTTCTCCTGGCGGGCGTGCTCCTCGTCCAAATCATCAAGCAGCACCGGCGTCACGCCGATCACGTCGATCGTACAGAAATAGACGTCATCTTCGTAGCGGCCCACGCGCAAACGCTGGCCGGGCTGAAAATGAGATTCGCTGCTGTCGCGCAGCGTAATCGTTTTTAGCCCGGCGATAATGTCGTGCTCAAAGCGGCGGAAAAAAGTGATATCGTTAGCCATGCTACCTCCTGATAAACATTCGGCAGCATGATAAATCCCTTAGACGAACGGCGCTAACGGATCCGCCGTTTCAAAGGCGATTTTTCTGTCTGCCACCGGCGGGTAAATGAGTTCCTGAGTAATCGACAACTTAATTTTCTTCGCTTCCTCGCGCACGTGCGTCACTTTTTGCTCCCAGCCTTCGGTAAACACCGCGCCCCAGCCGCCGAGATCGAGACAGGTGACATAGTTAATCTGGCGGTACGGCAGTGGCGCGACGTCCAGCAGACTTGCCGCCACGTTATAGCCCACAAAGCGGCCTAGCATGATGGCGTGCTGGCAGGTCATTAGCGCGAGGTTGCCCTGTTCATCCGTCTCGGCACGCGCCACATCCCCCGTCGCAAAAATAGCTGGCTGCCCTTCCACCCGCAAAAAAGCATCCACGTGCAGACGGCCTTGCTTATCACGTGGGGCATTAATCTGCGCGGTTAGCGGGCTGGCCTGCACGCCTGCGGTCAGAATTACCGTGCTGGAGGCGATGCGTTCGCCGTCGGCCAGTACAATGCCGTTCGCATCAATTTCGCGGACGTCGGTATTCAGTCGCCACTCCACGCCCAGCTCTTCGCTGGCGGTAGCAATCACATCCCGCAGTTCGCGGCTGTAGCGACCGCCGATTTTATCGCCCCGTTCCACCACAATAACGCGAGCATTTGTTTCTTTGCCCAGTACCGCGCGCAATCTGCCCGGCAGTTCGGTCGCCATTTCAATGCCTGTAAAGCCGCCGCCACAGACAATGACCGTGTTGCGGGCTTCGCTTTCCGGCTGCTGCGCTAAGTCTGAAATGTGCTGCTCCAGGCGCAGGGCGCTCTCGAGCTGGTCGAGGTCGAAAGCATGCTCTGCCGCGCCGTCGATCAGGTCGCGTTTGAGGTTGCTGCCGGTAGCCAGAACAAGCCGATCGTACTGTCGCGGTGTGCTGTTGCCCTGTTCGTCACGGTACCAGACGCACTGATTGACGCTGTCGATACGCTGCGCCTCGCCTTTCACAAAGGTCACGCTGGTAACGTCGAACAGCGGCTGAAGAGGAGCGACCAGCGAAGCCACCTCGGTTTCGTAAAAACGTGGGCGAACGCGCAGCTCAGGCTGGGGAGCCAGCACGGCGATCTCAATGTCGTCACGGTTATGCATCGCCACCAGTCTGGCCGCGCTCAGGGCCGCCCACATACCGGCAAAGCCGGCGCCAAGGATCAGGATCTTCTGTTGCATGGTTCTACTCCGGTAAAGGCCCTCAGTGGCCAACGACTGCGACTATACTTGTCGCAGTTAACTACGACAAGATCTTTCGGAGTTTATTTTTAATCCTCTGTTTTCGGGGTTACAGATTGCATCGCGTGAGTAAAATCCCTACATTACCTGGATTAAATGAGTCGGAGGCAGCATGGCGTTTTACAGTTCGGGCGTGGAGTACGGCATTCATAGCCTGATATGCATGGTGGATGGCAAAGGCGAAGGCCGCGAAATGAACGTGCGCGAAATCGCCGAACTGCAGGGCGTGCCCTACGACTACCTCGGTAAAATTTTCACCAAACTTTCCAGGGCGGGGCTGGTCATCAGCAGCGAAGGTAAAGGCGGGGGGTTTATCCTTTCTCGCCCGCCGGACCAAATCAGCGTGCTGGACATTGTGGCAGCCATCGACGGTGAGAAAAGTATTTTCGACTGCAAAGAGATTCGACAGCGACTGGCCGTCTTTGAAGCAACGCCGCCCGAATGGGCCTGCGAAGGGATTTGCGGCGTGCGCGCGGTAATGAACATTGCCCAGCAGCGTATGGAAGAAGCGCTAGCCCAGCATACCGTACTGGATCTGGCCCGCCGCATGTACCGCAAGGCACCGGATGAATTTGTTATCGAAGTCCAGGACTGGATCCGCGACCGGCGGAGCAATTAGCCTTTCGCTTAGTACAATTTCGCAGATTCAAAGCCAGCCAGCGCATAAGCCGCTGGCTTTTTTGTGTAAAAAACAGGCTTAAACCGGCAAAAGACGGCTCGTTTAGCCATCCCCCATTCCGGACATCCGAACGGCTTTCCTTCCCTACCGCCAGAGCAGCACATTATATTACTTTCCGATCTAAACCACGGGTTTATGTTCTTTAGAAGCGTCAATTCGCCGCCCTATCATTCCATACATGAACACTTTTCATGTTGAGAGAACGATGATTGCGGATTCCGTCCTGGACCTGATAGGCCACACCCCGCTGCTGCGGCTCAATCACCTTGATACCGGCCGCTGCGAGCTGCTGCTTAAGCTGGAAAACCAAAACCCCGGCGGTTCAATTAAAGACCGCGTTGCCCTGTCGATGATCGAACATGCCGAGCGCAGCGGTAAGCTGCAGCCGGGGGGCACGATTATTGAAGCCACAGCGGGCAACACCGGGCTGGGGCTGGCGCTGATTGCCACGCAAAAAGGCTACCCGCTGATTCTGGTGGTGCCGGACAAAATGAGCCAGGAAAAGATTTTCCACCTGCGAGCGCTGGGCGTGGACGTGCGCCTGACCCGCTCGGACGTCACTAAAGGCCACCCTGAATATTACCAGGATTACGCCCTGCGGCTGGCGGCAGATATCCCGGGCAGCTATTACATCGATCAATTTTCTAACGCAGCAAACCCGCTGGCCCACACCAGCGGCACGGCCGTTGAGCTTTGGGAGCAAACCGGGGGCCACATTGACGCCATCGTCGTAGGCGTCGGCTCCGGCGGCACGCTGGGCGGCCTGCAGCAGTTTTTCCACCAGCATTCCCCGCAAACCGAGTTTGTGCTGGCCGATCCCTGCGGCTCCATTCTTGCCGATGTGGTTGAGCACGGTAGATATGGCGAAGTGGGCAGTTGGCTGGTGGAAGGCATCGGTGAAGACTTTGTGCCATCGCTTGCCGACTTTGAGCGCGTCCAGCACGCATACCGGATCAGCGACCGCGAAGCGTTTTCCACGGCCCGTGAATTGCTAACCCACGAAGGCATCCTGGCGGGTTCTTCAACGGGCACCCTGCTCGCCGCCGCCTTGCGCTATTGCCAGGCACAGAACACGCCGAAACGCGTGGTCACCTTCGCCTGCGATAGCGGTAACAAATATTTATCAAAAATGTTTAACGATCAATGGCTCAGCCAGCAAAACCTGGCGTAACTATTAAGGAAAATTCATGAATAAATTTGCTACCCAGAGCGTGCACAGCGGTACTTTCGAGGATGCACACGGCGCGGTGATGCCACCGATTTATGCCACATCGACTTTTGCCCAACCGGCACCTGGCCAGCATACCGGTTTTGAATACTCGCGCAGCGGCAACCCCACCCGCCAGGCGCTGGAAACGGCGATTGCCGAACTCGAAGGCGGCCAGCGGGGTTACGCGTTTGCTTCTGGCCTCGCGGCTATCTCAACCGTGCTCGAGCTATTGGACAGCGGCAGCCATATTATCGCCGTTGACGACGTGTACGGCGGCACCTGGCGACTGGTTGAAAACGTGCGCAAACGCAGCGCCGCGCTCCAGGTAAGCTGGGTAAAGCCTGACGATCTCGACGGGCTGCAGGCGGCCATTCGGCCTGAAACACGCATGATTTGGGTGGAAACCCCCACCAATCCGCTGCTTAAGCTGGCAGACCTGGCGGCGATTGCGGATATCGCCAAACGCCATCGCCTGATAAGCGTGGCCGACAACACCTTCGCTTCGCCTGCGCTTCAGCGCCCGCTGGAGTCCGGGTTCGATATCGTGGTGCACTCGGCCACCAAATACCTGAACGGCCATTCTGATGTTGTCGCCGGGCTGGCGGTGGTCGGCGCTAATGACGACCTGGCGCAGCAGCTGGGTTATTTGCAAAATGCGGTCGGCGGCGTGCTCGACCCGTTCAGCAGTTTCCTGACGCTGCGGGGCATTCGTACTCTGGCGCTGCGCATGGAACGCCACAGCAGCAACGCGCTCCAGCTGGCAGAGTGGCTTCAGACGCATCCTGAGGTAGAAAAAGTCTATTTCCCATGGCTGGAGACTCACCCGCAGCATCAGCTTGCACGCCAGCAAATGTCGCAGCCTGGCGGCATGATTTCTATTGTGGTTCGCGGGAATGAAAAGCGGGCCGAGGAAGTGATCCGTAAGCTGAAGCTGTTTACGCTCGCCGAAAGCCTGGGCGGCGTGGAAAGCCTGGTCAGCCAGCCCTTCGGCATGACCCATGCTTCTATCCCGCTCGAACAGCGTTTAAGTAACGGCATTGTGCCGCAGCTAATTAGATTGTCAGTGGGGATTGAAGATGCCGGAGACTTGCAGGCCGATCTCGCGCAGGCGCTGAGTTAGCCGAACGCCAATTAATGCTGCCATAAATATAAATGATGGCCTTTTGCTGGCTCTGAGCACATCCAGAGTAATACAAAAGGCCATTTATTTGCTGTGCGTTAATAAATTAAAGACGTTTAGTCTTTAACCAAAGTACTGTCGGCGTAAAATATCTGCCCCGTCGTCTATCGCTTTATGAATTGCTTTCACGCTGCGCTTTTCATCTTTTTCGGCCAGGGCTTCCAGCAGATCGTCGTAATTATGATGCCCCTGAGTCATTTCTTCCGACTGCGGGTACAGATAATTAAAACATGGTCCAATGCGCACCCAAAGCTGCTCAATTAATACGGTAAGCGTTGGCATCTCGGCGTACTCAAACAGCTGGAAACGAAACTCCCGATTGGCCTGCAGCGCCGCCTCAACGCTGATATGTTTCGCTTCAAGAAACGCATCGCAAAGCTGCTGCAAACGGGCGAGTTTGGTTTTATCCATGTAACGCGCCGCCTGCTCTACCGCCATACCCTCCAGATTTTTACGGATGGTTGTAATTTCGTGGTAGCGCCCCAGAGAAATTTCAGGCACCAAAAAAGCCTGCGCCGGCGTCGCGTCCAGTGCGCCAGAAGAAACAAGACGCAACAGCGCTTCACGCACCGGCGTAATGCTGGTGCCAAGCTGCTCTGCAATCTCTTTGGTCACTAATCTTGCGCCGGGTTTTAAGGTTCCCACGATCAACGCACTCTTTAACCTGCCCTCGACTTGCATGGTTAAACTCATTCTTTGCGCTTTTTCTAAGTCAAGCATGTTTATTTCCTATAGCAAAATAACTACTTTGTATTTGCAGTTTAATAACTGGCTTGTCATCAATGGAGTATATAGGATATATCATGTACTCTTACCACAAATTTATACCACCATGCGAATTAACCTGACGAAACATTCGATATCCGTCAATAATTTAGACGGTAACGTATAGGGATTGACTACAATGAAAGCATCTGGCCGTAAGCTCGCAACTCTGGCTGTATTAATTAGCCTGGTAACCCCCTTTAGCTACGCAAGTGAATTAGTTATAGCCCAACCGGCTTCCGCCACCGCGATGGATCCCGGTTTTCTTAAAGAAGCCGCCACCCTGGTGGACAATATTTTCGATACGCTGGTCCTGCGCGATAAAAACATGCAGCTCCAGCCAGGTCTTGCCACCTCCTGGAAAGCGCTGGATGACACGACCTGGCAATTCGACCTGCGCCCCGGCGTTACTTTCACCAACGGTGAACCCGTTAACGCGGCGGCAGTGAAATTCTCTATTGACCGCATTCTGGACCCGGCCAACCACGCGCCAACCATCTCTTACATCCGCACCATCAAGTCGGTAGAAGTGACCGGCGACTATCAGGTTCGCATTCACACTGACGGCCCTGATCCGCTGCTGCCAACCCGTATGAGCCGTTATCCGACCTACATCGTGCCGCCTGCCTATGTAAGTAAAGTCGGTGCTGCGGAATTTGCACGAAAACCTATTGGTAGTGGAGCATATACATTAAAAGAATTTATACCAGATGAACGTGTCATTATGCAGGCTAATCCACATTATTGGCGTGGAAAACCTACAATTGACCAGGTGACATGGCGCCCAATCCCGGAAGCGACTGCCCGCATTACCGCCCTGTTAACAGGAGAAGTACAGCTGGTTGACAGCGTCCCTGCTGACCTCGTTTCTACGTTGAAAAATAAACCGGGCATTCATCTTGAGCAGGTGAAAGGCGGCGGATTGACTATTTATCTCGGCCTGAAGAATGGTGAGAAACCTTTAAGTGATGCGCGGGTTCGCCAGGCGCTGTCGCTGGCGCTGAATCGTCAAGCCTATACCACCCAGCTGCTGCACGGTTTTGGTACGCCAACCGGTACCATGGCTGGCGCCAAGGACTTTGGTTACCTCAATGTTCCGGCCCCTGAGCAGGACATCGCCAAAGCTAAAGCCTTGCTTAAGGAAGCGGGTTACCCGGACGGCTTCACGCTGAAATTCCAGGCGCCGCGTCGCTATATCGCCAGCGCCGAAGTGGCTCAGGCGATTGTGCAGGACTTGGCTGCCATCGGCGTGAAGGCGCAGCTTGAGGTGCCTGAGTGGTCCGTCTATACCCAGCAGGTGGCTTCCGGTAAACAGGCGGAAATGTACATGCTGGCGTGGGGCTCAACCCAAACCCTGGATGCCGATGCCGCGCTGTACCCTATCCTGCACTCCGGCGAGCCTTACTCCACGGTCAGCAACCCTGAACTGGATAAACTGCTGAACGCCAGCCGCTCAACGGTAGATGCGAAGAAGCGTGAAGTTATCCTGCAGGATATCCAGAAAGTTGTCGCCAAAGAGCAGCCGCTGATCCCGCTGTACCGCGAGGATTCTCTGTATGCCAACAGCGACAGCCTGAACTTTACCGGTCGCGCCGACGCCCGCATCCCGCTGTATGATTTGAGGCTGAAATGATTTTTCCCGGACGCGCCCTGACCCGTCGCACTCGCCGCCTGATCTCAGGTGACGGGGCGCTGGGGGGCTTATTGCTTGGCATCGTGATCCTGCTGGCACTGGTGGCCCCGTGGCTGCCCTTGCCCGACCCGTTAACCAACAACCTGGCGGATACCTTCCTGCCGCCGGGCAGCGAAACGGCAAGCGGGATGCACTGGCTCGGCACCGATCAGCTCGGGCGCGATTTGCTGGCAAGGATCCTGGCGGGTACCCGCCTATCCCTGACGGTGGTGTTACTGGCGGCGGCAATTGCCGCCGTTATCGGCACCCTGCTGGGCATGCTGGCAGGCTATGTTGGCGGCTGGCTGGATGCCGTTATCATGCGCCTGATGGACATCCAGCTGGCGGTGCCGTTTATTCTGCTAATTTTGCTGGTGATGGCGCTGTTCGGCACTTCACTGGAAAACATTATTCTGATCATGGGCGTGACCAGTTGGGCGATTTACGCCCGCGTGGCGCGCGCCAAAACGCTCGAGTTACGCGAACTGGAATACATCGAAGCCGTTCGCGCCATGGGCTTTTCCACGCCGCGTATTCTGCTGCGACATATTCTGCCTAACCTCGCCACGCCGCTGGTTGTTCTGCTGACGCTGGATATTCCAAGGCTGATTGTCCTCGAAGCCTCCATTGGCTTTCTCGGGATGGGGATCCAGCCGCCAACGCCTACGCTCGGCAACCTGATTGGTGAGGGCCGTTCCTACATGCTGCTGGCGGAATGGCTGGTGCTGTGGCCGGGGCTGATTATCGCGGCGCTGGTGGTCGGCTGTAACCTGCTCGGCGACAGCCTGCTGCGTAAAACCCACACGAGGCTCGACTGATGCTGCGCTATATTCTTTCCCGCTTAGCGCAGGCCGTGCTGGTGATGTTTGGCGTCTCACTGCTGATCTTTTACAGCCTGCACCTGACCGGCGATCCTGCCGCGGTGATGATGCCGCCCGGCTCTTCCCAGCAAGAAATAGACAACTTCCGCCACGCAATGGGTTTTGACCGTCCGCTGCTCTGGCAATACGGCCATTACCTGACCGGCCTGCTGCACGGCGACCTTGGCCTGTCGCTCCGCTATGATCAGCCAGTGACCGAACTTATCGCCCAGCGCGTGCCTGCCACGCTGCTGCTGGCCGTTTCTGCCCTGGCGTGGAGCACCCTGGTTGGCCTGCTGCTTGGCCTGGTGAGTGCGGTCTGGCGCAACAGCGTTTGGGACTTACTCGCCCGCCTGTTTGCCTTCAGCGGCCAGGCCGTGCCGGTATTCTGGCTGGGTCTATTGATGATTATCTGGTTCAGCCTGCATCTGCGCTGGCTGCCCTCCAGCGGCTACGGCACCTTCAGCCATCTGATCATGCCCGCCATCAGTCTTGGGGCCTATTACATGAGCGCCATTGCGCGCCTGGTACGTGCCAGCCTGATCGACGTACTGGCTCAGGATTACATCCGCACGGCGCAGGCCAAGGGGCTAAGTTCGTGGCGGATCCTGATTCGCCACGGCCTGCGCAATGCGCTGATCCCGGTCGTCACCGTGCAGGGAATGTATTTCGCTTCCCTGCTGGGCGGCGCGCTGGTCACCGAAATTATTTTTGCCTGGCCCGGCATTGGCCGCCTTGCGGTGCAGGCCATTCAAAACCGTGACTTCCCGCTGGTGCAGGCGATTGTCCTGCTGGCCGCGCTGGTGTTTGTGGTGGTGAACCTAATCATTGATTTGCTGTACGTGGTACTGAACCCGAGGATCCGGCTATGAAGTCACTCGATGCAACGCTGGATCTCCTGCACCAGCTGACGCCTTTCCGAAGCGTGTCGGGCAATATCGACCAGCAGCGCGACCTGGCGCAGTGGCTTGAGCGTTGGTTAACTGAAGAAACTGACGCTGAAGTGCTTTACCCGGTCAGCCAGCAGCTTCAGGACGACGCACCGCCGCTGGTACACGTGCGAATTAATATCGGCTCGCCACGAACCCTCGTGCTGTACAACATGTACGACGTGATGCCCGCCGAAGAAGACGGCTGGGAGGTCGACCCGTTCGTGGGCGGCCTCAAACACTGGTCGGATAAAGGCGATGTGTTTATTTCTCGCGGGGCGGAGAACAACAAAGGCCCGCTGGCAGGCATGCTGAGGGTGGTGCGCGATCTCTATCACTCGGGCCGCCTGCATACCAACGTTGAAATCCTGCTGGAAGGCGAAGAAGAGATTGGCAGCGGCAACCTGCGCCGCTACCTCGCCCGGCAGCCTTGCCCGGTTGCCCCGGCAGAAGCAGTGCTTTTCCCTTCCCTGTGCGAATACGGTGGCGGCGCACCTCGCATATACCTCGGCTTCACCGGCCGCAGCGGTGGCCGCCTGGTAGTCAAAGGCGGCAGCTGGGGCGGCCCGAAAGCGGCAATTCACGCCAGCAACGCCGCATGGATCGATAGCCCGGTCTGGCGACTGGTGCAGGCGTTAAGCACTCTTGCCCCGCCTCACGCCAACGGCGTGCTCGAAACGGGCGAGCTGGACGAAGAAGCCAGCTCCATTCTGGACGACCTCGCGCGGGAATTTAATTTGGCGGACGAACTGACCTTCCGCCGCAGCGAAAAATACGCCATCACTGGCGACAGTTTCAGCAACCTGGCATACCTGCTGGGCAGCGCGGTGCTAAGCGTGTCGGAGATAGCCAGCCTGCCGCGCGGTGCTCAGGGCGTGATCCCTCCGGAAGCCTTCGCCGATGTGGTGTTAAGAACACCGCCCGTCGTCGATGGCGAACGCCTGATGCGGCGCATAAAAGAACAGCTTGCCAGCCCGGCACTTGCCGGAGCGGTGCTCGAACCGGGGGACAGCTACCCCGGCTACCGCTTCAGCATTGATGACGTCGGCGTGCTTGAGCTGATGGCGAGCTATCACCAGCAGCAGGCAAAACCGCAAATCTGGCCCTGGGCGCCAGGCTGCGCCCCGGCCTACGCCTTCGCCCCTGTGGCACCAGCCTTCCTGATCGGCGGCCTGGGCTACGGCGGCAACGCCCACGGCGTGAACGAATTCGTCACGCTCAGGGGCTTACAACGCTACCAACAATCGCTTAATGACTGGCTACTTGCCTTTTAAATACGGCCAGCACCCGGGAACCAGACAGGATAATGCATGAAAAACGTCAATGATTTTGAACGTGTTACGCTCGGATTCTTCCCCACGCCGCTGGAATCTTTACCTCGTCTGAGCGAAACGCTAGGCGTTAACATAAAAATTAAGCGCGACGACTACAGCGGTTTTGGCGGCGGTGGCAACAAAGTCCGCAAGCTGGAGTACCTGATGGCCGAAGCCTGCCGCGAAGGGGTAAAAGTGGTGATAACCACCGGCGGTCACCAGTCTAACCACGCGCGCATGGTCGCGGCAGCCGCCCGTAAATTTGGCATGAAGCCGGTACTGGTTTTACGCGGCGATGAGCCACAGACTTATCAGGGAAATCTCCTGCTGGATAAACTGTTTGGGGCAGAGCTGGAGTTCCTCGACCCGGAAGGCTATTTCACCCAGATTGAAGGCGCGATGCAGGCCCATGCCGATGCGGCCACGGCTCGCGGCGAAAAGCCAATGATCATTCCGCTGGGGGGGGCCACGGCGCTAGGTGCGCTGGGCTATGTTCGCGCCGTTGAAGAGATGGATGCCCAGCTTCGCGCCGCGGGCGAATCTGCCCCGGACGTGATTATCGCCCCCACCGGCTCCGGCGGCACGCTGGCCGGGCTGTATGTCGGCGCTCGCCGTTACTGGCCGAAAACGCAGATTATCGGCGTCAGCGTCAGCGCCAAAGCCGACTGGTTCCAGCCCCGAATCTCCGCCATGGCCGAGGACTGCGCTCGCCTGCTCGACTGGGATCAAACCTGGCAGCCGCAGGATATCCTGATCGAAGACGGATTTGTTGGCAGCGCCTACGGCGTGCCTTCTGACGGCGGCATTGAAGCGATTTATCAGGTCGCGCAGCAGGAAGGCGTGCTGCTGGATCCGGTTTACACTGGTAAAGCGATGCACGGTTTAATCACCCTCGCGAAAGAAGGCCGTATTGCCGCCGGCAGCAGCGTAGTGTTCATGCACTGCGGGGGCTCTCCGGCGCTTTACCCGTTCGCTCAAAAACTTCTGGAGCACTGATCATGCAGATAGTGAACCGTCAGCAGGTGGCCGACCTTGGGGGGAATGATCCGGTACAGGCTCTGCAGGACATCGAGGACACCGTGCGGTTGCTGAGGCGCGGCGAGGCAGCGATGCCCGCCGAAACCCACGTCAACCTCGATACGCCGCTGGGGAAGGTTTACGCCCTCCCGGCCAGGGTCGGCGGGCGGTTCAATGCGACGGGCGTAAAATGGACGGCGCATCGACCTCGCGCCAACGACGGCTATCCACAGGCGATGGCCACCACGCTGGTTAATCGCGCAGACAACGGTTTGCCGATAGGCCTGGTCGAAAGTGGCAGCCTGACCGCGACCCGAACCGCCGCCGTGTCGGCCCTCGCCTTGAAGCTGGCGGCTCCCCGCCGCCCTTCACGTGTTTTATTACTCGGCGCTGGCGTGCAGGCCCGCGCTCATCTCGAGATGCTGGCTGCACATTTTCCCGATCTGGACATGGTCTATTGCTGGAACAAAACGCCGGAGCCTTTCGCCGACATGCTCAGCCATGCCGACAAACTCCCCTGGCCTGTCACCCAGTTTGAAACACTAAACGATGCCCTGCGCCAGCACTGGGACGCGCTGATTACCTGCACCAGCGCCAGCGAGCCGTTTTTACGCCCTGGCATCTGGCGGGCCGGCACCCTGGTGCTGCAAATCGGCTATCACGAAGTGGCCTTTGAGACGATTGCCGCCGCCGACAAGGTCGTGGTCGACCTTTGGGGAGACTTCAAGCTGACCAGCGCCAAAAGCCTGTTTCAAATGTACCGGGCCGGGCTTTTTGATGAGCAAAACGTCTCTGCAGATTTAACAAATTTACTGGTCGATGGCTGGCGGCCTGCGGAAACGGACAAGGTTTATTTCTCTTCTTTCGGCCTCAACGTGTTTGATATCGCCCTCGCCGCCCGCGTTCTAAGCGCTGCTGCCGAACAGGGCAAGGGCAGCAATCTGCCTTTTGGCTGGGAGACCACCGATGCTGATTAACGCGTCGGATCTGGTAAAACGAATCGAGAACGGCGAGATATTCGCGCTGATCGATGTCCGTGAACGAGAAGCCTGGCAAACGGCCTCCCTACCGGGCGCGCTGAATCTTAACGTCTACGACTATTTTGTGTCTGACTCGACCCCGAAAGGTTACGCCGCGATGGCCGGGGCATTTGTTCATGCCTGGCAACAGCTCGGTATCGCGAGCGGGGCTACTCCGGTATTCTTCGAGCAAACCGTAGGCATGCGATCTCCGCGTGGATTATGGTTTTTGTGGTTTGCGCTGGGTGCAGAAGGACTGATTCTGGACGGCGGTGTAGAAGCCTGGGCAGATGCCGGGGGGAAATTAACGCCGGGGAAAGGCCCAGCTGCGATTGTTTCTGACGCCGGAGCCCCTGAATGTCAACCGGCCATGCCTCAGTTGGCCGCCACCCGCGCCGAAACGATCGACGCCGATCCGGCATCAACCCTACTGCTGGATGCCCGCAGGCCAACGGAATATGACGGCAGCTTTGTGCATGAATGCTGCGCGCGAGCGGGACGTATTCCTGGCTCAAAACTGCTTTTCTGGGAAGATGCAGTCGAGCATGGCCGGTTCAAATCCGCTGCAGCGCTGGCAAGCCTTGCCGCCGAAGCCGGATTTACGCCGTCAAAAAGAGTGATTGCCTGGTGCCACCGTGGCGCTCGCGCCGCCACGGTTCTGGTGGCTCTCAAACTTGCAGGTTACCAGGACGTGGCCGTTTACGTCGGCTCCTGGCATGAATGGGCGAGTCACCAGGAATTACCGCTGCTTAGTGGGGAGTAATCACCCCACCTTCCGCAGCTTCAGCGCCTGCTGAATATCCGGCGCGGCGGCAATCAGCTGCCGCGTATATTCATGCTGTGGCTTGTCCAGCACCTGCTTTGTGGCCCCCGTCTCCACAATTTCACCACGATACAGCACCACCACTCTGTCACACGCCTGACGTACGGCGCCAAGGTCGTGGCTGATAAACAGCACGGTCAAACCCAGGCGGTCACGCAGATCGGCGAGCAAGGCGAGGATCTGCCCTCGCACCGAAAGATCTAACGCCGAAACGGCTTCATCGGCCACCAACAGTTCGGGTTCAAGCGCCAGCGCCCGCGCAATGGCAATGCGCTGCCGCTGCCCACCGGAGAAAGCCGACGGCAGACGATTCGCCGCCGCAGCATCCAGCCCGACCAGCTCCAGTAGTTCGCGAACGCGGCTTTGAACTTCCCCCGCGGGTCTCAATTTATGCACGCGCAGCGGTTCGGCAATTTGCTCCCCCACCGGCATTTTGGGATCGAGGCTGGCGTAGGGATCCTGGAAAATAATCTGCGCCCGGCGGCGCATCCCCCGCTGCTGCTCACGGCTGGCGCGACGAACGTCCAGACCATCAAAAATAATGGTGCCGCTGTCGGCCGGAATTAAACCTATAGCCGCCCTGCCGAGCGTCGTTTTACCCGAACCGGACTCGCCGATCAGCCCGACGATCTCGCCTCGTTCGATTTCGAGACTGGTTGGCTTGAGCACGGTCTGGCGGCTGTCCGGGAAAAACGGCAGCGTATGCGCCTGCGGGTAGCTTTTGGTGAGCTGCGACAGCTGCACCAGCGGCGAACGGGTAACGTTTTTGCGCCTGGCGGGCTGAGGCTCCGGCTGAGAAGCGGCAATCAGTCGACGGGTGTAGTCGGCCTGCGGCGCGGTCAGCAGCGTTGGCACATCGCCCTGCTCAACAATATTGCCCTGATACAGCACGCAGGCACGGTCTGCATAGCGAGCCACCACGCTTAAATCGTGGGTGATGAACAGAATGCCCATTGCCATTTCCTGCTGCAGTTCCTGTAGCAAAGTCAGGATTTGCGCCTGAATGGTGACGTCCAGCGCGGTGGTGGGTTCGTCGGCAATCAGAAGCGCAGGTTTGCAGCTAATGGCGCTGGCAATCATCACGCGCTGGCGCATGCCGCCGGAAAGCTGATGAATATACTGTTTTGCCCGCTGCTCAGGGTTCACAATTCCGACCCTGTCCAACAATGCGACCGCCTCACGGTGCGCCTGCTTCCAGCTGAGCTTTTGGTGGCGCACCAGCACTTCCGCAATTTGCTCCCCCACTTTCAGCACCGGGTTCATGCTGCTCATCGGCTCCTGAAAAATCGTGGCGATTTGCTGCCCGCGAAGCTCACGCGGATAGCTTTTCCCTACAGCCGATACAACCTGCCCGTTAAACGTCACGTTGCCGTCCGTTTGCCGCACGCCAGCAGGAAGTAGCCCCATCACCGCCAGCGAGGTTAAGGTTTTCCCTGAGCCTGATTCGCCTACCAGAGCAACAACCTCCCGGCGTGCAACGCTGAATGAAGCGTCCTTCACCAGAGGTTTACCTTCCAGCGTACTGATACAAAGCGAATTAACGGTTAACAGCGGGGTTTGATCGGTCATACGGGTTCCAGACGGGTGCTAACAGCGTGATTTTTGAGACTATAATATCTGCCCCAGTGCGACAAGATGATTTGCTGATAGCTTATTCATTTGGTCTTACTCTCCGGCATTATTTATACTTTAGTCATGCTGACCTGATGTGATTGCCGCCATGACAACTCAAACTTTTCCCCGCCGTTGGGTGCTGCCTGCGGGCTTATTGGCCTTGCTGTTAAGTACCCTGGCGCTGGTGTTTATCAGCCATCACTGGAGCGCTTTTATTCAATGGTGCCTGAGTATGCAGATCAGCCTGCACCGCTACCTGGTCTTCTATTTACTGCAAATCAACAACCACCAGTACATCGGCGGCGTCTGGCTGCTGGTCGGCAGCTTCTTTTACGGCGTACTCCATGCCATCGGCCCCGGGCACGGTAAATTTATCGTCACAACCTACCTCAGTACCAACCAGGAAACGCCTCTCGCCGGACGAGTGGTGCCGTTTCTCGGTAGCCTGATGCAGGGCGTGAGCGCCATCGTATTTGTCTTTGTGCTGGCGATTGCGCTTAATTTGTCCAGCGGCGATCTCAGCGAAAGTCGCTGGTATGTGGAAAAAATAAGCGCGGTGATGATTGGCTGTTTCGGGATTTTTATTGTGCTGAAAGCGCTGCGACAGCAAGCGCCGCTCAGGATGAAATCCTTCACGCCGATAAGCAGTGATGCACCAACGCTGAATCATCATTCACACGATGATCGGTGCGGCTGCGGGCACAACCACGGCGTTGGCTACGATGCCCGGGGCGGCAACTGGCTCACGCACCTGGGCGTCATTCTGGCGATTGGCGCTCGGCCTTGCAGCGGGGCCATCATGATTTTGGTGTTTTCGAATGCGTTGGGATTTATTAGCTGGGGCATTGCCGCGGTGATGACTATGGCTTTCGGTACAGCCCTGTCGATTCTCGGGCTGTCCGTGTTGGTCACCCGCACCCGCGACTCGGTGAGCAAACTCTGGCTTTCGCGCACTCCTACTCAGGTTCGCATTATCACCACCGGGCTGAAAGTGCTTGGCGGCTTGCTGATCGTGCTTTTTGCCGCGGTGCTATTTATCACCACGATTCCCGTTAGCGCCAACGGCGACTTTATCGCGGCAGGCTGTTAGTTCAGAACGGGTTAGAACAGAGAGAACAGCAGCGCGACCGGGAAACTCATCGGCCAGGTGGCGCCAATCAGCACTGAACAAAGCAGCTTAATGCGTTTAGAGTCTTTGGCGAGCAGCCAGGTGATCCCGGCGCAGATTAACGCCATTACGGCGTAAAAAACCAGCATGTGTTGATAAAGCGTCATACAAGGCATTACTACTTGTTAAAATTTTTTGCAGAATATGCTCTTTTTTATGACGCAGATCAAGTTTAGAAACTTTATTTACTCAGTAATAGCTGACTTCCGTCGTCACCTGCTGCCGCTGGGTCTGCTGCGTTTTTCCGATGCCGGTCACCAGCGTGATATCGCAGGCGATGGGCGACAAGTGCTCGTCGTAGCGGCAGTGGCTTTCCATCGTCAGGAACGGCGTTCTCATCGTTTCAGTCACCAGTTTGTAGTCAAACGGACGGCGCTCCGCATCCTCGTAGCTGACTTTGGTTTGCGAAGCCACTTTGTCATTCAGGTAAAAATCGATCTGACGAGGGAGGCCGTTAACATCGTATTCATGGTGAGCGATGCGCTGCCCGCCCGGCATGAAAAAAATATCCTTCAGCAGCCCGCCAGGCCAGTAGGCATATTTCACTTCGCCCAGCTCATCTTTTCTCTTTTTCACCAGACACTGTTCATCAAGCTTGAGGGTTAACGGTTTGCCGTTTTGGGTCCCCGTTAGCGCGTTGCCTTCGCGGTGAAGCTGTAGCACCATTTTTTGCGCCGAGTCTCTGATATCAAGGCTGGTCACACACCCGGTACGGTCTATCTTTAGTCGGTTCTCATAGTTGACTTCCCCTGACGGATGCTTCATGACGGTATGCATTTCGCGCACGTTGCCTGCCGGGGCATTGAAATCAAACATTGTCGCCAGGTTGGCGATAACCGGGTTTCTTGCCGTTTGGGCATAAGCGAAAGAACAGAAAACAAGTGGGATTGCCAGCAGAATGGCTCTTTTCAACGTCATACATCATCCTTGATAGCAGGCCAACACCTCGTCGGCAAATAGCAGAAAATAAACAGATTAATTCTGAGGTTTAACGTGACACTTTACGCGATCCACCAAACAAAACCCACCGAAGTGGGTTTTTAGGGCACTTACAGCTTAGGAATAATCAGTACCTGTCCGGGGTAAATTTTATCCGGGTGGCTTAGCATCGGTTTATTCGCTTCAAAGATGGTGTTGTACTTGTTGGCATCGCCATAGACATGTTTAGAAATGGCGCTCAGCGTGTCGCCTGATTTCACCGTATAGTAAGTGGCTTCCTGCGCAGCATCCGTCGCCTGAATATTATTTTCAACGCTGCTGATACCGGCCACGTTACCTACCGCCACCTGAATTTTTTCTTTCAGCGCCTGAGTCAGCCCGTCTCCCCCGGAGATCACCGCTTTGCCGTTTTCTACGGTAACATTCACTTTGTCAGCGCCCGGAATACCGCTGTTTTTCAAATGCTCCTCAAGCTTGCTGCCCTGCTCGCCTTCGTTCCCCTTCAGCGAGTCCCACAGTTTGGCGCCCGCATCTTTGACAAAATCAAATAATCCCATAGTCTTTTCTCCTGTTTACTGGTCCCTGTAAGCCTGGCAAAAGCAGCCAAAACCGCCAGTCGCAAGCTCAGTGCTTAATCATCACGTGCCGAATAACGGTGTAATCCTCCAGCCCGTAAAGCGACATATCTTTGCCGTAGCCGGACAGTTTTTGCCCGCCGTGTGGCATCTCGCTCACCAGCATAAAGTGCGTGTTCACCCAGGTGCAGCCATACTGCAATCGGGCACTCAGGCGATGCGCCCGGCCCACGTCCTGCGTCCATACCGAAGAGGCCAGGCCGTAGCTGGAGTCGTTGGCCCACGCCAGCACCTGCTGCTCATCGTCAAATTTTGTGACGCTGACGACCGGGCCAAACACCTCTTTTTGCACAATGGCATCGCCCTGCTTAGCCCCGGCCAGCAGCGTAGGCTGGTAGTAATAGCCCTCGCCTGCGACTTTACTGCCGCCGGTAATCACTTTGATATGCGGCAGCACTTTGGCTTCCTCCACGGCTTTACTGACTCGCTCAAGATGTGCCTCTGAACTCAGCGGCCCCAGCTCGGTGCTTTCGTCCTCAGGAGGCCCATATTTGAGACTGGCCACGGCTTCCCCAAGCTGCTCAACCAGCCGGTCGTAAATCCCGCTTTGAGCGTAAACCCGGCAGGCGGCGGTGCAGTCCTGCCCGGCGTTGTAATAGCCAAAGGTGCGCACGCCTTCGACCACCGCCTGTAAATCCGCATCGTCGAACACGATAACCGGCGCTTTGCCGCCCAGTTCCATGTGCGTGCGCTTAATTGACGGGGCGGTGTGGCTAATAATGTGTTCCCCGGTGGCGATAGATCCGGTGAGCGACACCATGCGCACTTTTTCATGCCCGGTCAGCGCATCGCCGACGGTTTGCCCGCGCCCAAACAGCACGTTAATCACGCCCGCCGGGAAGATATCCTTCGCCAGTTCGGCTAGCTTAAACGCGGTCAGCGGCGTAATTTCGGACGGTTTGATTACCACGCAGTTCCCGGCGGCCAGCGCCGGAGCCAGTTTCCAGGCCGCCATCATCAGCGGATAGTTCCAGGGAGCAATAGACGCCACCACGCCGACCGGATCGCGGCGGATCATCGAGGTGTGCCCGCTCAGATATTCTCCGGCGGCCAGGCCGCTCAGGCAACGGCTCGCCCCGGCAAAGAAGCGAAAGACATCCACCACTGCCGGGATCTCATCGTTGAGCACGCAGTGGAAAGGTTTGCCGCAGTTCTGCGACTCCAGCCTGGCGAAGGCTTCCGCGTGTTGCTCGATGGCGTCCGCTAGCGCCAGAAGATGTTCGGCACGTTCTTTCGGCGGCGTCTGCCCCCATGCGGCAAAAGCTTTATCCGCCGCCAGGACCGCATCGTTAACTTGCTGAGCCGTGGCTTCCGCCACCGCCAGCAGCACCTGCCCCGTGGCCGGGTTGTAGACAGGCTGCTTCTCTCCAAGGCCAGCCACAAGCAGGCCGTTAATCAATAACTGACTTTGCATCCCTATCTCCTTTCCCGTTCTGATAATCATGGCCCCAGCGGCGTTCTGGCTTAAAAGGACTGAAGTAAAAAGCATAGCGTCGGCTTGACGGCGGCAGCGGTGCCGGCGGTGATTTTCACCAGGTTGTGATGCACTGCGCAGTAAGCCTGTCCCGGCGCTCCCCTTTGGTATAACAGGCCGCGGCGCAAATGAGGTATCTATTGAAAATTAATATGAAAAGAAGGCGGGATCCCCCTATGCTTTAGGCAGTCTTTTTCTTAGTTCACCGCCAGGAGGCACCATGAGTATTTCCGCCCGCAATCAGTTAACCGGCACCATCAGCAACGTCACGGCCGGCGCCGTTAACGACGAAATAGAATTAACCCTGAACGGCGGCGGCAAGCTGGTCGCTGTGGTGACCCGCAGCAGCAAGGAAGCCTTAGGCCTGGTTAACGGCAAAGAAGCGTTGGCCCTGATCAAAGCCCCGTGGGTGGTGCTGGCCAGCGAAGACTGCGGCTATCACTTCTCCGCCCGGAACCAGTTCCCAGGCGCGGTGAAAGCCATCGCGGAAGGCGCGGTGAACACCACCGTGCATATTCAGACCGACGCAGGTTTTGCATTAACCGCCGTGGTGACTAACGAAGCCGCTGATGAAATGGCGCTGAAGGTGGGGTCTCGCCTGCTGGCACTGGTGAAAGCCTCATCCGTGCTGATTGCGGTAAAAAAATAACGCCATAACGTCCGGCAGCCACTCCGGCTGCCGGTTTTAACTCGCTTACTTGTAGCGTACGTCAAGCTTGCTGTAGGCCACCACCGATTCAGAACCGTCCTTGTTTTTGTCCTGGTTGTAGTTGCCCGCCTTGAAGTACAGCTGGATCCCTTCCCAGCCCTGCTTCGGATAGTCAAACGTTTGGCTGGCCTTTTTGCCTCCGGCGCTGGCCTCCACCGTCACCTTCATGCCGCTCGCCGTGCCTTTGGCTTTGATGCTGTAATCAATTTTGTCTTTCAGCCCGACGCCCGAAAGCAGCGTGGTGCGTTTTTCCGGGTCGCCGTAGTTTTCTTTCACGCCCGCCACTATTGCGCCGTCTTCCCAGCGCAGTTTCAGCATCTCTGAGCCGCCGGGTTTGTCGCCGTGAATTTGAGCAAAAATAATTGAGCGCGTGGACGGATTTTTGACGATATACACCGACCCGCGCTGCTCATTGTCAAACTCGCTGCCGTTAACAAAATTGTGCGTGGCTCTCAGCTCGACGCGAGGAAATTCACTGTGCGGCGTAGATCCAAACCCGGACGGTGCTTTAAACACCATCGCCCCCGCCGGAATGGCAGAATCACAGCTTTTGTCCCCACCGCAGTTACTGTAGAAATAGCGGTTATGCAGCCCCGACGTGATCTTCACTTCATTCGGTTTTTCACTGCCATCAAAGGATTGCAGCAGATAGTCCTTTGTCAGCACCGGGTAGTTTTCACCCGGAGCGGTCTGGCCGCTCTCGGCCCATGCGCTACCGCTCAGCGCAGCCAAAAAAAGGCTGACAGGCAGCCCGTAACTTAGTGTTTTACGCTTCATCTTTAACCCCAATGCAAAATGTAAACCCGCCCAAGCAGCTAACCACTAATCAGCGTAGATGCTTTACTTAAAATCTGTTGCGGTAACATGTCAGTAGTAACAATGGGTTTCCGGTAATTAACCTGATGCATAAAGGGAACAGTCATGATCAAAAAACTGCTCGTTTCAGTTCTGTTTGCGGCCAGCTACTCCGCCTTCGCGCTGGCGGATAACGCAGGCGCGGCGTTTAAAACTTTTCCGCTCGGCAAGCTTGAGCTAACCGCGCTGCACGATAAAAACAACACCCTGCCCAATGATGGCAAAGTGATTGGCGTCGACGTGGGAGAAAAATCGGTGGCCGAAGTGCTGTCTGCGGCGGGCGCGCCGACGGACAAGATTAAGCTCAGCGTCGATGCCCTGCTGGTGAAAGACGGCAGTAAAGTCATTCTGCTGGATACCGGGCTTGGCCCCAACGCTCAGGGCCAGCTGGTTGAGAGCCTCGCAAAGGCGGGTTATAAGCCAGAGCAGGTAACCGATGTGCTGATCACCCACGTTCACGGCGACCATGTTGGCGGGCTGCTGACGGCGGACGGCAAGCAGGCATTCCCCCACGCCACGGTGCAAATCTCCGCCCCGGACAGGGCATGGCTGCAAACGCTGCCGAAGATGAAGGCGCTGGCTGAGGCCATCCAGCCGCAGGTGAAAACCTTTAAGCCAGGCGACGAGGTGCTGCCGGGGATCACCTCTGTGCCGCTGCCGGGCCACACGCCGGGGCACGTTGGCTACCAGATTGTCTCCGGCAAGCAGCGACTTTTAGACATTGGCGACTCGGCGCACAGCTCGATTGTGTCGCTGACGAAGCCCGAATGGGCGATTGCCTATGACAACGATCGCCAGGAAGGCATAGCCAACCGCAAAGCGCTGCTAGCCAGACTGGCCGCCGATCGTGAACTGATTTTTGCCCCGCACTTCCCGTTCCCGGGCGTCGGGCATATTGTGGCTAAAGGCGACCATTACGTTTTTCAACCGACAGAATAGCGGTGACACCAGCCGGTTCGCCGGCTTTTAAACCTCCTGCCGGTGTATCTGATACCAGACATGCCGGAGCAGCGGATGCTGCTCCGGCACCATGGGATGGTCAAACTCTCCGCTTCGGCGCATGCCCAGCTTCTCCATCACCCGCTGAGACGGCAAATTTGGCAGCGCGGTAAAAGCCACAATGCTGTCCAGATCGTATTCGTCAAAACCAATGCGCAGCGCTTCCCTCGCGGCCTCAGGCGCGTACCCTTTGCCCCAAAACGCTTTTCGAAGCCGCCAGCCGACCTCGACACAGGGGCCAAACGGCAGCGAGTAGCCGGGGCGATTCAGGCCCACAAACCCGACCAGCTCACTGCTGCTTTGCTCTTCCACCGCCCAGAAGCCAAAGCCGTTTTCAGCCATACGCTGACGGAATGTCTCGAGGTAACGCTGGCTCTCTTCCGACGTCAGGGGCTGCAAGAAATAGCGCATCACCTCCGGGTCAGCGTTCATTTCGGCAAACGGAACCAAGTCCTCGTCTCGCCACGCTCTCAGCAGCAATCTTTCAGTCTTGTACATGGTGTTCCTCAATCAATTCCTTGATTAAACGTGACAACGTCACCACGGCCTGGCGTTCTCTTTCGCCCCAGTTCCACGAGGCGTTGAAGCGGAAATAGTTATCCCAGACCCTGCCGGTGGTGAACATTTTCCCCGGGGCGATGCTTATCTTATGCGCCAGCGCCCGCTCGTTAAGCAGGCTGGTATCCAGCCCCTCCGGCAGTTCAATCCACAGGAAATAGCCGCTTTCGCTGCGGTGGATTTTGACTTCAGGAGGGAAAAGCTCACTTAGCGTTTGCCAGGCCTGCTGCTTGCGTTCTGCCAGCTGCCGCCGGAGGCGGCGCAGGTGTGTGTCATAGCGGCGGGTAGCCAGAAAATCGACCAGCGCCAGCTGCATCGGCGAACTGGTGGACAAGGTGCTCATCAGCTGCAACTGCTGAATGCGGCGGGCGTGCTTCCCGGCGGCGACCCAGCCGATGCGAAATCCGGCCACCAGGCATTTTGAAAACGAGGAGCAATGCAGAGTCATATCGTGGGCATCATACGCCCGGGCAGGCAGCGGCCTTTCCCGCCCGTAATAAAGCTCGCTGTACACGTCATCCTCAATCAGCGTGACGTTATGTGCCCGCAACAGTTGCACCAGCCGCGCTTTTTTCTCCGGCGGCAGCGTCACGCCCAGCGGGTTCTGGCTGTTGGTCATTAGCCAACAGGCTTTGACCGGGTATTCGGCCAGAGCCTGCGCCAGGGCATCGAGATCGATCCCGCTTACCGGGTCAGTGGCGACCGAGAGCGCTTTCAGCCTCAGACGCTCCAGCGCCTGCAGCGCGCCGTAGAAGCAAGGGTTTTCGACAATTACCCAGTCACCCGGCTCGGTCACCGCCTGCAGACTGAGGTTGAGCGCCTCAAGCGCGCCGGCGGTGATAACAATTTCGTCCGGTGAAACATGCATCCCCTGCTGGGCGTAGCGCTGGGCGATGGCGTGGCGCAGCGCTTCGTTGCCCGGCGGCAGGCTTTCAATCACGCTGATGGCGGTCGCCGTTTTGCTGACCGCAGCCATTGAACGGTGGAGCGCCTGGAGCGGAAACAGGCGAGGATCCGGGAACGCAGAGCCAAACGGCACCACGGAAGCATCCGTGCTTGCCTGCAGCACATCAAAAATATAGGTATTGATATCGACGGTTTCCGCGCGAGTGACCTGCACCGCAGGCGGCGCGGTGCGTGCCACCGGTCGGGGCGCAACGTAGTAGCCGGACTGCGGCCTGGCCACAATCGCCCCCTGGCTTTCCAGCATCTGATAGGCGTGGCCGACGGTCATAAAGCTCATGCCACTGTGGCCGACCTGCTCGCGCAGCGACGGCAAACGATCCCCCGGCTGCCAGACACCGAGGGCAATCTGGTCGAGGATCTGCTGTGCCAGCTGCTGGTACTTTTTCATGCGCTGCTCCCTGTCTATATCACAGCGCTAAAAATACGCTGTTTTGTACAACTGTTATAGTCAGAAAGTGAGTTTTTTAACACGAAGATAGTGGGCGGTAAAACCGCCCGTGAAAAGGTAAACGTGGGGATTTTACTTCACATCGGCCAGCGCGGTTTTCTCAACATACGGCTTCATCAGGCTGTCCGCCGTTTGCTGGGCAGATTTCGCTGCCGCTTCCGGGGTCACCTTTTGATCGTTCACCACCGCCGCCAGCTGGTTTTCCATCGCCTGACGAACGGCAACCGTTTCATAAGTCGAATACCAGGGATGGGCATATTTCAGCTGATCCAGCGCGATTTGCGCCCGCGGATCTTTCTGCAGGTATTCTTTCATTTCCGGCGTGTCGTAGGAGGCCTTCAGCGGGGAGAAATACCCGGTGAAACGGCTCCACGCGCCGTTAACCTGCGGGCTAACCAGATACGTCAGGAACTGATAAGCCGCCTTTTTCTGCGCGTCGGAAATGCCCTTGAAGCTGACAAGGCTCGCGCCGCCGATAGGCACCGCCCGCTGTTCTTTGGCGGGCATCATCGCCACTTCCATATCAAAATCTTTGCTGTTTTCGCGCATAAAGCCCAGCGCGCCGGTGCTCAGCATCGCCATGCCCAGTTTACCGCTGAAGAACGCAGCGCTGATCTGCTTGGAGTTAAGCACGCCGGACGGCATCACTTTGTCGCGGTAAACCATGTTCTGCCAGAAGCGCAGCGCGCCAATGGTGGTCGGCGAGTCGTAATACACTTCGCCCGGATAGTTTTCGTTGAAGTAGTTACCGCCATTGGCTCGAACCAGCGAGGAGAAGATCCAGCCGCCGTAATCGTCGTTGGTGGACGGCAGCATGATGCCCCACTGCCCTTTGCTGGCGTCGGTCAGCTTCTTCGCATCGGCCAGCATTTCGGCCCAGGTCTGCGGCGGCTGCTTGATGCCTGCCTGATCGAACATGGTTTTGTTGTAGTACAGGATTGGCGTGGAGTTATGGAACGGAATCGCGTACGTCACGCCCATTACCTGGGCATTCTTGTGCATTGCTGGCCAGAAATCGTTCATCAGGAAATCGCCCGCCTTGCGGTTGCCGTATTTAAACAGCTCGTCCATCGGCAGGATTTCGTCTTTTAGCGCAAGGTCGGTGGTGAAGTTGGCTGACATGATGACCAGCGCCGGCGGCTGCCCGGCTTTCTGGGCGGATTCCGCTTTAATTTTGGTGGTGTCGTAGCTGCCGGTAAAAATACCGCGGACTTCGACGTCCTGCTGCGAATCGTTAAACGCCTTGATGACGCGGGTCATCTCCATTGTCAGCTTGCCGTCGACCGGCGCCGGGAACATAAAATCAATTTTCTCTTTTGCCAGCGCTGCGCCGCTCACGGCCAGCGAACAGCAAACGGCAAGCGCCCGCCATTTATGCATCAGGGGGTTAAACATGGTCAATCTCCTGGTGTAAGTTGTGGTGAAGGTCTGTGTGGAAAAGGTGTATATCCGATGAAGAAAAACCGAGGGTAAGCGTATCGCCTTTTTCTGGTACCTCGCCGCGGTGGCGACGGGTGTAGCGTAACGTTCCCAGGGGGGTACTGACATGGAGCAGATAATCTGCGCCCATCAGTTCTCGTTGCAGCACCGTCGCCGTTAGCGTCAGGTGCCCGTTTTCTGGCCTGTCGGTGAGGTGCTCGGGGCGGATCCCGAACCAGACGCTTTGCGCTTTTTCCGCAGCAGGCGGCAGAGGCAAATTCAGCGTGGCAGGCAAAACGCGGCCCTTTTCACAAGGCAGAGAAACCAAATTCATGGCCGGGGAACCAATAAAACCAGCAACAAACAGGTTGGCTGGATGGGCATAAAGGTGCTCCGGCTCGCCCACCTGCTGCACCACGCCGCCGTTCATCACCACTATGCGATCCGCCATCGACATGGCTTCCGTCTGATCGTGGGTGACGTAGATGGTGGTGGTTTTAAGCTGATGATGCAGCGCCATGATGCTGTCGCGCACCTCGGTGCGCAGGCGGGCATCCAGGTTAGAGAGCGGTTCATCCATCAGGAACAGACGCGGATTGCGCACAATGGCTCTCGCCATTGCCACACGCTGGCGCTGCCCGCCGGACAGTTTGGCCGGTTTACGGTCGAGCATTTCACCCAGCTGCAGCATCGTGGCCACCTGCTCGAGGCGCGGCTGCCAGCTGGCTTTATCTTCTTTACGGATCTTCATGCCAAAGGTGATGTTGTCCCGTACCGTCAGGTGCGGAAACAGCGCATAGTTCTGGAAGATCATCGCGAAGTTGCGCTCACGCGGCGACATCGCAGTAATGTTCTCGCTGCCGAGCCAAATCTCGCCGCCGCTAACCTCTTCCAGCCCCGCCAGCATCCGCAACAGCGTACTTTTGCCGCAGCCGGACGGCCCGACCAGAACCACAAACTCGCCTTCGTCGATGCTGAGCGACAGCGCGTTCAGCGCCGCTTTGCCTTCAAACTGCTTGCTTACCTGATTCAGTCTTAACATGGCGATTAATACTCATCCGTCGGGCAACTGATCGCCGCGTCATACAGCCACGGGCCAGCATAATGCGCCAGAGAATGCTGATAGCTGACCCACTGGTCGCCCACCTGGCGGTGCATCAGGCAAGACGGCGGCGACAGATCGTAATACGGGCGGCTGTCCTCAAAGTGATACGGAACCTGGTGAACCGTGCCGGGAATCGTCGCTATCGTTGCCTGGCGGTATTGGGTCATCGTCAGGCTGTGGTTGTGGCCGCAGAAAATACGCACCAGCGCCGGGAAACGGGCGACCAAATCAAGCAGCAGGTGCCCGTTTTCGCAGGCGATTTTGTCCATTTGCGCGTTGCCCAGCGGCAGCGGCGGATGGTGCATAAAGACCGCCGTGGGCTTGTCGCTGCTCGTGGTTAACTGCGCTTCAAGCCAGGACACGGTATTGTCGGTCAACCAGCCCTTAGAGTGCCCGGCGAGGCTGGAGTCGATAAACAGCAGCCTGGTAGCGAAGTCGTCCACCGCATAGCGGATGTTTTCCGGGTCGTCACCCAACGGCGGGCAAAGCGGGCGCAGGTATTCCAGAAAATGCGATTTATCGTCGTGGTTGCCGGGGATCAAATAAAGCGGCGACTTGATGGTGCCGAGCACCTGGCGCGCGACCTCGTACTCTGAAGGGCGCCCGCAGTTGACGATATCCCCGCTGACGATGACCGCATCCGGGCGCTCACGCAGCGCGTTCAGCTGCGAGGCCACGTCGGCATTGCCCGCGTTGATGTCGATAAAGCCGTACAGTTTCTGGTTCTGACTGCGGAAATGGGTGTCGGAAATATGGGCCAATAACATCACTCAACTCCTTACTTGATACCTGAAAAACCAAAACTTCGCAGAAACTGCTTCTGGAAGGCGATAAAGGCGAGCATCAGCGGCAGGCAAACCATAATGGTCCCGGCGCTGATGGTGCCCCACTGGCCGCCGGATTCGGCGCCCATAGCAAACGAAACGAGCCCGACCGTCAGCACCTGCTTGTCCGGGTCGTTGAGCATCATTAGCGGCCACAGGTACTCGTTCCAGTGGTAGGTAATACTCACGGTGGCGAAAGCCAGCACCGACGGCCAGCACATCGGCAGTAGCACGCGGTAAAGCACCTGCCACCAGCGGCAGCCCTCCATCAGCGCGGCCTCCTCCAGCTCTTTCGGGATGGCGAGAAACGCCTGACGCATCAGGAACACGCCGAACGCGGAGGTGAAATACGGCATCATCACGCCGGTCAGCGTATTGAGCAGGCCCAGCGCTTTGAGCGTCATCATGTTTGGCACCATCATCACGACGGGCATGATCATCAGCTGCACCAGAAACAGCAGGAACAGCGTCTGTTTGCCGCGAAACTCATGGCAGGCAAAAACGTACCCGGCGGTGGTGATGGTGATGAGCTGCACGAAGAAAGTACCGAAGCTGAAAATCAGGGTATTGGCGTACAAGCTGAGCCAGTCGGCGCTCTGCCACGCATCACGGAAGTTATCCAGCGTGAGCGGAAAACGCGGCAATATTGAGGCCATGCCTTCCCCGAAGGTGCTGGCGCTAAAAGCCGATGAAAGCATCCAGATAAACGGACTAACCCACAGCAGCGCCAGGCAGCACATCAGCACGGTGAGCGTCACGCCCTTTGATTTTCGCAGGCGCAACCACAGCGGCTGCGGTACGCTACGCGCGTTGACAACGGACCCAGAAAACTCAACGCTCATGGTGGGCGCCCCTTTCCAGCAGTTTGAGGTTAACGAACGAGAAGACAAACAGTCCGGCCAGCGTCAGGAAGGTGGCGGCAGAAGCTTTGCCTAAATCATGGGTGTCCCAGGCGAGACTCTGGATGTAGTACAGCAGCACGGTGGTGGCGTTATCCGGCCCGCCGCGCGTCATCACCGCCACGTGGTCAATCTGCGTAATCGAGTAGATAAGCGCCGTGGTTACCACAAAGCTCAGCGTCGGGCGAAGCAGCGGTAAAGTGACTTTGAAGAATACCTGCGTGGAGGTTGCCCCTTCCATGATCGCCGCTTCACGCGCCGAGGCTGGCAGGCTTTGTAAGCCGGCGAGGAAGAACAGCATGTAATAGCCCGCGAACTTCCAGACACCAATCAGCGCCAGGGCGTACAGCGCGCTGTTGCTGCGGCCGAGCCAGTTGTTATTCATCGGCCCGAACAGCTTCGCCAGGTAGTAATCCAGCATCCCCATTCCCGGCATAAAAATGAACAACCACAGCGCCGCAGCGCTGACCATGGGAATGATCATCGGGAAGAAAAACGCCGTCCGCAGCCAGCGGTTAACGCGATGATTTTCCCACAGCGCAACCGCCAGCAGCAGCGCGAGCGCCACGCCGGGGATCACGGTCAGCACGATATAGAACAGATTATTCATCAGCGATTTCCAGAAAACCGCGTCGGCAAAAAGGCGAACATAGTTACCTGCGCCCACATACGCGCCGGCCTCGCCCGCCAGACGCGTATCAAACAGGCTGTCGTACACCGAGCGGATCAGCGGGAACCAGGTAAAGAGCAGTAAAAAGATCAAAGATGGCGTGAGGATCAGCCACGGAAGCCAGGGACGTTTTGCCATTGTCTGCAAACCTGTCAGGGGTCAGAAGTCAGTCAGTATGGGAGGGGTTTATGGCAGAAACGTGACGGGGAAATGGCAGTTTTGCGCCAGATAAAACAGGCAGCGTCCCGGCTGAGGGATAACTGCCTGTCGTTCAAAGAGATTGTCTTTGCAGGGATATATTCTTTAACCGTGCAAAAATGCTACTGCATCTGCTCCAGACTGGCCTTTTTCGTTTTGCGGTTATAAAGACACAGTTCTTTGCCAGGCACCGGCTGGCTGTTCTTAAATTTGTAGCTGCCTGAAATCACCACCGCCGAGTAACCGACCTCGTCGCTGAAGTCAGTGCGCTTCCCTTCTATCTTTTTCTCCTGCAGGGCGCTGATGGCGAGACAGCCTTTTTGCACGTCTTTGTCCAACTGCTGCCAGGCCGCTTCCGAGGAAGCCAGGCTGCTAAAGGTCGTCAGTAAAACCGGAATTGCGGCGAGAGCATATCGCTTCTTCATGGACACCTCGAAAACAAACGGATAACGGGCTTTCACTCCCCTCAGGCGGATAATCTAAAACATTATCCGCCCGGAATTATCTGTATTGTAGCCAATGCCCTGTATCACTTGCCCAGCTTCGACAGCATCTCAGGCCGCATAAACTTATGGATGACCAGCATAAACAGCAGCGACGGTACCAGCAAAATCAGCGCGGTAATCGACGATACCTGGTAATTCCCGGACATGCTGGCGTTGTAAAGCAGCAGCGGCAGCGTGGTGATATCCGGCGCGCCGACGAAAAAGGTGCCGGTAAACTCATCCAGCGATTCCAGGAACACGAAAATCCCGGCGGCCATGATCCCCGGTAAAGCTTGAGGCAGCACAATGTGCCAGAAGGTAAACAGCGGCCCTGCCCCTAAATTACGGGACGCCCGCGCCTGCAGCGGGTCAACAGCCGAAAACGCGGCTACGCAAATCCAGACTGAATACATCAGGCCATGTACGCTGTGAACCAGCACCACGCCAGCTACCGTGCCGTTCAGCCCCCACTGATAGAAAAGCCGCGCGATGTTCATATACACCGTCAGGTTTGGAAACGCCTGCGGGATCAAAAACAGTAGCATAAACACCACCCGGAACGGCATCGCGCGCCGGGAAAGCGCGTAGCCGGCGGGAACGGAAATCAGCAGGCAAACCAGCACCGACAGCACGGCAATAAACACGCTGGTCAGCAGCGAGCCGGACACATCGCTGTACGGGCTAAACACCTGATACCAGTACTTTAATCCCCACTGGCTCGGCAAGATATGCGGATAAAACCAGCTTTCCGCCACCGTCCAGACAAGCAGGTTTAGCAACGGGCCGAACATCGCAAACAGCATAAAGGCCAGCAGCAGTACCTGCAGCGGCAGGCCGAATCGGCCTTTTATCAGGCTCATGCTTCCCCTCCTTTCTGGCGCAGGCTGTGGCGCAGATAAAACCATGACAGCGCCCCGCAAATCAGCAGGGAGATCACGCCCAGCGCGTTAGCCACCGCATAATCGCTGTAGGAGTTAACGCGGAATGCCATGTCGACGGTCAGCATCGTTGGCGTTCCGGTGCCAATCATCAGCGGCACGGACAGCACGGACATCATGGTCACCGTGGAAAGCACCAGCGCGACACCAATAGCCGGTAACACCTGCGGTAAAATAATGTCGAACAAAATGCGAACTCGCGAAGCCCCCAGGTTTCTGGCAGCCAGCACCTGCGCAGGCTCCAGTGCCGCCATCGCCCCACAAATCAGCAAGGTGGCAAACGCCAGCTGCTTCCAGACAAAGGTAATGATGATCCCTTTCCAGCCGAGCCAGGAGATCGTGTCCAGTGGCTGCACCAAATCGCTGGCAACCAGCAGGTTATTCATCAGGCCGTTTTTGGCGAGAAACGTGCGCATCATCTGCGCGGCAACGATGAACGGAATAAACAGCGGCAGGCGGTAAAGCATGCCCAGTAGCCGTACAACGGGGCGGCAGGAAGAAAGCGTGATCACCGCCGAGATCGTTATCGATAACGCGGCCAGCAGCGCAACCGACACCAGCACGATAAACACCGTGAACAGGATATCGTTGGAGTACAGCGCCAGGACTTTGGCAAAGTGCTGTAACGTCAGCGCCCCGGCGTCCGAAGTAAAGGCAGCCACCAGAGAAAATCCCAGCGGATAGAGAAACAGCACCACAATCATCAGCGCGGCGGGGCTCACCAGCAGCAGATAGTTTAACGAAACGCGCATAGCAAACCTTTGGACTTGAGCGTGGCGCCCGACCTGAACCGGGCGCCGGGAAAGGATTAGTTAGACACCTGGCTTTCGTACCCTTCTTTGATGTCGTCAAAGTAAGGCGCTATCGGGAAGCTTTTGCCGTAATCGGCAAGCGCTTTCGGGGAAATCTCGGCAAACAGTTTGCTCCAGGTTGCGTCATCCAGCTTCGGTTTGACGTACTTAGCGTCAATGCCCGGATACCAGTTGAACTGCTTCACGATCCCGTCGGCCTGCACTTCCGGGCTGGTTGCCAGCGCAATGAACTCGCGCGCCAGTTCAGGCTGTGCCGCTTTGGCCGGCGTGACGTAATACATCGGCTGCCCCGGCATGCCCGGTGAAAGCAAAGCGAGCTTGATGGACGGCGGCAGCTTGCCCTGATCTTTCCAGGTGTAGAACATATCCACCCAGACCGGTCCCATGGCGATTTCCCCTCGGGTCAGCATATCCAGCGTACCGGCGTTGCCCGGCGTAAAGGTCACGTTCTTATTAAACGCTTTCAGCTTCTCAAAAGCCTGCGACCAGTTTTTCTCTACGCTCTTATCGTAAGGCAAGGCGGATAAACGCTGGGCGTCGGTGCCGTAGGCGTAGATCCAGCCAACGACAAAACTGACGCCGGACATACCGTTTTTAATGCCGTTGTAGCCGAACGCCTGCGGGTGTTTCGCCGCCCACTCAACCAGCTCGTCATAAGAGGTCGGTGGCGCTGTCATGGTTTCACTGTTCCAGGCGATAGCCGTCTGGCTCAGGAACATCGGCATCACATAGCCGTCCACGTTCACGCCCAGTGCATTTTTCGCGTTATCCGCGGAGACCATGTCGCCCGTTTTGATGTGCTGGCGGTATTTTTCCAGCAGCCCTTTTTCCACCAGTTCGCCGCCCGCTTTCTGGTGAACCACCGCCACGTCGATATCCCAGGTTTTGGCCCCGCTCTGCTGCTGAGCGCTCAGTTTTTCGATGATTTTATTCGAGCCTGCGTCCCCCGGTCCGGTGCCGACCACGCGCACTTTCACCCCCGGATGCGCGGCCTCAAACTTTGGCCCCAGCCAGGTTTTGACGTAATCCACCATATTCTGGTCACCGGCGGTGGCCACGTTTAAAACTGTTTCCGCCTGTACGCCATAACTTAAAAACAGCGCCGTGACGGCGGCAAGTCTGGTTTTAGTAAACATAATTACCCCTCAGAAAAATAGACTGGTTCAAGCTGTGTGGGACGAACTAAAAATATGCAGGGCTGACTCAGGCACATGCAGCCTGACTTTTGTATTCAACGGCAAATTATCAACGGAGTCGGCATGGAAAAGACGCTGCCGATAGCGAATGGCGTAACGATAGTTGTGGCCAATAAAAGCATTTTGCTCAACCACCCCTTCAAGCGTTAACCCACCCTCCGGGAAAGATTTATTTAATGATGAAAGCGCGGCATCCGAACTTCTGAAATAGATTTCCTGGTCACCGCTATTATTTAGCGAGGCCAGGCCCAGGGTATTTATTTCTTCCGCCGTAATACGGTTATCGGCTCCCATAAAATCAGCCACAAAGGGCGTGGCGGGCTTTTGATAAATCTCTTCCGGGGTGCCGATTTGCTCGATTTGGCCATTATTCAGCACCACAATGCGGTCGGCCATCACCAGCGCTTCCTGCTGGTCGTGGGTGACGATCACCGAAGTGAAACCCAGCTTTTTCTGCAGTTGCTTGATTTCGTGGCGCACGTTCAGCCGGACTTTGGCATCCAGATTCGACAGCGGCTCATCCAGCACCAGTACGTCTGGCTCAATGGCCAGCGCGCGCGCCAGGGCCACGCGCTGCCGCTGCCCGCCGGAAAGTTCGGTGATTTTAGCCCCGGCAAGGCCGGTCAGATTCACCATCTGTAATAGCTCAAGCACTCTGGCCTGAATCGCGTCCCGCCGCCACTTGCGTAGCTTCAGGCCATAACCAATATTTTGTTCCACCGTTAAATGCGGCCACAGCGCATAGCTTTGAAATACCATGGTGATATTTCGCTGCTCAGGCGGGCTTTGGGTAATATTATTCCCGGCCACAACAATGTGGCCCTGCTTAACAGGAATAAACCCACACAACGCGTTCAATAACGTTGTTTTCCCGCAGCCGGACGGGCCCAGCAATGCAATCATCTCGCCTTTCTTCACGGCAAGATTAATTTCTTTTAGCACCACTTTTTCGCCGTAACTAATTTGCAGGTGCGCCATTTCCAGGTAGCTCATAACGGTATCCGACATGTTTGTTTACGTCTTTTTTGCTCTGAATGAACACGTGTTCATTTCGCTGTAAAAAAAATGAAACGCCGCTCAGAGATGATGTGAGCCTACTGTGGCGTGTCTTTGTGACACTTTAATTAACCGCGATAAATTTTTAGCGAGGGGCAATGAAAATCGACGTGCTTGGCTGCGGCAGCGCTTTCTCCCGCTGGCAAAATACTTCCGCGCTGCGGATTGTTGATGACGAAAACCGGCAATGGCTTATCGACTGCGGCCCCACCATTCCTCGTGCGCTGTGGCAGCGCGGCGGCGGCATCAACGACATCGACGTGCTGTTTTTCACCCACGTGCATCCCGACCACTGCACCGGGTTAACGGCGCTGCTCAATCACTGGAAGAGTTTTGCCCGCCAAAAGCCGCTGGTGATCTACAGCCAGCCGGCACAGCGCGAAGTGTTGATGCAGCTGGCCTCGCTCGCCAACTGGCCAGAACCTTCGCTCTGCTTCCCCATCGAATGGCGCGACAGCGAAGCTGATTTTCACTGGCATCACTGGCGGATTCGCACCGCCCCAACGCGCCATGAAATGGCCAACCTGGCGCTGCGCGTGGATATCCGGGAATATGCTTTGTTCTATAGCGGCGACGGGCGGCCCACCGAAGCGTCTATCGGGCTGATGGCCGGCGTGGACCTGGCGTTTCAGGAGTGCGCCTCGCTGTCTGAACTGGCGGAGGACGCTTCCCACGGCGACTTCCCCGGTTGCCTGAAGCTTTTTACTTCTCTGGGGCTGCCGTCGCTGGGGTTGTACCACTGTAACGATGCCATTTTGCCCGCGCTAAAGCTGGCCTGCCGCCCCCACGCCGGGCTGTTCGTCAGCCAGGACGGGCTGCAGTACGACTTCCATCAGCAGCGGTTTTACACTGAGGATTATTTGCCTTGAGTTCGTCGATGCATAAACAAAGCGTGACCGCCGAAGATGTGGCCCGTCGGGCGGGCGTTTCGCGCGCCGTGGTTTCCAGGGCGCTGAGCAACAACGGCAGTATTTCCCCTGCCACACGGGAACGCGTGCTGCAGGTAGCCGAAGAGCTTGGTTATCAGGTCAATTTTCTTGCCCAGGGCCTTAACCGCCGCCGCAGCCATCTGATTGGCGTCATCGTGTCGCGCATCAACGATCCGTTTCGCAGCAGCCTGCTTGACGGCCTTCTAGGCGAAATTCAGCGCAACGGCTTTCAGGCTCTGGTGACAGAGATCCGCTCTGAGCAGGAGCTGGCGGAAACGCTGCGCCACTTCACTCAGTTTCGCGTCTCCGGCGTCATCGTCACCTCCGGCAAGCCTCCCGAAGCGCTGGTGAACGAGTGCGTGCAGCAGCATATTCCGGTGGTTGGCATCAACCGCCAGCCCGACATTCCCGGCGTGGATTACGTCTGTTCGGATAACGCCGCCGGGGCGGTGCTGGCCGCCGAACAGCTGGTCAACAGCGGGTGCAAACATTTTGGCTGGCTCAATAATCACTCTTCTACCTGGGCCGGCAGAATGCGCGGCGAAGCGTTCCGCCAGGCGCTGATCGAACGTGGTGTAAACGTTGAGCAAAACCTTGCTTCGCTGCTTTGTGAAGAGGAAGGCTATGAAGGCGGCTGGCAGGCTGCAGCGGCTGTAACGCAGATCCCCGACGGTATTTTCTGCGCCAACGCTCAGCTGGCATGTGGCTTTCTCGACGGGATGCGCCAGCGCGGCAAATATGCGCCACAGGATTTTCAGCTGATCGGCTTCGACAACACGCCACAAACGGCGCAGTACAGCTACCGACTCACCACCCTCAACCAGGATGTGGCGGAAATCTCCCGGCTGGCGCTGGCTCACCTGCTGGAGCGCGCCCGAACGCCTGCACAGCCTTCACGCACCAGTTGGGTGAAGGTCAACCTGATTCACCGACACACGTCAATCTCCCTTACTTAAGAGCAAAACATGACCGAACAACAGCTACAGGCGTTATGCACGTTAATCCGCGAAGCCGGCGCCCGCGCCCAGGCGCTGCGCGATGCAGGCTTAAGCGTGGAAAAAAAAGGTCGCCAGGATTTCGTCTCACAGGCGGACATTCTGGTTGAGCAAGAGATTAAAAGCTGGCTGCGGACGCATTGCCCGCAGGACGGCTTTCTGGGGGAAGAAAGTGGCCTGGAGGAAGGCGAACGCGGCGTCTGGGTGCTCGATCCGGTTGATGGCACCACTAACTTTATTCTTGGCATGGACTATTGGTGCGTCTCCCTCGCTTACGTCAGGCAGAACGTGATTGAGCTGGGAATTATCTATGCTCCCGACCGCGATGAGTTCTTTTTTGCCCGCCACGGCGCGGGCGCATTCCTGAACGGTAAACCGCTCAAGCTTCACGATCCGTCCCCGGATGGCGTGGTCATCGGCCTGGGCCGTTCCAGCCGCGCGCCGGTTCCACTTTATGCGCGCACTATAGAAGATGTGCTGAACGACGGCATGGAGTATCGGCGTTTTGGCGCAGGCGCGCTGATGCTGGCGCACGTTGCCGCGGGCCAGGTCCACGCCTACTACGAGGAGCATATGAACAGCTGGGACGCGCTGGCCGGGCTGCTGCTGATCACCGAGGCGGGCGGCAGCAGCACTGCATTTCTCGCCAACGGCGGCCTGTTGCAAGGTAATCTGGTACTGGCCGGCTGCACCAGCGTGCAGGAAAGGTTATTGGCGCTGCTGGAAGGGGCCGTCGATTAATTAAGGATTTAATAGTCGCCACTTTAATTCCGGTGGCGACCTGATTGTTTTATTTCAAATGATACCGACAGTTATTATTTAATAATATTTATTACACTCAATCTATAAACCCCATCAATAATTAACCATCCGATGAAAACAAAAATTGCGTCAAATCATTTTTTATTGACTTAAAAAAAACAAAAAAAAATAGAAAGCGTGATAAACAGCATATACCCTATCCATTCCCAAAATATGGACATGGATCATTTTTGGCTTTACATGGAAAATTTGTTATCAGCGATGCCGATTACGCCCCTCTTAGTTTTGCCGACGTGGGTACATTTCTTGTATTTTCGGGTAATGGAGTTTATCTCAACTGGGGTACTCGGATAATAGCACTGATATATGAGAAGCGATTTTATAGTTTAGTGAAACAACAAAGGATGATATAAATGAAAAAGCATTTAACTGCTGATGTTATTATTGAAGCATCTTTCTTAGGAACTGATGGAAACCTCACTTATAATAGGGTTGATAGAGCATTGGAGATTACTATGCATGGCATGATATTCAATGCTAATCATATGTCAGGTTTAACTCTCGCCAATAAGATTAAAAAATCAATAGAGAAAAGTGCGATTCAACATGATATTAACTGGATGATGATTAATGAAATCCGATTATATTGTTGCGCAGGTGGCTTTGGCGGGATATTTTCAGTTGCGAATGTATTAGCTTCACATCTCGAAAAACCAGTGAGAGCGTATACTACACAGTACTCACCGGCAGGAACTTTTGGGGGGTATGAAAATAAGATGAAATGTTTCCAACCTAAAAGAAAAAACGTTATGATCGATGGGATTCACAAAATGTTATATTTTACTTCTGAGCATATGATACTTCCCACCCGTCGTGCATTGAGATAAAAATCACAGAAATGCCACATACTTTATCAATAGCGAGAAGGTGAGTATCTGGCATTTCTAAAGATACTGGCATTGCTTGTGCTAACCATTTTTAAAAAATTACAGGTTGAATATTTCGATACTCAGCCTCTTAATGTGAGTCAATGTTCTTCTCCTTGGCGGCCAATCACAAAGTTTTCGTCATTGGTCCCCCAGCGCAGCGGTGGCGACAGGCTATAATTCCCTTCCCTGAGAAAACGGCGCTGTTCAAGCTCAACTCGCGAGGTATCCTCATGGGCTTTTTCTTCCCGCATAATCGTCACCCGGGCATCTAAAAACGCGTTCAACCAGGCCTGCTCGCTGCCACCCTGTGCGGGTGTTTGGGCAACATTACTTGCCGCCGCGTGTATGCCCCCAAACGCCTCTCGCTGGTTACCCGGCCCATGCATCACCAGCGCATCATAGTAGATAAACTGCCCGAGCGTGCTCAGCCCGTCTTCTTTCGCTTGCTCGACGGCGGGCTCCAGATACTGCTCCGTCAGAATTTCATCCTGCGCCGCCCGAAATGCGGGATCTTTTGCCGCCCGTTTCCAGGCATCAACAAAATCAGGATCAAGTCCGGTATGGGCGCTGCTTTCTTCTTCCGCGAGCCTTTTTAAGGCTGGCAGATACTTCGCAAGCGGGTTGGCCGCCCGCTTTGACGTGTAGCGCTCCACAACGTCGAGCATATCACCATTGGCGGAAGTAAAACCGATCAGACCAGCGGTATAGCCGCGATCGTCGTCGATATCTTCTATATAGGCATACTGTTTTCGCCAGTCCCGCGAGGAGTTTTCCGCGCTGGACACCAGCTGCATGGCGATCTCTCTTTTGGCGGGGGACAAAAGATCCAGGGCAAAAGCCTGGGATGCCAGGCAGAGTCCAGTCAGTAAAAATACGCCAAACTTCGATGACAGCATCTTGTTCCCCTAAAAGAGCATTCGCGATATAGACTGGACAGTTTCGAATTAGTTCTCAGTCAAACTGTTATCCCTTTTTCTTGCCCCTCTGTTTCTACATCCCGGGCGTGGAACTAAAACGGGTGTACTTACACCAACAGCATTAAGAGCCGCAAGATATTTTTAAAATCGCAGTAGATATTGATCTCCGCAACAGCCATAAGAAGACTCCTTATGCCGCTGAACATAAGGAGGAAGCAGGTTGCCCTGACTGCAAAAGGCAGGACTGATAAGCTTTAGGGACATAGTTCCGAGTCCCCTTGAACATCTAACTCAGGACTTTCAATCTCAGGATAATTATCGCCATTTCTCAGGAATTATCTTTGAAATCAAATAAGTCACTACTAAAACCATCCCAATTGACACTCCTCTCTCCAGCCATGTTTCGAAATGAAAGAAAAAATATATAGAAAGCCAGAATATAACACCACCCCAAAGCGCACCAGAGTAATGTATTAAGATTCTTATCAACTTATTTTTAGCACTATTTTCAGATTCGTTTTTTTTGAAGTTCATTATCTAGTTCATCAATGATTTTATTAAATGCCGATTGTCCGAAAGTGTGTCTTATATGGATGGCTTCCAGAAAAGGTTGCAATGCAGGCTCCAGAAAAAAATAGAGCAAATCATAATCATACCTCCTCAGGCTATTATATACCTCAGGTGCATATGTTTGCAGCCTGAAAGATGTGTAGATGCTTCTTTCTATCATACCACCTGAAAGCAGAACATTGCCCAAAGCACTTCCTCTAACCCCCACAGTGAAGCTGGCCCGCTGAGCAATAACTTGGGCTATTCTGCCCGAAACAACAGTATTTCCTACAGCTCTACCCGTGACTGAAAAAAGTGTCTTACTGTATAAACTGTTTTGTTTTTCTTGCGGTATATATTTATTAAATACACCCAGAACATTTTCAACCGTTTTTATGAAGTTTGAGTTTTGCAAGATGCCATGTTGAAGTGCTTTAGCCATACGGATACGTTCATTTCCCCTGATATAACGGGAATCGGTATCAAGAAAACCATATGCAAGATACCCCAAGTCTTGGGGTATTGACATGACACCGTGAAAAAAGCCACTGACTGAATCTGGTGAGATGATTATTTTAGCTATTCGTCGTGCAACATCGATGTAAGTACTCATAGATCCCTCTATCTTTCTGTTTCCCGTAGACCTGAGAAATGCTTAGCACATTCACCATAACACTACTGAACCATTCTCCCTAACGCAAATTTCTCTTCCACCATAACCTACTCGCAATTCATAACTAGCCTGTGACAAAGATTTAGTTTCAACAGTACTCTGTACTGAATGATTTTATATAAGTTAATTGCTTTGATTTTTAGATCGTATCCTCCTCAGCAGTTCTTCCCCCGCAGCGCGGTGTTTTCCATCAGCATCGCGGTTATCAACCCAGCTCAAGGATATTTGGGATAGTTATTTGCATATAACGCAGGGCAAGAAAGGGAATAAACTAGCGATACCTCTTTCATTAAGTTTCGTTTCATGAGCAGCGCTCTTTGGCTGGACGTATATTGCAGTCTGATTTTTATCCAGTTTTGGGGAATAGTTTTGGAGGAATTTGGGGAAGCGTTATTGAGGGCTAAAAACTGTTATCCATTTTTGCAGTCGCTCTGTTCATACAACCCAGACGTGGCGCGGCCTACAATCGAGCCGAATAATTTGCTATGCGGAGTTCTGCATGTTCGGTTTAGATGCTTTTCACCTGGCGAGGATCCAGTTTGCTTTCACTGTCTCCTTCCACATTATTTTCCCGGCCATCACCATCGGGCTTGCCAGCTACCTCGCGGTACTTGAGGGGCTCTGGCTTAAGTCTAAAAACCCGGTTTACCGCTCGCTGTACCACTTCTGGTCGAAGATTTTTGCCGTTAACTTTGGCATGGGCGTGGTCTCCGGGCTGGTCATGGCCTACCAGTTCGGCACCAACTGGAGCGGGTTCTCGCAGTTTGCCGGCAGCATCACCGGCCCGCTGCTGACCTACGAAGTGCTGACCGCTTTCTTCCTTGAAGCCGGTTTTCTGGGCGTGATGCTGTTCGGCTGGAACCGCGTTGGCCCGGGTCTGCACTTCTTCGCCACCTGCATGGTGGCGCTCGGGACAATAATTTCCACTTTCTGGATCCTCGCCTCAAACAGCTGGATGCAAACCCCTCAGGGCTTTGAGATCCACAACGGACAGGTCGTCCCGGTGGACTGGCTGGCGGTGGTCTTTAACCCGTCATTCCCTTATCGCCTGCTGCATATGTCCGTGGCGGCGTTCCTCAGCAGCGCCTTCTTTGTTGGGGCCTCCGCCGCCTGGCACCTGCTGCGCGGCAATAACACGCCAGCCATTCGCACCATGTTTTCAATGGGCCTGTGGATGGCGGTGATTGTCGCCCCCCTTCAGGCAATGATCGGCGACATGCACGGCCTGAATACGCTCCAGCATCAACCGGCTAAAATCGCCGCCATTGAGGGACACTGGGAAAACCGTCCCGGCGAGCCGACGCCGCTGCTGCTGTTCGGACTGCCGGATATGGACCAGGAGCGCACCCGCTTTGGCCTGGAAATCCCGGCGCTCGGCAGCCTGATCCTCACCCACAGTCTGGAAAAACAGGTGCCTGCCCTGAAAGAGTTCCCGAAAGAGGACCGCCCTAACTCGCCGATTGTCTTTTGGTCGTTCCGCGTGATGGCGGGCTTAGGCATGCTGATGATCCTGCTCGGCGTCGCCAGCCTGTGGCTTCGCTACCGCGACCGGCTGTTTGAGAGCCGCCCGTTCCTGCACTTTGCGCTGTGGATGGGGCCCTCGGGGCTGATTGCCATTCTCGCCGGGTGGATTACGACGGAGGTTGGCCGCCAGCCCTGGGTCGTTTATGGCCTGCTGCGCACCAAAGATGCCGTGTCTGCCCACGGTACGCTGCAAATGAGCCTCAGCCTGGCCGCTTTCTTTGTGGTGTACATGTCGGTGTTTGGCGTCGGCTACGGCTACATGATTCGGCTCATCAAAAAAGGCCCGCAGCCGTTCGACGACCATCCGGCACAAGGCACCCCATCCCGCCCGCTGTCTGCGGTCGCTGAATCACTCGAGGAGACGCGCTAATGGGCATCGATTTATCTGTTATTTGGTTTGTGATTATCGTCTTCTCCACCCTGATGTATATCGTGATGGACGGTTTCGATCTGGGGATTGGCATTCTGTTTCCGTTTATTCGCGACGCTGATGACCGCGATGTGATGGTCAACAGCGTGGCACCGGTCTGGGACGGGAATGAAACCTGGCTGGTGCTGGGCGGGGCTGCCCTGTTTGGTGCCTTCCCGCTGGCGTATGCGGTTATCGTCGATGCCCTGACTATTCCGCTCACGCTGATGCTGGTGGGGCTGATTTTTCGCGGCGTCGCCTTCGAGTTCCGCTTTAAGGCCACGCCGGCGCATCGCCCCTTCTGGGACAAAGCGTTCCTGGGGGGATCGATTCTGGCGACTTTTTGCCAGGGTATCGCCGTCGGCGCCGTTATCTCAGGCTTTTCAGTCAGCGGGCGGCATTTTGCCGGTAGCCAGCTTGACTGGTTGACGCCGTTCAACCTGTTCTGCGGCCTGGGTCTGGTCATAGCCTACGCTTTACTGGGTGCCACCTGGCTGGTGATGAAAAGCGAAGATCCGCTGCAAAGAAGAATGCGGAGCCTGACCCCAGCATTGCTGCTGGCGCTTTTGGCCGTGATAGCGGCGATCAGCCTCTGGACGCCGCTTCGCCACGCGAATATTGCAGAGCGTTGGTTCTCCCTGCCAAATCTGCTGTTCCTGCTGCCGGTCCCGCTGCTTGTCGTGCTCTTCAGCCTGTGGCTCTGGCGCAGCGTGCGGGCAACCGACAGCCTGCACGCCACACCGTTTGTGCTGACGCTGGGGCTGGTTTTTCTGGGCTTTAGCGGGCTGGGCATCAGCATCTGGCCAAACATCATTCCGCCGGACATCACGCTGTGGCAGGCCGCTGCGCCACCGCAAAGCCAGGGCTTTATGCTGGTTGGCGCGCTTTTTATTATTCCGATAATCCTGGTTTACACCTTCTGGAGCTATTACGTATTCCGAGGGAAGGTGCAGCCTGGCGAGGGCTACCATTGATGAAAGAGACCGCTAAACGTGTCATGTGGATGGTTATTCTATGGAGCGTCAGCGTATTTGCACTGGCCGCAGTGGGGATGGGATTTCGCCTGCTGATGACAGCCGCAGGCTTTAAATCTTAATTCGCTGAGCCGTGCGTCGTGGGAAGGAATATGTTCAGTCCTTCCCGCTAACTCATTCTGAATCTATGGTGAAGAAATTGATTTTCTTTAAAACTGTGCTAATTCTTTAATGCGTTAATGAGGAAAAACAGTTAACCATTTCAATGAAACATTCAGAGGATGACAAAGATGAAATATATGCTACCCGCACTGGCTTTAACGCTGTTAGTTTCATCACCTGCTTTTGCGGCAAAACAAATTACTCATGAAGAATCATCTGGTTATACAAAAGTTGGCGATCTTTCCCTGGAACAAGACGGGACCCCGACCGTCGGACACAAGGATTTATCCAAAGAGGTAAATCAAAAGTGTGAAGCGTCCAACGTGAAGCCTGCCGACTGCTTTTATGTGATAATCGCTGCCACCGGCGACGAGTCTAATCATAAAAATATTAATATCGAAGTCTTTAAGAAATAAATAACCAGACGGCCCTAAAACAGGGCCGTCATTCATTTTTATTTCACTTCTGTTTTCACGCTGGCCTGCGGCACATTACGATATTGTAATATTCCAGCGGCAACCTCTAAATAACGCAGCGAAAAATACACTCTGTCCTGCCCCGCTGCGGGTTTGACAGACATTAAGCGCTTCTGCTCGGCAGTAGAAACAGGCTCGGCGCTAAAGTGAGCGGTATTTTTATCCTGACGGAAGAGTTCGATCACCTCACCGCTGCTTTGCGTTTGCCGGTACAGCGCTCGCGCAGCTGGCGTTAACACGCCCGTCCCGGCCCCGTCCTGCACCCAGATTTTCACCCCGCTGTGGCTCAGGGTCGTCACCCATTTTTGGTAGCCATCCGGCGACATATTGCCGGCAAAGAAGCTGCTGACGGCAACCGGTTTATCGGCCACCGAGGCGAGAGACTCATGGGTTTTTGTCAGCCATGCCAGCGCGGCCTGCTGCATATCCGGGCTTCGCCAGCGGCGGTCGTCCAGCTCGCTGCTGATGTACCAGCCCGCAATGTTTTCAGCCCCGAGCACCTGCGTCCAGCGCGTGGCAACCGCCACGTCCCGGGCGCGCAGCAGGTTAAAATAACTTTCAAGCGCAGTGAGCGGCTGATTTTGCCGTTCGAAGAATTTATCGTCCGCGGCCAGGCCCAGCACCAGCTTCAACCCGCTGTTTTTTACCAGGCGAGCCTTGCCCTCCAGCCAGTGTTGCGACTCCCCGCCGGCGAAGGCGTCCCCATAGCGGCTCCACTGAAAGACCAGAGTATCAATGCCCTGTTGCTTCAGCTGCGCCAGCATCGTGGTCCATTGCTGGTCGGTCATCGACATATCACGCAGCTGGGGCTGATACATTACCGCGTTAATGGCAAAGGCAGACGCCGGGCAAAACAGCGCGGCCGCCAGCGTTAATGCCGGAGTAAATTTCATTACCAACGCACTCCTATGGTAAGGAACAGACTGTTTTTGGAGTCTATATCGCGGTTGCGGCCGTCGAATACCCGCTGGTATTCCAGCCCCACGCTCGCCTTGTGGGGATAAGCATCATAATGTGTTTCGCCAAACCAGGTGTTATAGCGAACGCCTACGCCGCCGAGCCTGTTATCCATACTGCGTGAATGCCGCGTCTGGTTGTTGTACTGCACATGCCAGTAAGGTTCGATCGTGTGCCGCTCCGAAACCTTGTGGTGCCAGCTTTGTCGGTAATCGGCCGTGTACAGCTGATAGTCGTATTTCACGAAATGCGCCGCGTCCAGATAGAGGTTCTGCGCAAACCAGCCTTTACCCAGCGGGTGCCAGTCATCGCTGTACTCCCCGCCGTTCAGGAACGAAGCGCTGGCTCGCAGCATCATATCCGTCCGGGCATCGTCCGCCTTATCGAGAGGAAGCTGCTGCTCCACCGCCAGATAAATAACCTGCTCACGCAATGGCTTCCAGCGAACGCCCATTCCCACCATCGGCTGATAGATAGGCGCGATATTGCTGTGCCCTGCGCTGCCGCCAAACAGTCGGGTATAAACCGAAAGCTGATCGCCATCCAGAATTTGATTCTGACCAATGCGGTATTCAGCTTCAGCCTGGCCATAACTACGGTTGCTTTTATCTCGTGAGACGCCGCCGCCTGCGCCCGCTTCATTTTTAGAGGCGGAAGTCAGGCCCAGCGAACTGTCAAAGGAGAACGTCCAGCGCCGCTGGCTATCTTCGTGCACGCGGCGGAAGGCGAAGCGCTCTTTTTGCTGCGCGTCGGTTAAGCCTTTAGACGGGGTCAGCGTGTTGTCGATATCATCCACAACACGTTCGCTGTAGCGTTTGGTTTGCGGCTTGTCATCCAGCCGCTGGTTGATATAAACCATCTGTCGCAGGATTTCCGGCGAGTCAGGCATGGTTTGCAACGCTTGCTCCAGCTCGCTGCGCGCGCCGGGCATATCTCCCGCTTTAAACAGCGCAAAACCGCGCGTGGCGTGATCCTGCTCCGGCGGGGTCTCAAAGTTCAGCTCCGGCATGGCTCGCTGCCAGGCCACCTGTCGCCAGTAGTCAAGCGCGGCGCTGTCTTTCGCCAGCCAGGCGCTGCGCGCTGCGGCACGGATGTCTTCATCGCTAAGCGTTTTAACCGGCACGCTCCGCAGGCTACTTTGCGCCAGCGCGTAGTCTTCTACGGCAAACGCCAGATAAGCCACCTGCCGCGCGTAGTAAGGATTAGCATCGCGGGATTGAGCCTGCTGGGCGGCATACAGCGCCATTCCCGGCGAGGTTTGCTGGTAGCATTCCGCGAGGTGCGACCAGCTCTGCGCATCGTACTGCGGCGACATGTCGCCCAGGATGGTGATGACTTTATCGCACTGGTCTTTAAGCACGCGCGCCTGCGCCATACGAATTTCAGCGGCGGAAAGCGGTTTTGGCTTCACAACCGGCAGCGTTGTCTCTGGTAGCTTCAGCCCGCCCCACGTCACCATCAGATAGCGCCAGTTATGTTTCTCACTGTCCGTATCAAAGGCAGGCTTGTGGCTGGACAGGTAATTTTCCAGTTCGGGATGTTTCTTGCGCTCCGCCAGGGACTGCGCGTAGGCCAGCTGCATACCCGGCGTGTTCATGACGCCCTGCTGCTGGAGATCCAGAATACGGCGATCGCGCCCAAGATGAAGCAGGATGGCAAACCACTGCTGATACTGCTCTTCACTCAGCGTCGCCAGCCTGTCCTGCAGGGCAAAGCCGCGATCGGCTGTTTGCCACTCCTGCAGGTAAATAGCGCGCTGAGTCAGGTTGTTAATCAACGTGTGCCGCGCAGGCGAGGTGCGAAACGCATCGTCGTTAAACTGCTGCAGCGCGATATCCAACGCCCCAAGCTTAACGGCAAAGTTACCCACTTCGGCGCGGCATACCACGGAAGGAGAAGCGTTACATTCGTCGTTAAACGCCAGCAGTTGCTCACGCGTTGTCACATTTTTAGCTGGAAGGGGAATAGCGTCCCGCGCCCGACGGACCTGCGCGTTGTCGGGCGTTTTGCGTAGTTGCTCATTCAGCAGCGCAGCCGCTTTATCGTCATGGTGAAAATGGCGATACGCTTCGGCAAGCCAGAGTGTCAGTCGGACGCTATCCGGGGCCAGCTCGCGGGCGTGCTGAAAACTGCTGATGGCACGCTGCTCATCGTTGGCTTTCAGCGCCTTTTGCGCGCGCTCAATGTGTGGATACACCTTGAAGTAGCGGTAATCGCTTAACCCCAGATCCTCTTTCGAACCTTCGGTGGCCGCCAGGGAATACCCGGCGATCATCAGGCCGCATGTCAAAATAGCTAACGGTTTAAGGGTGAACTTCATGCTATTTCTCCTGCAAGGCTGGAGATTTGCAGGCTGCTCAACCCGGCTTTATGCATCAGCCCATTTAAAGAAGGCTGGAGTATTTTTTGCTGTTCCAGCGCACGATCGACCGCGTGTTGGTCGACAACTTGTTCCTGCACCAGGAAATCACCAAACTGCATTTCACTGCGCTCATAGCGCAGCAGTACCGCTTTCAGTACAGCCTCATCCAGGTGACTTTCCGTAATCAGCACTTCGGCAAACAATATTTGCCCGGAGACATATTCCTGCCAGATAGCCTCGGCCTGATCCGAAGTTAACATTTCCGCATTGACCGCTCTGGAGAGCAGTTCCGACGGGTCGTTTTCAGACTGGAGATACCAGCGACGTAGCCCCACCACAACTTCACCTCGCGGCACGATAACGTAACTTACTGGACGCTGAACTTTGCGCCCCAGCGCAGCAAGAGAGACGGGATCAATGGCACTTTCGCTGGCAAAAATCAGCGTTCCCTGCTCCTCGCGTAGCGGAAGCACCGCGTAGTGCAGCGCCACATTTGCCGGCACCGATTTAACCAGCGCCTCATCTAAACGACGGCTGTCGATGATTTCCATCGGCACGCTTGCCTGTTCCGCCAGAGCATTCGCTAGCTGTTGGGCCGTAATCACCCCGCGATTAACGAGGCTCCCCCCAAGTTTGAGGCCAGGTACTCTGTTTTGCAGCGCTTCCATCAGTTGCTCTTCGCTGATAACGCCCTGGCTGACCAGAATTTCACCCAGCGGACGAAGAGCACGGTTGCGGGTATTGACTGTCGGGAAGTCATGGGTTGTTTTATCCCAGGCAACGCGCCTCGGATCACCATGCTGGATCACCTGACGAATTGCACGCCAGTTGGCCATAAAGTTGATTAAGTTGCCCCAGAACAGGCGTGGAATGGACATCAGTCCCTGCCCTAAGCCGTAGTAACCGGTGACGAAGATAATTCGCTGTAAAATTCGGTTGGCCATCAGGAAAAAGTTTATCCACAGCAGAGTGCTGAGCCATGCGCCACCGACAAAGATCGACAGGAACTGCCAGGCGCCTTCTACGCTGCGCTGATAAATTAACAGCGCCACCAGCTGCAGCATCACCAGCATGGCGGCAAAACTCAGGAAGTTAGCCACAGCGCCTTTCCGGTCGCGCCACAGGAAGTAGTTAAGTACCCAGTTATTGCTCCAGCGATGCGTCTTAAATCCCTGAAAAACGATACCAATAATCCAGCGGGACTTTTGGCGCACCGCAGTCGTATACGTATCCGGGAAATATTCGCGCACGCAGATCACTTTTGCGGTGCGTTTACGCTGGCCGAACGGCCTTGCGGAACGATCGGTGTCATCCACCACCGGGAAGCGACAGAATATCTCCTCCATCCCTTTTTGCCGCAGGCGGAAACCGATGTCATAGTCTTCGGTCAGACTTTGCACATCAAAGGCGATACCGTCACCATCAGCAAGCAGCGCCAGCACCGCGCGGCGGCTGAAGCAGGTGCCGACGCCAGCGCTTGGCACCTGGCCTGCCAGCGCCTCACGCACCGGGACATCCTTGCCGTGGAGCTCGGAGAACTCGTCGAGATAGCTCAGGCTGGTGAAATGGGTCCAGCGGCGCTCGAAGGGGTAAACCGGAATCTGAATCAGATCTTTACGGTCAACGAGGTAGTTGAACAGCCGCAGCTCCATCGGGGAAATAACATCCTCTGCATCGTGCAGAATAAACCCTGAAAAGGAGAACCGGGCGTTACGCTCAAACTGCAAAATCGCATCAAGGATATTATTCAGGCAGTCGGCTTTACTGGTTGGGCCTGGGCGGGCGCAAACCACTTTGTGCACGTTAGGGAAACGGGCACACACCTCATCGACGTCGCGCTGCGTGTCAGGATCGTTGGGGTAGGTACCGACAAAAATATGGTAATTCTCGTAGTCGAGCGTGCTTGCCGCAAGGCTCGCCATATTGCCAATAACGCCGGTTTCATTCCAGGCCGGCACCATGATAGCAAGCGGCTTTTCCTGTGGTTCATACAGCTGCTTATAGCCTAAATGATTATGCCGACGATAAACGGTACAGGCGCGCCAAAGGCGGCGGAACCAGAACACAATATCAATAAACAGATCGTCGATTCCGCTGATAAGCATCAGAATCGCCAACCCAATCGCTATGACCTTCAACCCATACAGATAAGTAGAAAAATAGTCTACTAACCAGTCCATGCCTCACCCCGAGGTTATTTATCGTTAACGACACTACACGACATCGCAGGCATACGGTCAGCCCCAAATGTTACCGGTATCATAGTTGATCAGAAAAATCTTACAAAGGATAATATTTTGCTATTTTCTTTCCTCAACATTAAAGGCACTGCTCGTTAACCATATAACCAGCTCAAGATTCTTTAATTAACAAATTAAACAGTTCATAAACATTCATCAGGATGCGTTCGCCTTTTTACCTGGCCGTCTTTCGAAAAATACGGCACCAGGTCAGAATAGCGCTCCGCAACCGCCGTCTCTCACTGGATACACCGACATGACCTACAGCTGGCTTATTCTCGCAATCGTTGCCGAAGTGATTGCTACCACCGCGTTAAAACTTTCCGATGGTTTCAGCCGCCTGTGGCCAAGCGTCGTCACGATTCTTTTTTATGCTGTCGCATTTTACGCGCTATCTATTACCATGCGCACTATCCCAACCGGGATCATTTATGCCATCTGGTCCGGCGCCGGCATCGTGCTCATTGGTATGATTGGCTGGCTTTTCCTCGGGCAAAAACTCGACTGGCCTGCCCTGGCAGGGATGGCGCTGATTATACTCGGTGTGCTGGTTATTAACCTCTTTTCTAAATCCGTTGCACATTAACGAGCGCCGTCCGGGCTGTCTTATCACGGCAGCCCGGGTCTGTTAATTTTGCTCGGCCACCATAATGGCCATCGTGTCCGGCTCCAGCGCCCGGAAAATATGCGGCTGATCTGCCGGGTAGCAAATATAGTCCCCGACACCCAGCTCTGCGGCAGACTCCGTCAGGCCGACCAGAGCCCGCCCCTGCGTCACAATCATATGCTCCACCGAACCCGGTGGATGCGGCTCTGAAAGCCTTGGCGTGCCGGGCTGCGCTTCGACCAGATAGATATCCCGACGCACGCCTGGCGGACAGGTTGCCAGCAAAATAGCGACATAATTAGCCTGTTCGGCGGCAATGCGGCTGCCCTCACCCCGGCGAATAATCTGCGTCCGGGCGCTTTGCGGCTCCAGCAGCGTGGCGAACGGAATATTTAACGCCACGCACAGCGCCCAGAGCGTCTCCAGGCTAGGATTACCGTTCCCGGCTTCCAGCTGTGAAAGCGTGGATTTCGCAATCCCGGCCCTGCGGGCGACTTCCGCCAGCGACAGCCCCGTCCGCCCACGTTCACGCACCAAACTTTTTGCGATGGTGTCTATTGGCTGGGTCATAAAACTCCCCCACTGTTCGTTAAAATGAACGATTCGTTCGCTTGATATGGTAACAGATTGCGGTCATTATAATGGCGATTTCGTTCGATATGGAAAACATAAGATGATGCGAGAACATCTCCGTACCCTGCCCGGAGACACCAAAAAAGCGATATTTCTGGTCTGCCTGGCCGTCGGCGTCGTGGGCGTCTCCTACGGCTCGCTGGCGATGGCCTACGGGTTCCCACTCTGGCTGCCGGTTCTGGCCTCTTTTGTTGTGCTGGCGGGGGCATCCGAATTTATGTTTATCGGTATTATTGCCAGCGGCGGGAATCCTTTTGCCGCCGCGATGGCCGGTCTGCTGGTCAACGCCAGACATATTCCGTTTGGCGTCGCCGTGCGGGAACTGGTGGGCACACGCCTGCCAAGCCTGTTGGGCTGCCATATCATGAACGACGAAAGCGTGGTGTTCGGGCTGTCCCAGGCCACGCCTGAAAAACGCAAAGCCGCCTACTGGCTCTGCGGGGCTGGCGTCGCGATCTTCTGGCCCGCAGGAACGCTGCTTGGCGCAGGCGTAGGCAGCCTGCTTCCCTCGCCGGAGGTTATCGGGCTGGATGCTGTATTCCCGGCTATCCTGCTGGCGCTGGTGATCCCGGCGTTTAAAAGCCGTACCACACTGGTTCGCGCCTCGACCGGGGCCGCCATTTCACTTGCCGCCACGCCTTTCGCCCCCGTTGGCCTGCCGGTACTGCTTTCAATGCTGGGCCTGCTGGCGAGGAAAAAATAATGACCAATACATTCACCGTGCTTGCCGGCCTGGCCGTGCTTTCCGCAGGAACATGGCTGATGCGTTTCAGTGGCGCAAAGCTCGGCAGCAAGCTGGCGCTTTCCGAACGCTCGCAAAAGCTGCTTAACGACGGGGCAACGACGCTGCTGTTTTCGGTGGCGCTGGCAACCACCTTTTTTGAAGGCGCGCACTTCGCCGGATACGCCAGGTTTGCAGGTGTTGCCGTGGCCGTATTCCTTGCCTGGCGCAAAGTGCCATTGATTTTTGTCATTATCGCCGCGGCGCTGGTTACCGCGCTCCTGCGCCTCGCCGGTCTTCACTGATGGGCTGCCGCTTTTGCGCGGCCCTTCGCATATTCCGCCTTAACCGCAGCGCAACAAAACGCCTTCCTTGCCCGTTTTTACCTTGCTGACAAACCTTTAAATCACTTTTGATTCACCGAATAGTTTCGCGCAGGGATTATCGCTAGAGTAGCCAGGTTGCGTGCTGACGCTGCCCCTCATCCCGGCCTTATCCCCAAAAGGGAGAGAGAGAAAACAAACTGCGCATGGTTTTTATTCCCTCTCCCCTTTGGGGAGAGGGTTAGGGTGAGGGGCGCAAACAACAATGGCTCAAGAAAAAAAACCACGAGGCGTGGCAAGATGGCAATAAAACAACCGCTCAACATTATCCTGTTATTAATTGTTACCGCACTCTTCTCCGGCCAGACCATGGCTGAACGTCACGGACATGAATACTTCGTGGTGAAAGATATGGACATTCAGCTTAGCCACCAGGCAGACAGCGACGAACTGCGCCAGGCGGCAGAAGATTCCGCTGATGATTTTCGCGAACACCATCATGCGGTCACCCACAGACGGCCAGCCACCTATTTACGTTAAGTCGATTTTCAACAATCGTTAGTAAATTTTCTTCGTTCTCATCCTTTATTGCCTGAGTTGTTATGGGTTTCAAGGCGCTGCGTGCGCCGCTAACAATCAGACAATAAAGGATAACACCATGCCATCATCGCCTCGCCAGAATACGATCGCTCGCGGTCTGGCATTAGCAGCAGCCTTTGCTGCTTTCAGCCCCAGCGCCGCCCCGGTAAAAGGCGGGGAATTGGTCTACCTGGAACAACAGGCTCACACTAACCTTTATCCTCCGGCCGGGGGCTTTTACCCGAACGGCGGCATCCTGAACCAAATTACCGACAAACTGACCTGGCAAAACCCCAAAACGCTGGAAGTGGAACCGTGGATCGCCGAATCCTGGACCAGCAATGCCGACAAAACCGAATACACCTTCAAGCTGCGCCCTGGCGTGACTTTCTCCGACGGCACCCCTCTGGATGCCAATGCCGTGGCCAAAAACTTTGATACCTACGGCCTCGGCAACAAAGCCCTGCGCCTGCCGGTATCTGAGGTGATCAACAACTACGACCATAGCGAGGTTGTTGACCCGCTGACCGTCAAATTTTTCTTCAAAAAACCGTCGCCGGGCTTTTTACAGGGCACGGCAACCATCGGCTCCGGCCTGGTTTCCCTGAAAACGCTGTCGCGCACCTTTGACGAACTGGGCGATGCCCGCAATATCATCGGTTCCGGCCCGTTCGTGGTGCAAAACGAAACCCTGGGCCGGGAAGTCGATCTGGTCGCGCGGAAAGACTACCAGTGGGGGCCGAAAAACAGCCCGCAGCAAGGGCCAGCTAATCTCGACGGCATTAAGATTCTGGTGACGCCGGAGGACAGCGTGCGCATCGGCGCGCTGCTGGCGGGCCAGGCGGACTTTATTCGCCAGGTGCAGGCCTATGACGAAAAACAGGCCACCGATCAGAAGTTCCCCCTTTACGCCGCCCCGACCCGAGGCGTGAACGACGGCATAGCGCTGCGCCCGGATAACCCGCTGGTCGCTGACGTCAAAGTTCGCCAGGCACTGCTGCACGGCACCAACGCTCAGCAGGTTGTCGACACCCTGTTTTCCGCCAACTATCCGGTTGCTACGTCGGTGATCGCCAGCACCGCAGCGGGCTATGTTGACCTGCGCGACAAGCTGAAATATGACCCGGCGCTGGCAAATAAACTGCTTGATGAAGCCGGATGGAAAAAAGGCAGCAACGGCGTTCGCCAGAAAGACGGCAAGCCGCTGGCGCTGACCATTTACGAATCCCTGCCGCAGCCGCAGAATAAAGAAGTGCTACAGCTGGTTGCCCAGCAGTGGAAGCAAATCGGCGTGGGCCTGAGCGTGCGCGCCGGGGATGCCGGTAGCCGGGTGCTGGATACCAACGATCCGCATAAAACCGGGGTTAACGTCATCGAAGTAGGTCGCGCTGACCCGGACGTGATCAAAAGCCAGTTCCATCCGGCCAACCGTGACGCCCTGCTGCAAAAAGGCGGCCTCAGCGCCGCCTCCCAGTTTACCGACGACAAGCTGAACGCCCTGCTGGTGGGGATCTCTTCCGAAGTGGATCCGCAGAAGCGCCTGGCGCTGGCGGGCGATGCCCAGCGCTACCTTATCGACCAGGCCTACGTCATCCCGATCTTTGAAGAGCCGCAGGTCTTTGCCGGTGCACCGTGGCTGAAAGGCGTGGCGTTTGAAGCGGTCGGACGCCCGTCGTTTTACGCCGCCTGGCTTGAAAAACACTAAGGGGCAACCATGACACGTTATCTGGCCGGGCGCATAGCCCAGGCGTTGCTGGTACTGTGGGCGGCCTATAGCGTGTCGTTCATTCTTCTGCAGCTCTTGCCGGGCGATGCCGTCCTGATCAAATTCCAGAACCCGGATCTCGGCCTGAGCGCCGAGCAAATTCAGGAGATGCGGGTGATCTATGGCGAAAGCACCCCGCTCTGGCAGCAATATTTGACGACGCTCGGCCATATGCTGCGCGGTGAGTTTGGCTACTCCATCGAGGCTGGAGTGTCCGTCAGCCAGCTGATTGCCGCCAACCTTCCTTCGACGCTGCGGCTGGCCGGGCTGGGTTTTGCCGCCGCGATTATTCTTGCCGTGGGCATTTCAGCGGCCTCTACGCTGGCCCCGCTTCGCTGGCTGAGAACGCTCTTTGCCAACCTTCCGGCGCTGTTCATTGCCGTCCCGACGTTTTGGCTCGGCATTGCGCTCATTCAGCTGTTTTCCTTCCAGTGGCGGCTGATTCCGGTGATCAATCCCGGTTTCTGGCAGGGGCTGATTTTGCCGGTCGCCACGCTTGCGGTGCCCATTAGCGCCCCGCTGGCCCAGCTGCTGATGCGAAATATCGACCAGGTGCTGACCCAGCCGTACGTCGCCGTTGCCAGGGCAAAAGGCGGCAGCCGCGCCGGGGTACTGTGGCGGCACGTGGCCCGCAACGCCCTGTTGCCGGTGCTGACCGTGGCCGGTTTGCTGCTGGGCGAGCTGATTGCCGGGGCGCTTATCACCGAAACCGTCTTTGGCCTTAACGGCCTGGGCCAGCTGACGCAGCGGGCGGTGAATAATCAGGATGTCGCCGTGCTGCAGGCGGTGGTGATGATCTCCGCCCTGAGCTTCGTGGTCATTAATCTGCTGGTGGATGTGCTTTATCCCCTGCTCGATCCGCGCCTTAAATCTATTCGGGGAGTCACCGCATGACGACCGTTGATATTAATACTCCGCTGCCGCGCCGTGCGGTAAGCCGCTTTTCGGGCCTGCGCGCTCACGTTCAGCCCGGTCTTTGGCTAGCCTGGTTAACGCTGATTATTGTCGCACTTTGGGCGCTGTTCCCGGCGCTATTCACTCAGTGGAGCCCAACCGAAGGCGTCCCAGGCGCGCAGCGTCTTGCACCTCAGGCCGGACACTGGCTGGGCACCGATCAGCTTGGCCGCGATCTCTACGCGCGAATCGTCTGGGGCGCATCACATTCGCTCTCCGGCGCGCTGGTCGCGGTAGCGCTCGGGCTGGTGGTCGGTACTGCACTTGGCGTCCTGGCCGGGGCAACCGGCGGCAAAACGGAACACGCGCTCATGCGAGGCGTGGATGTGCTGCTGGCGATCCCCGGTCTGCTGCTGTCGCTCAGCGTGATTATTCTGCTTGGTTTCGGCACCGTGAACGCCGCTATTGCCGTGGGCGTGACGTCTATTGCGAACTTTACCCGCCTGGCCCGTGCAGAAGTGGTTCGCATTCGCCACAGCGATTACGTCGAGGCTGCGGTCGGCAGCGGTGGCACATTCCTACAGGTGCTGTGGCGCCATATTTTGCCGAATGCTTTGACCTCCGTGTTGGCCTTTGCCGCGCTGCAGTTCGGCTCCGCCATTCTGGCGCTGTCTACGCTGAGTTTTCTGGGTTATGGCACGCCGCCGCCGACGCCGGAATGGGGCCTGTTGATTGCCGAAGGTAGGAACTATCTGGCAACGGCCTGGTGGCTTTCCACCTTCCCCGGCGTGATTGTCGTGGCCGTCGTGCTTGCCGTCAATCGTCTTAGCCACCCTTTTGCCCGGAGATCGTCATGAATACACCGCTGCTAAAAATCACCGACCTCAGCATCGCCTGGCGCCAGCGCGGCGGTAACAAACGCGTGGTGCATAACGCCTCCTTTAGCCTGAACGCTGGCGAGGTGCTGGCGATTGTGGGCGAATCCGGCTCAGGGAAAACCACCCTCGCCCAGTCGATTATTGGGCTGCTGGGCGACAATGGCGTAATTGAATCCGGTGAAATTCAGCTCAACGGGGAAGCCATCAGCCGCTGGTCTGAACGCCAGCTTGATGCCCTGCGCGGAGCCAGCATCAGCCTGATCCCGCAGGATCCGGGCAGTTCCCTGAATCCGGTAAAAACCATCGGCGAACAGGTGGCCGAGGTACTGAAACTTCACACGCGGTTGCCTAAAGCCGAGCGGGAAAGCCAGGTTGTGGCCCTGCTAGAAAAAGTGGGCTTGAGTCACCCGGCGCAGCGCGCGGGGCAATATCCGCACCAGCTTTCCGGCGGGATGAAGCAGCGGGTGCTGATCGCCATGGCTATCGCCCTGAAACCCGCGCTGATTATCGCTGATGAGCCGACCAGCGCGCTGGACGTTACGGTGCAGAAACGCATTCTTGATTTGTTGGATACTCTGCGGCGCGAGTCCGGTACGGCGGTGCTATTCGTCACCCACGACCTGGCGCTGGCCGCCCAGCGTTCCGACCACATTCTGGTGTTCCGCGACGGGCGAATCCAGGAGGCTGGCCCCACGAATGACGTCGTTCAACAGCCTAAAAACCCCTATACGCGCCAGCTGTTTGCCGATGCGCCAGGGCTGTCGCGCACGCTGCGAGCCTGGCCTTCACGCGCCCCGCAAACGGCGGCCATCGAAATCCGTAACCTAAGCCAGCACTTCTCCCTGGGGAAAGGCAGTGACCAGACGCTCCGGGCTCTGGACAACGTGTCATTTACCGTAGCCAAAGGCACCACCCACGCGCTGGTTGGCGAGTCAGGCTCAGGTAAATCCACGCTGGCGCGCATTCTGCTTGGCTTCCAGAAGCTGGACAGCGGGCAAGTGCTGATCGACGGCATCGACACCACCGATCTCAGCCCGGAAGCGCGCCGTCAGCTCCGGCAGAAAATTCAGCTGGTGTACCAGAACCCCTTTGCCTCACTCGACCCGAGCCAGACGCTCTTTCGTATCATCGAGGAGCCGCTGCTTAACTTCGGCAAGCTGTCGAAGGCCGAGCGGCGCGCCAAAGTAGAGGCGATTACCGAACGCGTGGCGCTCCCGCTGGAGGCGTTGACCCGCAAACCTCGTGAGCTTTCCGGCGGGCAGCGGCAGCGCGTGGCTATAGCCCGCGCGCTGATTCTTGAGCCACAAATTCTGGTGCTGGATGAGGCCACCTCTGCGCTGGATGTCACGGTACAGGCACAAATTCTGCGCCTGCTTGACGACCTGCAGCAGCAGCTCGGCCTGACTTACCTGTTTATCTCCCACGACCTCGCCACCGTGCGCCAGCTGGCCCACAGCGTTTCGGTGCTGCGCGCCGGAGAACTGGTGGATAACGGCCCGATTGCCGACGTATTTAACGCCCCGGCCAGCGATTACACCTGGCAGTTGCTGAACGCTATTCCCGATATTGGCTTTGGCCATAAGGACGTTGCATGACCATTAAACGACTGGGCTTTTTTACCCGCCTGCTTGACCATGCCCCGGCAGCCGAACGCTACCGGCTGGCAACGGAACAAATTATTCACGCCGAATGGCACGGTTTTGATGCCGCCTGGGTGGCGCAGCATCACTTCCATGAAGCCGAAGGCGGCCTTCCCGCCCCGCTGGTGTTTCTCAGCCACGTGGCGGCCCATACCCGACGCATACGCCTTGGCACAGGGATTATTACCCTGCCGATGGAATCCGCGCTGCGCGTGGCCGAAGACGCGGTTGTCCTGGATCTGCTGAGCGGCGGGCGCTTTGAACTTGGCGTCGGCTCCGGCGGCACACCGGGCTCCTTTCCGGCATTTGGGTTACAAAGCGCGGAAAGGGGCAAAATTTACGCCGACAACCTCTCATTGCTGCGCTCAGCCCTGAACGACGAGCCGCTGGCGGGCACGGATAACCATCTTTACCCGGCCTCCCCGCAGCTAAAAAACCGCATCTGGCAGGCGACTTTTTCCGTTGACGGCGGCGCGCGGGCAGGAAAAGCGGGCGACGGGCTGATGCTTTCCCGCACTCAGCCTCGCCCGGCTGACGCGCTGGATACCCCGCTGGATGAGATACAAAACCCGATCATCGATGCCTATCTGGACGCCTTACCCGAGGGCGTTGAGCCTCGCATCCTTGGCTCCAGAACCGGGTTTGTCACCGACGACGGCGAGCTGGCAAGGCAGCTCGCGGCCAAAGGGCTGCGCCAGCAGGCAGAGCAGCATCGGGCGCAGGGGCATCCGGTATTGGGCGAGACGCTGGATAGCCATATTGCCTCGTTTGACGTTCACCTGGGGACGCCGCAGCAGGTCATTGCCTCGCTGACACGCGACAGCACGCTCCAGCGCGTGACCGACCTTTCGTTCCAGGTGCACTCCATCGATCCGCCGCATGCCTACATTTTGCGGTCTATTGAACTGCTGGCGCAGCAGGTTGCTCCGGCGCTCGGCTGGGTTCGCAGCAGCGCCCGCCCAACCTCTACCTCGTCATTGTCTAAGGAGTCATTATGAGTCATTCGGATTTGCTCAATCATCTGGCGGGCGTTATTCCCGGCACCGCGCTTGCGGAAGCGCGGGAAATCCGCGAGGCCGCCACAGCCCATGCGCAGGGCAGCTATGAGGCGCTTTTCGGTGAGGCCAGTTCAAGTGGCCTGAGCCTGCCAGAAAGGCTGCATCTCGCGAGGCGAGTGGCGGACTGGCACGACGATGCCCGGCTCACGGACCATTACGCCCAGCGTCTGGCTGGCCAACCCGCCAGCGAACGCTTCAGCGCCTGGCTCGATCATGCCGAAAGACTGAGTTTCCAGCCGGTGCAGGCAGGCCCGCAGGACGTCCAGACGCTGATTCAGGCAGGCTTTAGCGAAGAAGAAGTGGTGACACTGTCACAGATTATTGGCTTTGTGGCCTTCCAGAGCCGACTGCTGCGCGGCCTGCGCCTGATTGGCGGCCAACAGGCAAACGGCGAACAGGTTCGCATTCCTGCCGCCGGCGAGTGGCACCGCCAGCCGTTAACCGCCAGCGGCAAATCCGCCCCGGTGACGTTTACCCAGGCCGAGCTTAACTGGGAACCCTGGATAGCCGCCCTGCCTTACGCGGAATTCGCCCCGGAAGAGCAGGAAACCCTGAAACGTTTTGGGCACCAGGACTCGGATTATTTCCGCCTGCTGGGCCGCAATCTGCCGGTACTGGAACAGCGCACGCTCACCGATAAAGGCATTTTCTATACGCCGGGCGGTTTGCCCCGCGCCGAGCGCGAACTTGCCGCCACGGTTGCCAGCAAGATCAACGGCTGCATTTACTGCGCCTCCGTGCACGCCCGCAAGGCCAGCCAGCTGTCAAAACATAATGAAGCGATTGAACGTCTACTGGCCATCGAACCTGGCGGGACGCTGAGCGACGGGCAATCCCCTCGCTGGCAGGCGGAAATTAACTTTTCGGCGGCATTATCCGCCACTCCGGCAAGCGCCAATGCGCAACAGATACATGCCCTGAGGGAACTGGGATTAAGCGAGCTTGAGTTGTTGGATTTGGTGCAGTCCACGGCCTTTTTCGCATGGGCCAACCGTCTGATGCTGACCCTGGGCGAGCCGTTTAACTGATTGCAGGCAGGCAAACGTGCCGGGGAATTATGATCCACCGGCACGCTTAAGTGAAACCGTCACGGATGATTAATGATTCGCCGCCTGACGAAGATCGCACACCCGGATAGCTTTTCCTTCTGAACGCGGCAGGCTGCCGCAGTTCACAATAGTGATATCCGTTGAAATCCCCACCATCGACTTAATGCGGTGGCGCAGCTCATGGCAAACCGCGCAGCGCTGTTCGTGGCTGAGATACAGGCTGCTTTCCTTCAGTTCCACCTTGATCGCCAGGGTATCCAGGTGCCCGCGACGATGCACCTCCAGCTGATAATGCGGTGCCAGGTGCTGGAATTTCAGGATCTCTTCTTCCAACTGGGACGGGAACACATTCACGCCCCGGATAATCAGCATATCGTCTGAACGGCCGGTTATCTGATCCATTCGGCGCATGGTACGAGCGCTGCCCGGCAGCAGGCGCGTTAAATCGCGGGTACGGTAGCGGATCACCGGCAGCGCCTCTTTGGTCAGCGTGGTGAACAGCAGTTCGCCGTGCTCGCCGTCGTCCAGCGGGACACCGCTCTGCGGGTCAACGATTTCCGGGTAGAAATGGTCTTCCCAAATCGTCGGGCCATCCCGGGATTCCAGGCATTCCATTGCCACGCCCGGCCCCATCACTTCCGACAGACCGTAGATATCCAGCGCGGTAATGCCCAAGCGACGTTCAATTTCCGCCCGCATCGCTTTGGTCCACGGCTCCGCACCAAAGACCCCGACGCGGAGCGAGCAGCCGCTGGCGTCGCCGCCCATCTGCCGTTCCAGCTCTTCAATCAGGTTCAGGCACCAGGACGGCGTGACCATGATCATGTCCGGTTTAAAATCACGGATCAGCTGCGCCTGTTTTTCCGTCTGGCCGCCGGACATCGGGATCACTGTCGCCCCGAGGCGCTCTGCGCCGTAGTGCGCCCCCAGCCCGCCGGTAAACAACCCGTAGCCGTAGGAGACGTGAATTTTATCTTTTGGCGTTCCGCCTGCGGCACGCAGCGAACGCGCCACAAGGTTAGCCCAGGTATCAATGTCGTTTTGGGTGTAGCCCACAACGGTAGGTTTGCCCGTGGTGCCGGAGGAGGCATGAATGCGAACGACCTGCTCCATCGGCACGGCGAACGTGTCAAAAGGATAGTTATCGCGCAGATCCTGCTTGGTGGTGCACGGGAACAGGCGAATGTCTTTCAGCTCTTTAAAATCGTCAGGGTGCACGCCCACGGCGTCAAATTTGCGCTTATACATCGGGACGTTGCTGTAGGCGTGATTCAGCGTCCATTTAAGGCGCTGCGTCTGCAGGGCCTGAAGCTCATCCAGCGATGCGGTTTCAATCGATTCCAGCTTAGTTTCAGAGGTTATCATTATTAGGGTACTCGCAGGTTTGACTAGCTCACACGCTCAAGGACCAGGGCAATGCCCTGACCCACACCGATACACATGGTGCAAAGGGCATACCGCCCGCCGCGCCGGTGCAGCTCCAGGCTGGCCGTTAACGCCAGTCTGGCACCGCTCATCCCCAGCGGGTGTCCCAGGGCAATCGCGCCGCCGTTAGGATTCACATGCGGGGCATCATCCGGAAGCCCCAGTTGGCGAAGCACGCCGAGCGCCTGCGCGGCGAAGGCTTCATTGAGTTCAATCAGATCCATGTCGTGGATGCTTAATCCGGTCATCTCCAGCACTTTACGTACCGCAGGCACCGGCCCCAGCCCCATCAGGCGAGGCTCCACGCCCGCCGTCGCCATCGCGACTATGCGCGCCTTAGGCGCCAGGCCGTGCTGCAGCGCGGCAGCTTCGCTGGCGATAAGCAGCGCTGCCGCCCCGTCGTTCACGCCGGAAGCATTGCCCGCCGTCACGACGCCGTTCGCGCGGAACGGCGTTTTTAGCGCCGCCAGCTGTTCAAGCGTGGTTTCCGCACGCGGGTGCTCGTCTTCCCTTACTTCCGTCACCGCGCCTTTGCGACCGCTTAGCGTGACCGGCACAATCTCTTCAGCCAGAATGCCTGTCTGCTGCGCGAGAGCGGTACGCTGCTGGCTGCGAAACGCAAACCGGTCCTGGTCTTCACGGCTTATTTTTAACAATTCCGCTACATTCTCTGCCGTTTCCGGCATGCTGTCAGTACCAAATTGCGCTGCCATGAGCGGGTTCACAAAACGCCAGCCAAGGGTGGTGTCAAACATCTCGGCCTGACGCTGGAACGGCGAGCTGGCTTTGCCCATCACAAACGGTGCCCGAGACATGGATTCCACCCCACCTGCCAGCATGAGCTGAGCGTCACCGGCTTTGATGGCGCGAGCCGCAAAGCCCACGGCATCCAGCCCGGAGCCGCACAGGCGGTTGATCGTGGTGCCCGGCACAGTCTGTGGTAAACCGGCCAGCAGCGTCGCCATGCGTGCCACGTCGCGGTTATCCTCCCCGGCCTGGTTCGCGCAGCCAAAAATCACGTCGTCTACGGCGCTCCAGTCGAGAGTGGGATAGCGTGCCAATAGCGCTTTTAGCGGCAGCGCGGCCAGGTCATCCGCGCGCACGCACGCAAGCGCGCCGCCGTAGCGGCCAATCGGGGTGCGTACCCCATCGCAAATAAAAGCCTGACTCATAATTTTTCTCCTGAAACCGTCGTCCCGATGCGATGTGCGCGGCCGCGAAACAGCGCCAGCGTCTTCTCGTCCTGATTACTGATCTCGATGTCGTAGACGCCCGTCTGCCGCCCCTGCTGGCGCACCCTAGCCACCGCTTTAAGCCGGTCCCCCGCCTTGCCGGGACGCAGAAATTCAATGCTGCAGCCGGAGGCCACCGCCGCCAGCCCCTGGCTGTTGCAGGCGTAGGCAAAAGCGGTGTCGGCGAGCGTAAACAACTGCCCGCCGTGGCAGGTCTGGTGCCCGTTAAGCATGGCCTCAGTGATGGTCATGGTGAGCAGCGCAAAACCGTCGCCCATCTCAACCACTTCAATGCCCATCTGTCTGGCGCAGTTGTCCCGCGCGTACATCACGCGGGCGTTATCCCAGGCGTTAGTGCTCATGTTGGTTCTCCAGCAGCGCGCGCTGGCGCAGTAAAGAGGTCGGGCGGTAGCGTTCTTCGCCGTAATGGCGCTGCAGATTCTCCAGCAGCGTCAGAATGTTTTGCCAGCCCAGGCGGGCTCCCCAGGCCAGCGGCCCGTGCGGATAGTTCACGCCGAGCTGCATGGCGGTATCGATGTCGTCTTCCGCAGCCACGCCTTTCTGCAGCGCATCCAGCGCTTCGTTGGCGAGCATCGCCACGGTGCGCCAGGCCAGCATGCCGGGGTAGTCACCGATCACCAGCACCTGTTTACCCTGCTGCTGGAAGTAATGGGTGACCTGCGCCAACTGCTGAGGCGTGACCGAAGCCGACGGCGCTAACACTTCCAGCGAAGACTCGGCGAGTCTGTCCCGCAGCACTACCGGGCGTTTCAGCTCAGCCGACATGGCGGTGGCCGTAATACCGCTGGTTATGGCAACGGCGATGCCGTCGATTTCAAGAGTTTTGCCGACCTGCGTGACCTGTTTAGCCGCCAGTTCGGCAGGCACTTGAGGCTGATATGCCGGTTTCGCCTCAAGCGGCCAGCGGTAGACGCCCTGCCCGGTTTTCTTGCCCAGCCGCTTGCCAAGCACCAGTTCCTGCTGGGCGAGAGAAGGCAGGAAACGACGCTCCTGCCAAAAGGCGTTAAACACCGAGCAGGTGACGGCGAAGTTGACGTCCTGACCTATCAGATCCGTTAACGCCAGCGGCCCCATCGGGAAGCCCGCCCCGTCGCGTAACGCGGCATCGATAGCCGCCGCCGGGGCAACCTGCTCCTCCAGCGCGCGCCAGGCTTCAGCATAAAAAGGCCGAGCCACGCGGTTAACGATAAAGCCCGGCGTGGAATGGCAGCGCACCGGCTGTTTTCCCCAACGCAGAGCCAGCTCGCAAAGCCGCTCGGCAATCTCCGGCGAGGTTTCCAGGCCGCTGACCACTTCGACCAGTTTCATCACCGGCGGAGGGTTAAAGAAATGCAGTCCAACCACGCGCGCCGGGTGGCTGGTGCCGCTGGCGATGGCGGTGATAGAAATGGATGAGGTATTGCTGGCAAAGACGGTCTCAGCCCCGCAGACCGCCGCTAAATCGCGGAAGATGGCCTGCTTGACGTCAATTTGTTCGGCGGCGGCCTCAATCACCAGCGCGGCCTGAGCCAAATCAGCCAGCGTTTCCGCCGGATGCAGCCGGGCAAGCGTTGACTGACGGAGCGCCTCGTCAAGTTTGCCTTTGGCTACGCGGGCGCTGAGTACGGTATCAATGCCGCCTATCGCACGCTTTGCTGCGCCGGGCTGAATGTCGTACAGCCATACCGGATGACCCGCGCTGGCGGCCACCTGGGCAATACCTGCGCCCATGGTGCCGCTGCCAATCACCGCAATCACGGCCTCAGGAGTTAACATACTTATTTCCCCTTAAAGGTGGCCGGGCGCTTCGCCAGAAAAGCAGACACCCCTTCGCGGTAATCTTCGCTGCGTCCAGCCAGGCGCTGATAGTCGCGCTCCAGGTCGAGCTGGGCGTCCAGGGTGTTGGTTTCCGTGGCGTAAAGCGCCTGCTTGATAAGCCCCAGGCCAAAGGTCGGCTGGGTGGCAAAGTGCTGGGCCAGCTGGCGGGCGGTATCGCTGAGCTGTTCGTCGTCCACGACCTGCCAAATCATGCCCCAGTCGTGCGCCTGCTCGGCGGTTAGCGTGTCGCCAAGTAACGCCAGCCCCATGGCACGCGCCCGCCCGGTCAGGCGAGGCAAGAACCAGGTGCCGCCGCAGTCGGGCACCAGCCCCAGCTTGCTGAAAGACATAATAAATTTTGCTGAACGCGCGGCGATAACCATGTCGCAGCCCAGCGCCAGCGTAGCCCCGGCTCCCGCCGCCACGCCGTTAACCGCCGCAATCACCGGCTTTGGCAATTTCGCCAGGCGGCGCAGCAGAGGGTTATAAAACGTTTCAACCGAGTAACCGAGGTCCGGGGCGTCACCGCTTGGGTCAACGTTGCGGTCGTTGAGATCCTGCCCGGCACAGAAGCCGCGCCCTGCGCCAGTGATTAGCAGGCAACGGATGGTTTCGTCCCGCTCTGCCTGGGTGAGAACTTCCGCCAGTTGGCGATGCATTTCGTCGTTGAAGCTGTTCAGCCGCTCCGGGCGGTTGAGGGTCAGGGTCATCACCCCGTTTTGCACATCGCTGACAATAAAACTCATGATTAACGTCCTTTGAATTCAGCAGGTCGTTTTTCCAGGAAAGCGGCGAGGCCTTCCCGACGATCTTCGGTGGCGGCGAGCAGCGTAAACAGCTGGCGTTCCTGCAGCAGCCCCTGGCTCAGGCCCGTGTTCTGTGCCTGTTGAAGCGCATTTTTGGCGACCTGCAGCGCCAGCGGCGCATGACGGGCAATACCGGCGGCAAGCTTCTGGGCGTATTCCAGCGTTAGGGCTGCGGGATGCACTTCGGCGACCAGCCCGGCACGTAAAGCCCGGTCCGCGTCGATAGCTTCGCCGCTCAGCACCATGCGGTAAGCCAGCGCTTTGCCTACGCTACGAATAAGCCGCTGCGTGCCGCCCGCGCCGGGCATAATCCCCAGCGTGATTTCCGGCAGGCCGAAGCGCGCATTATCCCCGGCCACGATGATGTCGCTCAGCAGCGCCAGCTCGCAGCCAGCCCCGAGCGCATAGCCGTTCACGGCAGCGATCAGGGGTTTAGGGAAACGCTCGAGACGAGCCCAAAGCTGTGGCCGGGGGTCGTTGAGCGTGGCGGGCATATCCCGGCTGGCCATCTCTTTGAGATCGGCTCCGGCAGCAAAAAAACGTTCGCTGCCGGTAATGACGACGGCACCAATGGCGGCGTCCTGCTTCGCAGCTTCGAGCGCTTCGGCAATCAACGTCAGCAGCGCGTTGTTGAGCGCGTTCCGCGCCTGCGGGCGGTTCAGCGTCAGGGTTAACACCCGGCCGTTTTGCTGGCTAAGAAGTTCGCTCATCACACCCCCTGCGCGTCAAAGTCGAGCACCACGTCGTCGCCCTTCGGCAGCGCCTGGCAGCTCAGGACGTAGCCTGCGGCCAGCTGATCCGGCTCCAGGCTGTAGTTGACGCCCATTTCCACTTCGCCCTGCAGCACCTTGCAGCGGCAGGTGGCGCAGACGCCCCCTTTGCAGGCATACGGCAGATCCGCGCCCTGGCGCAGGGCCGCGTCGAGAATGCTTTCGTCCCCGGCGGTCAGGGTAATCTGGCGATCTACGCCGTCCTGGCGCAGGATGACGGTTTTACCCGCAGCCTGAGCGCGGGAACGGGCACCCGGCGCAATGCCCGGCGTGTTGAAATGTTCGAGGTAGATATCCTGAGGCGCGACGCCCATCTCTTTCAGCGCGGTTTCGGTGGCCTGCATCATGCTTTGCGGGCCGCAGATAAACGTGCGGTCAAAGCCTTTGACGTCCAATAGGTGGTCGCCAAGCTGCTTCAGTTTTTCGCCGTCCAGCCGGCCGCTGAGCAGGTCGCTGTCCGACCTTTCCTGACTGAACAGGTAAATCAGCTGCAGGCGCTGCGGGTAGCGATCTTTCAGGTCGGCCAGCGCCTGGCGGAACATCATGCTGGCGCTGCTGCGGTTGCCGTAAACCAGGGTCACGCTGCTTTCTGGCTCGGTGGCGAGCGTGGCGCCGATAATGGCCAGCATCGGCGTGATGCCGGAGCCGACGGCGAGTGCCAGATAGTTGCCGCGAGTTTCCGCTTCCGGCTGGTAGCCAAACGTTCCCTGCGGCACCATCACCTCGAGCGACATCCCGGCGGTTAAATCGCTGACCGCATATTGTGAAAAACGGCCGCCTTCAATGGCTTTTACCGCCACGCAGATTTCGCCGGGATCCTCAGAGCGGCAAATAGAGTAGCAGCGGCGCAGCTCTTCCCCGCCCAGCCGGGCTTTCAGCGTCAAATGCTGCCCTGGACGAAAGCGGTACTGCCCGCGCAGCGCGTCCGGCACCGCAAAGGTAATCGCTACCGCCTCTGCGGTTTCGGGTTCGATGCGTGCCACTTTCAGGGAATGAAACGTTGTCATGGCATCCTCAAATACATTTAAAGTAATCAAAGGGTTCCCGGCAGCTGTCGCAGCGGTAAAGCGCTTTACAGGCCGTGGAGCCGAATTCACTGATGAGCGACGTGTGTTCGCTCCCGCAGCGTGGGCAAGTCACCTGGGCGGCGACCGTCGCGTGGCAGGCATGTCCCTGCGGCGGGCTGATGCCGTATTCGCGCAGCCGGGTTTTAGCCTCCGGCGACATCCAGTCCGTCGTCCAGGCGGGATGCAAAACCTGCCTGATGTGCACCGGACTCAGCTTTGCGCCTTCCAGGGCTTCCCGGATGGCGGCCAGCAAAAATTCAGTGGCCGGGCAGCCGGAATAGGTTGGCGTAAAACCGATATGCCAGCCGTCCGGGCGGTGCTCGACGCTGCGCACCATCCCGAGGTCGGTGATGGTCAGCACCGGGATTTCCGGGTCACTGATTTCACTCAGCAGACGCCAGACGTCGCGGACGGCAGCGGGCTGAAGCGTGGCGGTTTGCATCCTCTCCTCCTTACCACTGCTGGTTCGGGTAAGCGCGCTGCAGGTACTGCATTTCAGCCAGCAGCGGGCCGAGGTGTTCGGTGTGTAAGCCTTGCTTACCGCCGGTGCGGTATGGCTGCTCTGCCGGGGCCTGCAGCGAGGCATCGCTCAGTGCGGCGGTCACTTCTTGCAGCCATTCGGCCTTGAGGCTACGCGGGTCGACGGCGATGCCCTGCTCCGCCAGCATGGTTTCCAGCTCATCGACAACGAACATTTCGCCGCTGAAGCGCCATAGTTTGTTTAAAGCACTTTGCGTGTTCGCCTGCGAAAGCTCAGTGCCGTGGCCCAGGCGAACCAGCCAGCCACGGCTGAAGCGCAGGTGATAGCGCACTTCTTTAATGGCTTTGGCTGCGATGGCCGCCAGCTGTGGATCTTTGCTTTCTACCAGGCGGCTGAACAGCGAGACGTGCCACGCGTCCAGCAGGTACTGACGCACCAGCGTTTCGGCGAAATCACCGTTGGGCTGTTCCGCCAGCAGCAGATTGCGGTACTCGCGCTCGTCGCGCCCAAAGGCCAGCCTGTCTTCGTCGAGGTGCTCGCCTTCGCGCTCGGCGGCGTAGGTCAGGAAGTTGCGCGCCTGGCCGAGCAGGTCGAGGCCAATGTTGGCCAGCGCCAGATCAATCTCCAGCTCCGGCGCATGGCCGCACCAGGCGCTCAGGCGTTGGGCCAGCACGAGGCAGGTGTCGCCGAGGCGCAGGCTGTAGGTCGCTACAGGATCGAGTGTCATTGGCGGCCTCACATGTGCTCGATGCCGTCAGGCAGCGTGTAAAACGTTGGGTGGCGGTAGACTTTGCTGTCTGCCGGGTCGAAAAACTCCGGGCGCTCTTCCGGCTGGGAGGCGACGATTTCGCTCGCTTTCACGACCCAGATGGAGCAGCCTTCGCTGCGGCGGGTGTAGGCGTCGCGCGCGTTTTCCAGCGCCATCTGGTCGTCGGCGGCGTGCAGGCTGCCAACGTGGCGATGGGACAGCCCTTTTTTATTGCGAATAAAGACTTCATACAGCGGCCAGTAAATTTTGCTCATCTCTTACTCCTTCAGGCGGCGGTGCGGGCCTGTTGTTTTTCGGCATACGCAAGGGCGGCTTCGCGCACCCATGCCCCCTCTTCCCAGGCTTTGCGCTTGGCGGCGAGGCGCTCTTCGTTGCATAAGCCGCGCCCGGCCACCACGTCGTTGAATTCCTGCCAGTCGATGTCGCCAAAGCGGTAATGGCCCGTGACCCCATCGCGATACAGATCGGGATCCGGCACGGTCATGCCCAGCAGCTCAACCTGCGGCACGGTATTGTCGACAAAGCGCTGACGCAGCTCGTCATTGCCGAAGCGTTTGATTTTCCAGGCGAGGCTTTGGGCGCTGTTCGGCGAGTTGTCGTCGTTGGGTCCGAACATCATCAGCGCCGGCCACCAGAAGCGGTTAATGGCGTCCTGCAGCATCTGGCGCTGTTCGGGGCTGCCGTTCGCCAGCACGGTGCAGGCTTCAAATCCCTGCCGCTGGTGGAAGCTTTCTTCTTTGCAGATTTTCACCATTGCCCGGGCGTACGGGCCATACGAGGTCCGGCACAGCGCGACCTGGTTGACTATGGCTGCCCCGTCCACCAGCCAGCCAATCACGCCGATGTCGGCCCAGTTGAGCGTCGGGTAGTTAAAGATGGAGGAGTATTTCATCTTGCCGTCGAGCATCTTCTGGTAGATATCTTCCCGGGCGCAGCCCAGGGTTTCCGCAGCGCTGTAGAGGTACAACCCGTGCCCGGCTTCATCCTGCACTTTGGCCAGCAGAATGGCCTTGCGGCGCAGGCTGGGGGCGCGAGTTATCCAGTTACCTTCCGGCAGCATGCCAACGATTTCCGAGTGCGCATGCTGGCCTATCTGACGGATCAGCGTTTTGCGGTAAGCCTCCGGCATCCAGTCCTGTGGTTCGATGGCGGTTTCCTGCTGGATGCGCTCATCAAAGCGTTCTTGTTCTGTCACGGCATCACCTTATGATTCAATTTAACTCAACAACCTGCGATATTGCGAATCACTTTATGGTTAAAAGTTACAGATAAGTTAACGAAGATCGCAAAGATTACACCGCACGTTTGTGAGGCCTATCACGCTAAATATCGTAAAAACCAGACTTATCATCGTGATAAATCAATAACAAAAAACACAAGCCATCACAATGTTAACAATTCATTAAATTACAGCTTGATTTTTATGATTCATAAAACAAACACTGTAATGATTAAATGCAGCATGTAATGGAGAGTGAGATGCAACAGTTAACCAGCTATCTGTCCGGGACGTGGTTTAGCGGCCAGGGAAAAGAAAGAACTATTTTTCATGCCGTTAGCGGCGAACCGCTGTGGCAGGTGACCAGCGAAGGGGCGGATATGGCGGCGGCAAAGCGCTTCGCCATTGCGCAAGGTGGCAAAGCGCTGCAGGCGATGACGTTTATTCAGCGTGCCGCGATGTTAAAAGCGGTGGCTAAGCACCTGCTGGCGCAGAAAGAAGCGTTTTACCAGGTCTCTTACCAGACCGGTGCCACCCGCGCCGACAGCTGGGTAGACATTGAAGGCGGCATCAGCACGCTGTTTGCCTACGCCGGAATGGGCAACCGCGAGCTGCCGGACGACACGCTGTGGCCGGAAGACGAATTGATGCCGCTGTCCAAACAGGGGGGATTCGCGGCCCGCCACGTACTCACTTCGAAGTCAGGCGTAGCGCTGCACATCAACGCCTTCAACTTCCCCTGCTGGGGAATGCTCGAGAAACTGGCCCCAACCTGGCTGGCCGGGATGCCCGCGATTATCAAGCCCGGCACGGCGAGCGCGCAGTTAACTCAGGTGATGGTGAAAGCGATTGTGGAATCAGGGCTGGTGCCTGACGGGGCGATAAGCCTGATCTGCGGCGGCGTGGGCGATCTGTTTGAGCACCTGGATGAGCAGGACGTGGTGACGTTCACCGGCTCGGCCAGCACCGGCCAGAAGTTACGTTGTCACTCAAATGTCGTTGCCCGTTCAATTCCCTTCACCATGGAAGCCGACTCGCTGAACTGCTGCGTACTGGCGGAAGATGTCACGCCTGAACAACCTGAATTTGCGCTGTTCGTACGGGAAGTCGTGCGCGAGATGACCGCCAAAGCCGGGCAAAAATGCACCGCCATTCGCCGGATTATCGTGTCGCAAAACCGGCTGGGTTCGGTGATTGAAGCGCTGAAAGCGAAACTGGAAAAAATACAGCCCGGCGACCCGGCACTCGAAGGCGTGCGCATGGGGGCGCTGGTCAGCCTTGCGCAGCGGGATGACGTGCAGCGGAAAGTCGACCAACTGGTTGGCGCCGGCTGTGATGTCCTGCTGGGCGGCAAGGCCGATACTGCACAGCCGGGCGCGTTCTTCCCGCCAACCCTGCTGCTTTGCCAACAGCCTGACGAAACGCCTGCGGTGCATGAGCTTGAGGCCTTCGGCCCGGTTGCCACCGTGATGCCATACCGGGATGCGGAACATGCCATGGCGCTGGCTCGCGCCGGTCAGGGCAGCCTGGCGGGGACGCTGGTGACCGCCGATGAGCAAACGGCACGTCACTTTATTCTCGGCGCGGCCCGCGCTCACGGGCGCATTCAGGTGCTGAACCAGGAGTCTGCAGTGGAGTCCACCGGGCACGGTTCTCCGCTGCCGATGCTGGTGCACGGCGGCCCAGGTCGCGCGGGCGGCGGGGAAGAACTCGGCGGCCTGCGGGCGGTGAAGCACTATATGCAGCGCACCGCCATTCAGGGCAGCCCGACGATGCTGGCCGCCGTTAGCGGGCAATGGAACTACGGCGCAAAAGTTCACGAGGACGCCTTGCATCCGTTCCGCAAACATTTTGAGGAGCTGCGCATCGGGGAAAGTATTCTGACTGCCCGCCGCACCGTCACCGAAGCTGATATCACCAACTTCGCCAACCTGAGCGGCGACCGGTTCTACGCCCATACCGACAAAATTGGCGCGGCGGAGTCGTTCTTCGGCGAGCGCGTGGCGCACGGTTATTTTGTGGTGTCTGCCGCCGCCGGGCTGTTTGTTGACCCAGGCGTCGGGCCGGTGATTGCCAACTACGGCATGGAAAATCTGCGCTTTATCGAGCCGGTAAAAATCGACGATACCATTCAGGTGCGCCTGACCTGCAAACACAAAACCGCCAAGCCGCAGAAGACGGCGGAAGATAAGCCGGTTGGCGTGGTGGAATGGGCGGTGGATGTCACCAACCAGCATCAGCAGATTGTTGCGCGCTACTCGATCCTGACGCTGGTGGCCCGTCTGCACGGTGATTTTGCCTCATAAGAGTTCGTCACCGAGTTTGGTTTTTACCCTCACCCTAACCCTCTCCCTAAATGGGAGAGGGAATAAAAATCTTCCCGTCGTTTATTTTCTCCTTCTCCCTCTGAGGTGAGGGCTGAATTTAGCCCGACGCTCATCGACCCGGAGTCACAATCCTTCCCAATCCTACATTCTGGCAACCACAGCAAAACACTTGGCAGGGAGCACAAGGGAAGCCCTGGCGGAAGTTGTTATGTTGAATCCGACAGTCTTTATCCAGCACGCACATAACAACACAACGCACTTTTAAGGTGAGAAAGCGATGACAATGAAAACTGGAAAAAAAGCGCTGGCGCTGGCTATTGCGCTCCTGACTTCGGCGGGGATTAACGCCCCCGCTTTTGCCCACGGCGGCGAGGCACATATGGTGCCGATGCAAAAAACGCTGACGGATTTTGGCGCCGACGTCCAGTGGGACGATTACGCGCAGATGTTCACCCTCGTGAAAGACGGTGCCTATGTGAAGGTGAAGCCTAATGCCACCTCCGCCATCGTTAACGGCAAAACGCTGAAGCTTGAAGTGCCGGTGATCTTTAAAGGCAAAACGGCGTTTATCTCCGAAGGGTTTATCAATGAAGTCTTCCAGTCCGGGCTGGATCAAACCTTTGCCGTCGAGAAAAAGCCGCACCCGCTGAACTCTCTGAGCGCCGACGAAATTAATAAAACGGTGGAGATAATCAAAGACGCGGCTAACTACAAGCCGACTATTCGCTTTACCGAAATCTCACTACGCGAGCCGCCTAAAGAACAAGTCTGGAAGTTTGTGATGGACGGCACCAGCGTCAGCCAACCACGCGAGGCGGACGTCATCATGCTGGGTGGCCGCCATATTATTGAAGCCACGGTCGATCTGGCCGCCGGGATAGTTAAGAGCTGGAAGCCTATCGAAGGCGCACAGGGCATGGTGCTGCTGGACGATTTTGCCAGCGTGCAGTCAATCATCAACAACAGCAAAGAATTCGCGGAAGCGGTGAAAAAACGCGGTATCAGCGATCCGTCGAAGGTCGTCACAACGCCGCTGACGGTCGGCTATTTCGACGGTAAAGACGGCCTGAAGCAGGATCAGCGCCTGCTGAAAGTGGTGAGCTACCTTGACGTCGGCGACGGCAACTACTGGGCGCATCCGATTGAAAACCTGGTCGCGGTGGTGGATCTCGAGCAGAAAAAAATCATCAAAATTGAGGAAGGCCCGGTCATTCCTGTGCCGATGACGCCCCGCCCTTATGATGGCCGCGACCGGCAGGCTGCCAACCTCAAACCGCTGGATATCATTGAGCCGGAAGGAAAAAACTACACCATTACCGGCGACACGATTCACTGGCAAAACTGGGATTTGCACCTGCGCCTGAATTCCCGCGTTGGCCCGATGATTTCCACCGTGACCTACAACGACAACGGCACTAAACGGAAGATCATGTATGAAGGGTCGCTCGGCGGGATGATTGTGCCGTATGGCGACCCGGACATCGGCTGGTATTTTAAAGCGTATCTGGACGCCGGGGATTACGGCATGGGCACGCTCACGTCCCCTATCGTGCGCGGCAAAGATGCGCCGGCGAACGCGGTTCTGCTGGACGAAACCCTGGCCGATTACACCGGTAAACCCACCACCATTCCTCGAGCTATCGCTATTTTCGAGCGTTACGCCGGGCCGGAATACAAACATCAGGAAATGGGCCAGCCGAACGTTAGCAGCGAACGCCGTGAGCTGGTGATCCGCTGGATAAGCACCGTCGGCAACTACGACTACATCTTTGACTGGGTCTTCCATCAGAACGGCACCATTGGCATTGATGCAGGCGCGACCGGCATTGAGGCGGTCAAAGGCGTGAAGGCCAAAACCATGCATGATGCCACCGCCAAAGAAGATACCCGGTACGGGACGCTGATCGACCATAATATTGTCGGCACAACGCATCAGCACATCTACAACTTCCGTCTGGACCTGGACGTGGATGGCGAAAACAACAGCCTGACCGCGATTGACCCGGTGGTGAAGACAAACACCAGCGGTGGCCCACGCACCAGCACCATGCAAACCAATGAATACGCGATCAAAAACGAGCAGGACGCCGCGCAGAAATTTGATCCTGGCACTGTCCGCCTGCTGAGCAATCCGAACAAAGAAAACCGCATGGGCAACCCGGTGTCCTACCAGCTGATCCCCTACGCGGGCGGGACTCACCCGGTCGCCACCGGCGCGAAGTTTGCCCCGGACGAGTGGATTTATCATCGCCTGAGCTTTATGGATAAGCAGCTGTGGGTGACCCGCTACAACCCGGATGAGCGCTATTCCGAAGGGAAATACCCGAACCGCTCTGCGCACGACACCGGTTTAGGGGCTTACAGCAAAGACAATCAGTCACTTGAGAACACGGATAATGTGGTCTGGCTAACCACCGGCACCACGCATATCGCCCGCGCCGAAGAGTGGCCCATCATGCCGACCGAGTGGGTACATGCCCTGCTGAAGCCGTGGAATTTCTTTAACGAAACGCCGACGCTTGTGAAATCAGAGGAAACGACCACTAAATAAAGGGTTTGCGGCGCACTATTACAGCGCGCCGTTTATTTAAGACTAAGTCCTGATTGCCTGCAGCCGTCAATTAGCAGTGGGTAATGGAATTGTTTCTATTCATATACACCGGCGGAGAGGGTTCAATTAGCTTAGGCTTAATCCTATGCGGAAAAGGATACCCCCTAACACCAAAATAATTATTATTTAATGAGCCAACCACACCACTCCAATGGCAAAGCACTGGAGAATGCCCTCCGTACGCCCATATTTTTCGTTGCGTTATATTAGCTAACTTTTGCGCTATACTCAGTTCCCCTGAATTTTTCATTGCCGCGCCTGAATAACAAGCCACTAAATGTAAAGGCCTTTTATCTTGATATAAGTCAAGTGAGTACCTGCGGATAAGGTAATGATAAAATTCCCTGGGAGTGTAATACGATGCCTCTTGATTTTTACCGATGTTTTCATCAGGAATTACCAGGCTACCACAAGGAGAACCATGAATCATAATCCCTGGCTCCCCCGTCCCCATAAAGTCACTAACGTATCCACATTTCCATATAAACTGTTCTGATATCTTAGTTAAATAGATTTTTTCCATAGCAAAAGTTTTATAGTGAGTCCATGGCCTTGCATTTTCCGGCTCAAAATTTATCTGCAGATTATGTTTCAACTCCTGCAACGACAGAGGCCGGGGCGAACTCTTTTTTTAAAAAAAACTCATGGTAATACTCCAGTTATTTTATCCGAAACGATGCCGATGGAGATTATTATAAAATAACATCAGAGTCTATTTGCAGAGTTTTAATTAAGATGCAAATTAATCAGAGTTGAATACCTGCCAGTCGTTGATGAGTCGCTATTGGCAGAGTTTTATTTATCCAGATGAGTGTAGTTCAAGTAACTTAGAACTAAAATTAATAGAAAATATTTCTTCGCACGACAAGTATTTTTAATGTGGTAAACACAGCACTTCACAAGCCACATGCTGACAATGCTGACAATGCTGACAATGCTGACAATGCTGACAATGCTGACAATGCTGACAATGCTGACAATGCTAAGATATGGCATACTCTTCACCATAAACCTATAATTAATGCAGCAAAACATGCACACTGAAAAACACTGACTAATTAATATCTCTCACACCCTATTTTTTTCATGTTCAATAAGAATACGAAGTGACTAATTTTCACATGAATCTCTTAACTTTATTTAACTTACAAATTGAAATATCACCCATGTCATTTATCATCTCATCCAATTCTTGATGATCACCGTAATAATGGACTTGCTCATAATCACCATATGATAATATTTTTGCATGTAAGGCACTCGCCAATTTCTGCACAATACTTAGCTCCTCTGAGCTTTCTTCTACAGCATCAAAAAAACAGCAAACCAGATGTAAAGTGCGCTTATTCTTTGATAAGTCAATGAAGTAATTAATGACAGGATGTTGATAAAACTTTGCTGGCGATAGCAAACAAATTTTTGCCTGCTATTCAAATCGAAAAAGATGATTGGGCCCTCCGGAAAACCGTGAACAAAAATACCGGGACCACCCGTTTTTCATAAATCACTGACATACCCTAAATGCCAAAAATCTTTTTATTTCGCGTGATAAATCTCAAAGGATTTATAGTAAGTGACGGGATTTTCAGTTTCAGTTTCAAAATTAATAAGCAGATTTTCTTTCAATTGTTGCAGCGTAAGGACTGAGTCTTTTTTGTTTTAAAGAAAGACATGAGAACACTCCACGGATTAAAACCAAACGATCCATTCGCTGTTTAGCTGCATGCTACCCCCGCCCGCCTGAAGATTTTACCGCCTGCCAGCCGTGAATCAGCAGCGACTGGAAGAACGGTGTTACGCTGGCGAACCCGGCTTCGCGCAGCAGAGCTTCGGTCTGGCGAGGCGGCAACAAGAGCAACCGCTGGTTGAGCTCAGCTTTTACCTCAGCAATATCGCGCTGGCGTTGGGTATAGGCCTGCTGCAGCGCAACCCAGTTTCTTAATTGCCCGTCAAAATCGGGATCCGCCATATCTCCCGCTATTTCTGCGGCAATCAGCTGTCCCACGGGTTTTAGCCTGTCGCCGATGTGCTGATAGATCCCGCCCCGCTGCGGATGTTGAATAAAATGCGCCACCAGTAAGCACAGCGCAGCATCAAATTTATCCTGTTCCGGGACGTCTTTGACCTGGCCTACAATCAGCTCACAGCGGCCACTCAGCCCCTCCCGTTCAAGCTTTTCTGCACAGACGGCCAGCATATCGGGGGAAGGATCGACCCCGGTAAAATGCCAGTCAGGATGCTGTTTTGCCAGCCGGACGATTTCGGTGCCGGTCCCTACGCCCACGCAAAGCACTTTCGCCTCAGTTGGAAGATCCCTGAGAAGCAATGACAGCAAGGCGTGTAGGTTGTTAGAGATGTCTTTCAGACGTTCGCTGCTGGCATCGTACTGGCGGGAAAATTCCGAGTTAAAGATATCATTTGTGTCGTTCATCACTTCACCTCCGGCGATGCACTGCGGCTAAACATCACCATCATGGATAAAAGGTCAAATGACCTCTTAAATATCATGTAACTTACGATATCACATGAAAGATGGGTATAGAAAGACTTTGTATCTTGCTTTTCTGACGCCTGCCGAAGCCTGTTTTTGTAGCAAATATAATAATCGCCGTTTTCTTTTCACAACGCTATGTAAAGGGCAAGCCCTGCCCTTTAGTTATTTCGATGTTGTTCGCCGCTGGCTAAAAATCACCGATTTCTTAACGAGTTAAAGGGTGAAGCTGGAGTAATCAATTTCCCGACAAGGGGTAATCTCGGATTATTATCAAAAGGATTTCGCTCCTTAAAAATAGCCCCCTGATTATTTAAAAGACCTAAAATCCCTTGATATTCCGATTTATAAGATAAACGTTCATATCCACCATATACATATATTCTTCTCTGCAATACATTAGCTAACCTCTGCGCCACGCTAAGCTCTTCAGAATTTTCTTTTGCCTCGCCAGAATAACAGCTTAAAAGATGTAGCGGTCTTTTATCTCTCGAGAGATCAAGTGAATGGCGAAAAATAAGATAACGGTGAAGATCTTCCGGTGTAAATGTCTGATAAACAGGATCAGGTCCATCCCCCATGATGTATAACTTACCGCTTTGAGAACCATGCACCATAAGACCCGGCTCTCCTGTACCCAAATAATCACTGACGTATCCCAGACGGAGTCGGGTAGCTTTCCCATTCTTTTTCTCACCTATTTCAATCGCTTTATAATAAGCAACTGGCTTTGCATCAGCAGGATTAAAATCAATGCTTAAATTTCTCTTTTTTCGTTCAAATAAAAATTGATCAATGCTTTTACAAATAGTCATAGCAATATCCATATCATAAACAAGGCATAGGACATTATAATAAAATAGCGAGAAGCACCATGAACAAAATCTTAATTAAGGTATTATCCCCCGCTCTGAACGGAGAGCATTTTAAGCCCGAAAAAAAAATAGAAAATTAAAGATGAAGCAGAAACAAAAGTGAGTACTTCGTTGGCATAATCCTTAATCATTTTACCGAAGTCGCCGCAACTTTAACTGCTACATCGGCTGCAAACCTGACGGAAAAGACAGCAATCCAGGCGTAACGCTCGCTGCATGTTTTTTGTACATGACCTCACACTGCTTTCCTCTGCCCGGAGATATTATTTCCACATAATTTCAAAATCAAAAAAATGAGAACGATAAGCATTTTTGGTTAATAAAAATTAAAAACAAGAAAAAACAGAATCATATTTTTAACTTTAAAATAAACAGTGATATACTCAAAAACGATATCAACTTGCAATCACTAAATAAAAATCACGTATAACGTGCATTTTATCTCTGCCTTTAGCAGTCGTTTTATGGAGCATTTGCGCCATAGCTGAATACCGAGAAAAAACAATATGACACGACACAAACTTCAAGACACCATCGATAAATACAGCCAACAAGTTAAAAAACATCCTCGTTTTCGAGAAGCCATACAGCATCATTATGATCACCTGTTAATCACCTATAAAAAACAACCTCTTTTTTATAAAACCATTCTGCAAAGCTCGCGCTTTCATGTGGTTCTGGCCCTGCTCTGTTTTCACTACGGTGACCGCCAGGCGGTGCTCGCAGACATCAAAGAGTTTTGCGTAAAAATGGGGTTGACCAGCCTGAACACAGTGAATTCTCTGGTCACGCTCCTGCGCATCACCGGCAGAATGACGCTTGAAAAAAGTGAGGATGACCGCCGGGTTCTGTTGTATTCCCCGAGCGTAAAGGGTCTCAATGAAACCCGCAGCTATATGCAAATATCCATCCCTTCATTGAAATTTTTGCTACCGGAAAATGCTCTGTCGTTTCACGCTCTGGAGGATGAAAACACATTTGCGAATTTTTTCCGGCGCAGCGCCAACCTTCTTTTTGACGAAGTCATTTTAAGTCGACTGGTCCCCAACAGCGCCATGTTTGTTGACAAAGATGCCGGGCATATCATTATGTTGAGAATATACCTGAGGGCAAAACAGGATGATGATGGCCGCTGGTGGCTGAAGCCTAATTATAATAAAACGTCCAAAGATCTTTTTGTCTCGAGAATGCATCTGAGACGCATTGTTAATTGCGGCATTATGGCCGGATTATTCAGTGAAGACAGTGAGGGCAAGCTCGAAATACACCGTGCCTTCATGGAGACGGCTGAGTCTTATTTTGGATATTATTTTTCCTTTATCATGTACGGTCTGGATATCGACCCGACGATATTTTGAACAGCATCAAGCCGGCTTTCGCCGGCTTTTTTGATTATCGTTCTCTGAGCGCTTCCTTTGCTTTGTTCAGCGGTTTCAGCAGGTAATCGAGTACCGATTTGCTACCGGTTTTGATATCCACGGTGGCAATCATCCCCGGAAATATCGGAAACGTTTTCCCGTCCCTGTTTGTCAGTTGGCTGACATCGGTGCGGATGTAAACCCGATAGTAGTAAACATCACGTTTGACCTCATCCTGAATCGTATCCGGTGAAATAGTGGTCACCACGCCCTTTAACCCGCCATAAATCGAGTAGTCATAGGCGGTGATTTTCACCAGCGCCTTTTGGCCGGGATGAATAAACGCCACGTCACGAGGTGAAATTTTTGCCTCAATCAGCATTTGATCGTCGAGCGGAACCAACGTCATGAGCTTTCCGTTTGGCGGGATGACGCCGCCCACCGTTGTGACCTCAATGCCCTTCACTATCGCCCTGACCGGCGCGGTAAATTTGAGCCGGGTTAACGAATCCTCCCGCCCGCGCATCACCGAGCGCTGGGTTTCAATTTCTTCGTTAGTTTTCGCCAGCTCTTCGCGCGCGCGCACGTAATACTGGTTCTGCATTTCGGTAATTTTGTTTTCCAGCTCGTTTTTTTGTCTCTGCAGGCGCAGGACCTCCACGCTGCTTGCCGCGCCCTGTTTAACCAGCGGCTGCGTCATCGCCAGCTCGCGCTGAACCAGCGAGATGGCTTCCCGCAATCCGGCAACCCCTTTTTCAAGACTGCTCCGGCGCGAGTTATAAAGCGCGGTTTCCTGGCGAACAAGTTCGCTATCTCCAGGTAACATGTCGGGAAAAACCAGCGGCGTGCCGCTCACTTCAGCCTTCAGTCGTGCGGCGGTAGCCATCGCGGCATGTAGCCTGGATTCACTTTCCTGCACACCGGACTCGGTTTTGGTGCGATCGAGCTGCGCGAGAACCTGGCCCTTCTCTACAATATCCCCCTCCCGAACGTCCAGTTTGTAGAGGATGCCGCCTTCCAGGGACTGAATAACCTGCTCGCGAGAGGACGGCACGACTTTGCCAGACCCGGTGGTCACTTCGTCCAGAGAGAAAAAGTTTGCCCACAACACAAATGCGAGCAGCATCAGTCCAAGTGCCCACGCCACCAGGCTTGCTCGTGGAAGCGCCGGCTCTTTCAGTCGGCTGTTATAACGCGTGATGTCGTTCATGCCCGAACCTCCGTGTCACCTGCCGGTTTTAAGGTCGCGGTTCTGCGAGGGGCAGCTTTTTTTTCCATAAGACCGTGCTGCTGCAAGATTTGGTCCCTTGGGCCGTCCATTACGATGCGGCCGTTATCCAGCACGATGATGCGGTTAACCAACTGCAAAATTGGGATACGATGCGTGGCCACCACCAGCGTGCGGTTGCCGAGCCACGGGCCAAGCTGCTGGATAAGCTGCTGCTCGCTGACTTCATCCAGCCACGCTGTAGGTTCATCCAGTAATAAGATTTGCGGCTGCAGGATCAGCGTTCTGGCCAGCAAAAGTGCCTGCCGCTGGCCGCCCGATAGCCCACTACCGCCTTCGCTGATCGTGTAGTTGAGGCCATTTTTCTGTTTTTGCACAAATTCCAGCGCCCCGCTTAGCGCCAGCGCCCGGTGGATTTCTTCGTCCGTGGCTAACGGGCGCCCCATGGTGAGGTTGTCACGTATTGAGCCGAAGAAGAGCCGCGCCTGCTGGCTGAGCAGATTCATGTCGCGTCTCAAATCGGCAGTGTCGATTTGCCCGAGACTGGTGTCGTCCAGCAAAATCTGGCCGTGCTGAGGCGTTTGCATCCCCGCCAAAAGCTGAAGTAGCGTGCTTTTACCCGAACCGTTTCGCCCGAGCAGCGCAATTTTTTCCCCGGCGCGGATCGTCAGGCTGGCAATGTCCAAATCGTTGACCTTCTCTTCTTCATCGTAATAAAACGCCGCGTAGTTGAGCTGGTAGTTCCCCTGCAGGTGGGCTTTATGCACTTTCTTGCCCTGTTCAGGATCGTCCAGCGGGCGCTGCATCAGGTCGTCCAGCCCTTTGCGCGCCACCTTCGCCTGCTGCCAGCGCGAAAGCACGCCGGAAATCTGCGCCAGCGGCGCGATGGTGCGTGAGGCCAGAATGGACGTCCCCACCAGGGCGCCGGTGGTCATGTCGCCGTTAATCACCAGGTAACAGCCGACGAGCAGCACCACGGCATAAACAATGGACTGCACTTCCTGCGTCCAGGTCATGAGCAGGCTGGTCAGCCAGCGCTGTTTCATCCCGACCGCCGCGGCAACGTCGTTGGTGTTGTTCCACTGGTTCTGGAACCGCTGTTCGGCGCGCAGCAGTTTAATGTCTTCGATGGACTGCACGGCTTCTACCAGCGTGGCATTGCGAATGGCCGACTCGCGCATCCCCTCATTCGAAAGGTGCGCCAGCGGGCGCTGCACCAGTAAACCGGGGATCAGCAGCAGCGGGATCGCCAGCAGCACAACGAACACCAGCGGGCCGCCTATCAGCCAGAGAATAAAAACAAACAGCAGGAAGAACGGGATATCCGATACGGTGCTGATGGTGGTGGAGGTAATCAGCTCGCGCACCGACTCCAGCTCGCGAATTTGCGAGATAAAGGAGCCGGTAGATTTTGGCCGGGCGCTGTTTTTGATGCGTAACGCCCTGGCAAAAACCCTGTCGGAGATACGCAGGTCGGCCCGTTTGCCGACCACATCGGCAATATGCACGCGCAGCATACGCATGGTGAATTCAAAGAGGATAGCCAGCATGACGCCGCCAAACAGCACCCACAAAGTGGGCACCGACTGCGAGGGCACCACGCGGTCATACACCTGCATGGAAAAGATCATCCCGGCCAGCGCCAGCACGTTGGCCGCCATCGCCACCAGCATGATATCGCCGTAGCGTTTCCAGTCTTTCAGCGCCAGCGTCCAGAACCAGTTTTTCTGATAGGGCTTCACGTAATCATCGACGCGTGCATCGGGAATCGAATTCAGCGGGCGCAGCACAACCAGGCTCTTTAGCCTTTTGGCCAGCACATCCCGAGCGATCACCGTCTCCAGACCGCCATCGCCGCTAAGCTGCAGGCTCAGTTGCCCGTGATTATCCATATGGGTAACCACCGCTATTTGGCCCCCCTCAAGCTCGGCCACCAGCGGCAAGCGCCACGGGTCGATAAGCGAGACGTCCGCCGGGGCGCGACGCATCGCTAAACCAAGCTGGCGGGCCATATCTTCCAGCACCAGCTGCTGCGGGCTTTGGTTTTCCTGGTTAACCACCACGCGGACGTGCTCTTCCGAGAAATCCAGCCGATAGTGGCGCGCGACGGCCAGCATGGCCTGCAGCCAGGGTTCATAGCTTGTATTCGTTGAAGTCATGATGTTTCACATCCTGCGAAAATGCCAAAAAACGCCTGTGTCGTCCTTTCCGCGGCTTGTTTCATAAACATGTTTTATACCGGGTAATAAAAGTTAAGCTGCTGATATTCCGCCGGACTTAAGGCCCGGCGGAATAAGGGCTAGATAACTAACAGTTGGTGGTTAGCCAGCAGCGTGGCGAGATCGGTTTGTACCCCGTTGAGCGTGACTACCGTGGTCGGGTCAAAGACGCCGCCCTTACCGTCGCGGTCAATTTGAATCTCAGTGCTGCTGCCGTTCTGCACCACTTTGATGTAGTCCCCGATATTGCCCGCCCCGGCCCCCAGCTGCGCAACGCCATTGATGTAATGCGCCGATGCGTCCCCGGCGTAGCCGCTGCCCTGCAGCAGCTCACGAAGGTCAATACGGTCGCTGTCCGCCGTACCTTCCCAGGTCCCCACGCTGAAGCCGTTCACCACATCATGGCCGTTGCCGCCGGTGGCGTCCGAACTGTTCAACAGCTTGTAGAGCAACGTATCGTGACCGCCGCTGCCGATGTTGAAGGTGTCGTTGCCGCCGCCGCCTTCGAAGGTGTTGTTCCCGCTATTGCCGGTGATCACGTCGTCATGGCTGGAGCCGACGATCCCTTCGATGTTGGTGAAGGTTGCCGTGTTAAAGCCGGTGTTTTGCGCCCCGGTTTTACCCAGATCAACGGTGATACCTACCCCGGAGTTACGGAAGTCAACCACATCCATCCCGCCCGTCGCGCTCCAGGTCTGGTGATCGGATGAAGTTTCCCAGCCGCCGCCGCCGTTATAGACGTAGGTTCCCTGCTCGGCGATAAAGGTATCATTATAGCCAGTGCCGTTCAGCGTGCCGCCGTGAACGCCGGTGGCGGCCTCCGCCGTCAGGGCATAGCTTTCTTTTCCGTCTCCGGCGGTTAGCCCATTCCAGGTCACATTGCTGGTGACGCCGTTAATCGCTCTGACCAGCTCGGCATGGTAGGTTTCATTCGGGTTAAGGCCGTAGAAGCTCACCAGCGCCGACGCGTCGTTCGCCCCAATGCCCGACTGGGCGTTGATAATCTGCGTCGAAACCAGATTCCCGGCAGAGTCATACAGCCGGACGGTATTGCCGTAGAAGACGTTGATCCCTTCACTGTCGACAATGCGCAGGTGCATCGCGGTACCCGGGGCGATGGTGTTGGTGTTGGCCACCAACACCACTTTCCCGTTTTGCTGAGACACCAGCAGATCCTGAGTACCGTTCCAGTCGTAGTCCGCCACCGCAACGCCCGTGACGTTAACCAGTCCTTTTGCCAGCTGGCTTTCGGTCCAGTTTTTGCCGGTGCCGTCGTTGCTAAACAGACGCGCTGTCTGACTGGTGCCGTAGGTGGAAAACTTAACAATATCCATGTCGCCATCACCGTCCCAGTCCACGGCCACGGACATATAGCCCGCGTTAGCCGCCGTCGACGTAGACTCCACGCTGGTGTAGTTGCTGTTCAACTGACCATTACCATCGTTGTAGAAAATCTTCCCGCTGTAATTCACCGTCGCAGAGGTCACGCTCCGACCGGTGGCGATATAGAGATCCAGGTAGCCATCGCCGTTGAAGTCGGCCCACGTCATGGAGGCAGCGGTCGTCGTGTTCGCCGCGTTATCGACAAACACGTTGGCAATAGACTGCAGGGTCGTCAGCTTGCTGCCGTTGTTAGAAATCACGCTCAGCGCACTGGTCCCGTTGCTGTTGGTATGCTGGACAATATCGATGTTACCGTCATTGTTGATGTCCACGCCGGACAGTTCGCGGTAGCTGACGCCGGTCAAGCCGCCGTTGCCATTGGTCCCGTCGGCCACCATGCTACCCTTGTTGTTAATCAGGTAGGTTCTGGAGTCGCCCCCGGCGTCACCGTAGGCCAGGTCGACATAACCATCGCCGTTTTTGTCATAGGCGATAACGCCGCCGTACCAGATCGTGGTGCCGTTGGCCTGGGTACTGGTGGTATAAGTGCCATTGGCGTTGGCGATCCACATGGTCTGTACCGCGTTGCCGTAAGTGGTTTCCGTGCCGTAGATATCAACGGTGCCGTTACGGTCAAAGTCCAGCGCGGTGTAGCTGACGGTATTCGCACGCGTATTAGGCAGCGACGTCTGGGTGTAACTGTTCAGATCCGTGCCGTTGTATACCGAGGTATTGGTCACCAGCGTCCACAGGCCGTTATTGTTGAGCATTAACGTGCTGGCGCTGTTGTTCGCATTGCCCGCCGTGCTCGCCCAGCTGGTGTCATTGGCCGTTTCGGCATGCACGACCAGCGATCCTGTCTGGATCCCGGTGTTGTTGCCGTTACCCGCGCTGCTCTTCACTTGGGCGGTGACGTTGTAGCTGTTCAGCCCCAGCAGGTCGCTGTCAGGAATTTGCAGATACCAGCGGTTGGACGAAGGATCGACCACCACCGGGCCTCCGCGCTCGGAGCTGTACGTTTTGCCATTCACGGTTACGACCACGAATTCACCATTCATCAGTTGGGCACTGACATCCCCGGTGAGAATCGGCGTGGTATCTGAAGTCGATACCGCATCTACGTGGGCAATTGTCGTCGGCACCGAGGTATCGACCGTCAGCGTGAAGTCGTTCGACTCGGTGTAGTTCCCCGCTTTGTCCGTCACGCGCAGAACATAGTGGTAATTTCCGTCCAGCAGGCCAGAATCCGCAAAGGTCCAGCTTGTACCGCCGGTAATGGTCACCTTGCCTACCAGCACGCCATCGCGGAAGATCTGGGCAATTTCACCGTCGGCCAGCGCATGGTTCAGCGTACCGTTCAGTACCGGCGAGGTATCGTCGGTGGAGTAGCTGCTGTCGAAATTACCGGTACGCTCGCCGTCATTATCCGTATAGCTGACGATAGTGCCGACGGTATCCGGCGCCACGGTATCAACGGTGACAACCTGGGCTGCGGTTGAACCCACGTTTCCGGCCTGATCGATAATCCGCACCTGATAAAGATGGTCGCCGTCCGGCAAAGTACGTCCATCCACGTAATGCCACGCCGTGCCGTTCACCACGGCATCCACCCAGCTCTGACCGCCGTCCAGGCTGATTTGCACGCGCTCGTCGCTGGCAAGGGCGTGGCCCAGGGTGCCGTTCAGGGTCAACGTGGTATCCATAGTGATAAAGTCGCTGGCGCTCTGCCCGGTATCATCCGAAATACTGTCGATGGTGATGCCGTAGGTTGGCGCGACGGTATCTACCGTTACCGTCTGGCTGGTGGTTGCTCCCACGTTTCCGGCAAGGTCGACAACGCGAACCTGCCAGGTGTGGTTACCGTCCGCAAGCTGGCGGCCATCGGTATAGCTCCAGCTTGTCCCGTTGACGGACGTGGCGTTAACCCAGCTGGCTCCGCCGTCGAAGCTCACCTGAACATATTCATTTTTGCCAAGCACCGCGCCAAGTGAGCCGTTCAGCGTCAGCGTGTTATCGTTGGTGATAAAGTCGCTGTTGCTGAAGCCGCTGTCGGTGGTGATGCTGTCCACGGTAACGGTGATAGCCGCATCCGGCGGCGTGGTGTCTACCGTTACCGTCTGAGAAGCGCTCTGCCCGACATTACCCGCAGCGTCGACCACGCGAACATAGTATTGATACGTGCCGTCGGTTAACGTTCGCCCGTCGGTAAAGTACCAGGTTGTGCCTACCGTGGTGACCGTTTTCCAGGTGAGGCCGCCGTCCATGCTTATCTGCACATATTCGCCGTCCAGCAGTGAAGCGCCCAGAGAACCGTGGATAGTCAGCGAGGTGTCGCTGGTGACAAAGTCGCTATTACTCAGCCCTGTATCGTCGGCAATGCGGTCAATGGTGACGGATTTGCTCGCATCCGGTGCCACGGTATCAACGGTGACCAACTGGCTGGTGGTTGCCCCGATATTGCCCGCATCATCAATCACGCGCAGTTGATAGAGATAATCCCCGTCGGCCAGTGTGCGGCTATCGATGTAGCTCCATGTGGTGCCGCTGATACTCACGTCAACCCAGGTTTTTCCGCCATCAATACTGATCTGGGCATGTTCACCGGCCGCCAGCGTTCCCCCTAACTTGCCGCTAATGGTCAGCGTATTGTCACTGGTAATAAAGTCGTGCGCATCGAGACCCGTATCCTGGGTAATGGCCTCAACGGTAATGGTTTTACTGGCATCCGGCGCAACAGTATCAATAGTTACGTTTTGCGTTGCCGTCGAGCCCACGTTGCCGGCATTGTCGATGACGCGTACGTTATAGGTCACGATACCGTCCGGCAGCGTGCGCCCGTCGGCATAGCTCCAGGATTTGCCGTTAACCACAAGGTCAATCCAGCTGGATCCCCCGTCGAGGCTTATCTGCGCCTTTTCGTTATTGCCGAGTGCCGCGCTCAGGGAACCTTTCACCACCACCTTGTTATCGGCGGTAATAAAGTCAGTCTTGCTCAGCCCGGTGTCGTTTTGCAGAGCGTCAATGGTAATGGTCATCTGCGGCGGTGTGGTGTCCACCGTGACGGTGCGATCTGCTCCCGCACTGTTACCGATGCTGTTGCTGACGCTGGCATGAATCACATACGAGCCGCCATCGACCAGCGCGGAAACCGCACCGCTGCCGAGGGTGTAGCTCCAGGTGCCGTCGCCGTTGACCGTGGTGGTATAGCTCTGATTATTCAGGGTGATAGTCACCGTCTGGCCCGCAGGCGCGTTGGTCACGCCGCTTATCACCAGCGGAGTGCCGTGTTCTGCGGCGCTGACAATGTTGTCCTGCGCGAAGTCATTGACGCTGATGGTCGGCACCTCGCCGTTCAGGGTCACCTGCTTATTCGCACTGCTGCTGTTCCCGGCTTTATCGCTAACGCTGGCGGAAATCTGGTAACTGCCGTCTGTCGCGCCCAGGAAGTCCTGTGCCGGGACGGTCACAGACCATGTTCCGGTGTCGCTCACCACCGCCTTATAAGAGTGATTATTGAAGGTGATGGTTACCGTCTGCCCAGGCTGAGCGTCAGTGGTGCCGCTAATGACCTGGCCTGCCTGCTGCTCGGCGCTGTTGATGATGTCGTCCCCCGCCACCTTGTTAAAGGTGATGGTTGGCGGGGTGGTGTCCACCGTCAAAGTACGATCCGCGCTGCCCGGGTTTCCTGCCTTATCCTGAACGGAGGCGCTAACGTTGAAGTCACCGTCGGTAAGCTTCGCCAGATCGTCCGCGGCAACGGTCACGCTCCAGGAGCCGTCCGCCTGCACCGTAGCGTCGTAGCTCCCGCTCCCCAGCTTAACGGTCACTTTTTGCCCGGCTTCCGCGCTGCTGGTACCGCGAATGGTTAACGGCAGCTGCTGTTCCGCCGCGTTGATCACGTTGTCACCGGAGATATCGGCGAGGGTGATGACCGGCGCTGCGGTGTCTATGGTGATGTTATGGCTTGCCGAAGTGGCGTTATTTGCGCCGTCCGTCGCCGATGCCACGACCGTGTAGCCGTTACCGTGCACCAGGTTTTGTACCTGATTCGCCGGCACGGTAACGCTCCAGCCGCCGCCTTGTTGAACAGTGGTGTGGTACTGTACGCCGTTCAGCGTAACGGTCACCTGAGTGCCCACGGCCAGTTCAGCGCTACCTCCGCCGATAACTAAATCCTGCTGAGATTCTGAGGCGTTAATCACGTCGTCATCGCTGATAGTCCCGATGGTTAGCCCGACACGGACGGCGTTAACCTCAACCGTATGGGTGTTAGTGCCCTCGTTGCCGGCGCTGTCGGTGAGCGTGGCGGTAATCGTTGCTGTGCCGTTTTTCAGCGATGAAATCGCCGAAGCCGGGACGCCTATGCTCCAGTTGCCGTTGGCATCTATCTGGGTGACATACTGAGTGCCGTTGAGGGTAATAACAATTTTATTCCCTGCCGCTGCGCCGCTGCTGGAGCCAGAGATAATCTGCGCCTGGGCGTGCTCTTCAAAGTTGATGATGTCGTCACCCGCCACGACGTTAAAGCCGATCGTCGGCGCGGTGGTGTCTAGCGTTATCGTTTTGCTGCTGGTTGATCCGTTACCCGCCGCATCGCTGACGCTCGCACTAAGCTGATAGTTGTTATCTGCCAGGCTCCCCAGGGCTGTAGCATCAAGCGTTACGCTCCAGGTGCCGTCCGCTTTCACTACGCCAGTATAGGTTTTTCCGTCCAGGGTCAGCGTGACCGTCTGTCCGGCTTCCGCGTTTGACGTTCCTGTGACGACGACGCCCGCGCCTGCTTCTGCGGCATTAATAACGTTGTCCGTGGCAATGGGGTCAATGGCAAGCCCCGGCGGCGTGGCATCCACGCTGAACTCACGCTCTGCGCTGGCTCCGTTGCCGTTCACGTTAGTCACGGTAGCTTTTACTGACGCATCGCCATCCTTCAGCCCAGCCATATCGCCTGCTGGCACGGTGTAACTCCAGCTCCCGTCGACCGCAACCTGCGCCGTATAGGTGTGCCCGCCGAAAAGAATGGTGACGTTTTGCCCGGCCTCAACGTTCTGGGTCTTACCTGAAAGAACCAGATCGGCCCCTTTCTCAGCCGCGTTAAGCACGTTATCTGCTGTGATAGCGTCAACGCTGACCGCAACCGGACTGAGGTCGACATTCACCATGCGATCGATAGAGATAGGGTTCCCCGCGCTACTGCTGCCCGCGGCGGTAACAGTGACATTGCCTGCCGCCCACTGGCTGACATCTTCCGCAGGTACGGCGGCCGACCAGGTTCCGCTGGCGCTCACCGTTGCCAGGTAGTCTTTGCCGTTGATGGTGACGGTCACGGTACTGCCTGCGCTCATACCGCTAGCGCTTCCGCTAACAATCAGGTTCTGATTGTGTTCAATGGCGTTGATCACATCGTCCCCCGCCACGGTGTGGATCCGAAGACCCGGCAGGCTGGCATCAATGGTAAATTCACGTTCTGCCGTGCCGCTGTTGCCGTGCCCGTTAGTGACCGAGGCCGTGGCGGTGAGTTTTCCGTTCCCCAGGGCGGTAAGCACGCTAGCAGGCAGGTCGAGGCTCCAGCTCAGATCGCTCTGCACCGTCGCGGTGTAGGTTTTCCCTCCCAGATTGATCGTGACTGTGTCGCCGGCTGCCGCATTGCTGACTTTTCCGCTCAGAGTCTGGCCTGCTGCGATTTCAGACGCGTTAAGGACGTTGTCTGCGGTCACTGGATTAATCGTGACGCCCGGCGCGGCGGTGTCTACCAACAAACTGGCGTGAGTGCTGGCACTGTTGCCGATAGCGCTTGTTGCGGTAGCGGTCAGCGTATAGTTGGCTTCGCCCAGCCCGGCCAGATCGCCCGGCTGAACGTCAACGCTCCAGTTACCGCTGGCGTCGGTGGTGGCGGTATAATTTTTACCGTTCAGCGTGACAATAACCGCAGTGCCCGGGGCCAGATTAGCGCTGGTCCCGCTCAGGGTTAATGTTTCCCCTTTTTCACTGGCGTTAAGCACGTTGTCAACGCTTAACGGATTGAAGCTGAGCGACGGTAAACCGGTATTGACCACAACGTCATGGCTACCGATCCCCGTATTACCTGCTGCATCCGTCAGGCTGGCGTGAATAGTGACGGTGCCGTCCGCCAGCTGGCTGACGACGCTGGCCGGGACGCCAATGCTCCAGTTGCCCGCAGCGTCCACGGTGGTAGTCCAGCTGTTGGAGCCAATGGTCACGGTAATTTTGTCCCCTGCCGCAGCGCCGCTGCTGGAACCGGAGATAATTTGTGCCTGCCCGTGCTCGGCGAGGTTAATCACATCGTCGCCCGCAACCACACCAAAGGAGATGGTCGGCACGGTGACGTCCACGCTGAAGTTATGGTTTGTGGAGGTGTGGTTGCCTGCGGCATCGCTGACGCTGGCTGCAACGGAATAGACGCCGTCACCAAGCGCAGAAGCTTTCTCCGCCGGAACGGTTATGCTCCACGTTCCGTCAGCCTGCACGGTGCCGGTATAAGTTTCATTGTTCAGCTTCACGGTCACGGTCTGGCCCGGCTCCGCATTGCTGGTACCGTTGATGACCAGCGGCTGCCCGGCCTCGGCTGCATTGAGCACGTCATCCCCGGCGATAGTGTTGATTTGCAGGGTCGGGGCTGCGGTATCCACGCTGATTTCACGCCCGGCCGATGCTCCGTTACCGCTCACGTTAGCGACGCTAACTTCCACAGAAGTCTCGCCGTCTTTCAACCCTTTCATATCATTAGCCGGTACGGTGAATGTCCAGCTACCGTCGCTTGCTACCTGAGTAGTGTAGGTGTGCCCGGCAAAGGTAATGGTGATGGTCTGCCCGGCCTCCACATTTTGTGTTGCCCCGGATAGCAATAAATCAGCGCCCTTCTCGACAGCGTTCAGCACGTCGTCCCCGGCAATCTGGCCGATGGTTATCGCCACCGCGCTGAGATCAACATTGACGGTGTGATCGATGGACACCGGGTTGCCTGAGCTGCTGGTTCCGCCTGCCGAAACGGTAATATCGCCTGCCTGCCACTGGCTGACTTCGTTTCCTGGCACCACAGTCTGCCAACTGCCGTCGGCACGTACCGTCGCGGCATAGTCTTTACCGTTGATGGTCACAGTTACCGCACTGCCTTCGCTCAGGCCACGGCTGGTGCCGTTGATGACCAGGTTCAGGCCATGTTCAATGGCGTTGATAACGTCATCGCCCGCAATGGTATTAATCCGGATGCCCGGCAGGGCCGCGTCGATAGTGACTTCGCGAGAGCCGGTACCGGTGTTACCCGCGCCGTCCGTCACGGAAGCATTAATTTTAAGCGAGCCGTCGCCCAGTGCGGTCAGCACATCCTGGCTAAGGGCCAGGCTCCAGGTGAGATCGCTTTGCACCTTCGCGGTATAGTTGACGCCGCCGATGTTAATGGTCACGTCTGCGCCGGCCTGCACGCCGGTCACGCGCCCGGTGATCGTCTGGCCAGCGGCCAGCTCGGAGGCATTGATAATGTCGTCGATCGCCACGGCATTGATAATAACGCCCGGCAGCGTAGAGGCGACTTCCAGCGTGCTGCTCTGGCTGCCAGCGTTACCCACGCCGTTGCTGGCGCTGACGGAAACCTCATAGAAGGCCTCGCCAAGTTTGCCCACGTCGCCTGCTGGTACGGTGGTGGACCATTTGCCGTCGTCGCCCACGGTAGCGGCATAGTTTTTACCGTTCAGATGTACGGTGACGGTGCTCCCGCTCGCCAGCCCGGTAGAGGAACCGCTGATGATGACATCCCCGGTTTTCTCATCGGCATTGAGGATGTTGTCCCCCGCAATAATGTCGATGGTCAGGGTTGGTGCCGCGGTATCGACCTTGACGCTATGAATCGCATCGCCGGTATTGCCCGCTTTGTCGGTAATGGAGGCCGTCACGGTGTAGGTGTTATCGCCCAGTGCGCTGATATCCGCCCGCGGGATGCCGACGCTCCAGTTCCCGCTCGCGTCCACTACGCCGGTGTAGCTTTTACCGCCTAGCGTAACGGTAACAATATCGCCAGCCTGCGCGCCGGTGCTGGTACCGGAGATCACCTGCGCCTGGCCGTGTTCGGTCTGGTTAATCACGTCGTCAGTAGCGACGGTGCCGATGGTCACTTCAGGCACGGTTTTATCAACCAGCACGTCGCGGCTGGCGCTGCCCGGGTTACCCGCGCGGTCTTCCACGCTTGCGGTGACGGTGACGTTACCATCAGCCAGTTTACCGACGTCCGATGCAGGTACGGTCAGGCTCCAGTTTCCGTCTGCCTTTACCGTTGCCTGATAGCTTTCGCCGTTCAGCTGCACGGTCACGGTCTGGCCCGCCTCTGCGGTACTGGTTCCGCTGATAATCAGATCCTGCTTAGCCTCTGCGGCATTCAGCAGGTTATCCTGGCTGACAGGATCCACGGTCAGGGTCGGAGCAAGGCTGTCGATGCTGACGTTTTGCGCCGCTTCTGTGCTGTTGCCATTTTTGTTGGTCACGCTCACCTGAACGGTGGTGTCACCCTCTTTCAGGTTCACCATATCCGCCGCCGGGACGGTGTACTTCCAGCTGCCGTCCGCCTGAACCGTGGCGGTGTAGGTGTGTCCGGCAAAGGTAATGCTGACGGTTTGCCCCGGCTCTACGTTTTGCGTCGTGCCGGAGAGTTCGAGGTTGGCGCTCTTTTCAGCGGCGTTCAGTACATTATCGCCGGTTATGGCGTTAATGCCGATCACCACTTCGCTGAGATCGACGGTAACCTGATGCTGGATAGCCACATCATTTCCCGCGCCGCTGCTGCCCTTCACCTCAATGGTGACGGCACCTTCTGCCCAGCGAGCGACATCTTCTCCCGGTACGGCGGCCTGCCAGCTGCCGTCCGCGCGAACGGTTGCCGCGTAGTCTTTACCGTTAATCGTTACGGTTACCGCGCTGCCCGCGCTGAGGCCGGTGCTGGTACCGTTGATAATCAGGTTCTGGTTATGCTCGATGGCGTTAATCACGTCATCGCCCGCGACGGTGCCCACGCGCAGCCCCGGCAGGTTCGCGTCGATAACAATATCGCGACTGCCGCTGCCTGTGTTGCCGTGTCCGTTGGTCACAGAAGCAGTAATGGTCAGCTCGCCGTTGCCCAGCGCGGTGAGGATCTCTTTGGAAACCGACAGGCTCCAGCTTAAATCGTCCTGGACGGTCGCCTGATACAGCTTGCCGCCGAGATTAATAGTGACAACGTCACCTTTTGCCGCCCCGGTGACGAGGCCGCTGAGCGTCTGGCCGCTGGCGATTTCCGTGATATTGAGAATATTGTCGCTGGTGACGTTGTTGATAGTAACGGTTGGCAAGGCGCTATCGACCTGCACGCTGTGGCTGTCGCTATTGCTATTGCCGTGGGCGTCGGTTACCGCCGCGGTCACCGTGTAATTAGCCTCACCCAGCTTGCTGACGGCAGAAGCCGGAATCGTTGTGCTCCAGCTGCCGTCGGTTCCGGCCACGGCCTGGTAAGTAATCCCGTTCAGGGTGACGGTGATGAGGGTGCCAGCGGGCTGGTTGCTGGTCCCGGAAAGCACAAGGTCCTGCCCCTTTTCCGTCGCGTTAATAACGTCATCCACCGCAATGGCGGCAATCGAGATCGCCGGCAGCGCGGTATTCACGCTCAGGCCGCGATCGGCGCTGCCGCTGTTGCCAGCCGCATCGGTGACGCTGGCGGTGATGGTGTAGCTGCCGTCCGCCAGGCCATTAATGACCGACGCCGGGATGCCGACATTCCAGTTACCCCCGGCATCAAGCGTTGTGGTGAAGGTGAACGACGTTCCCTGCCCGTTGGTCACCACGACGGTAACCACATCCCCCGCAGCAGCTCCGGTGCTGGTGCCGCTCACGGTGTGGGCCTGGTTATGCTCGCTGGCATTAATGATGTCATCGCCTGCCACGGTATCGATAGTCAGCTTCGGCTCGGTAATATCAACCAGCATGCCGCGATCGGCGTTTGCAGGGTTACCTGCTTTGTCAGCCACGGAGGCGCTGACGGTGATGATGCCGTCCTTGAGCGCGGCTAAATCATTGGCCGGAACGCTGACGCTCCAGCGGCCATCGGCGCCAACGGTCGCGGTATAGTTGACGTTATTCAGCGTCACCGTAACGTCCTGCCCCGGCTCTGCGCTGCTGCTGCCGCTGACAATCAGCGGCTGCTTCGCTTCTGCGGCGTTAAGCAGGTTATCCCCGCTCAGCGGATCGATAAGTAGCGTTGGCGCGCTGGCGTCCACGCTGTATTCCTGGGCGGCGTTTGCCGGGTTACCGTTCACGTTGCTGACGCTGACGGTCACCTGGGCATCACCGTCTTTCAGTTTTGCCATGTCGGCGGCTGGTACGGTATAGCGCCAGCTCCCGTCGTCATTCACGACGGTGGTATAGCGATGCCCGGCGAAGGTAATGCTGACGGTCTGGCCCGGCTCAACGTTAGTGGTCAAGCCGGAGAGCACCAGATCGCTGCCTTTTTCTGCCGCGTTCAGCACGTTATCGGCCGTGACGCTATTCACGCTGATGGACACCGGCGCTAAATCGACATCCACGATACCGTCGATGCTGACCGGATTTTGGGCGCCATCCTCTGCTTTTGCGGTTACCGTCAGCACGCCGTCAGGCCAGCGGCTAACGTCGCTTCCCGGTACGGCGGCGCTCCAGGTGCCGTCGGCGTTTACCGTTGCCAGATAGTCTTTGCCGTTTAGCGTCACGGTCACCACGCTACCCGCGTTGAGGCCAATGCTGGTGCCGCTGACAATGAGATCCTGGCTATGCTCCGCGAGGTTGATCACGTCATCGCCCGCGATAGTATTAATACGCAGGCCCGGCAGCTGGGCTGCGATCGTGATGTCATGATCCGTGCTGCCGGTGTTACCGCGCCCGTTGGTGACGGAGGCGTGAACGGTAAGCTCACCATCGCCCAGCGCGGTGAGCATCTCTTTGCTCAGCGGCAAACTCCAGCTCAGGTCGCTCTGGACGGTAACCGTATAGCTTTTACCGCCAAGAATGACGGTAACTTCATCTCCTGCCGCCGCGTTGAACGCGCTGCCGCTGAGCACCTGTCCGGCGTTAACCTCCGCCAGGTTGATGATGTTGTCGCCCGCGACGGTATTAATAGTGATGACAGGCAGCGAGCTGTCGACCAGCACGCTGTGACTGGCAGAATTGCTGTTACCGCTGGCATCCGTGACCGATGCGTTAACGGTATAGTTAGCTTCACCCAATTTTGCGACGTCCGGCGCCGGGATCTTAACGCTCCAGGCACTGCCGGTAACGACGGCAGCATAGTCAACACCGTTCAGATTCACGGTGATTTGTGTCCCGTCCGGCTGGTTGCTGGTCCCGCTAATGGTAACTTCTGCGCTCTTTTCTGCCGCGTTAATCACGTCATCCTGCGCGATGACATTGATGGTGATTTGCGGCAGTCCGGTAGCAACATCAAACGCCAGCGAGCTGCCGCCGACGTTGCCTGCTTTATCCGTCACCGCGACCGTTGCGGTATATTTGCCGTCTGCCAGACCGCCTATCACCTCTGCAGGCAGGCCAATGCTCCAGTTTCCACCGGCGTCCAGCACCGTAGAATACTCGACGCCGTTAACGGTGACTTTAACGCTGTCGCCCGCGGCCGCGCCGGTGGCTTTACCGGACAAGATCTGCGCCTGGGAATGTTCGGTGCGGTTAACGATGTTATCGCCAGCGAAAACATTGATGGTGACCACCGGCACTGTGGTATCGACCAGCATGCCGTGGTTGATACTGGCCGGGTTGCCTGCTATGTCGCTGACGCTGGCGCTGATAGACCAGTTACCGTCGGTTAGATTAGCCAGGTCTGCAACCGGCACGGTGATGCTCCAGGTGCCATCGGCCAGCACCTGGCCGGTGTAGCTTTGGTTATTGAGGTTCACGGTGACCGTTTGCCCCGGCTGTGCGGTGCTGGTACCTGTGATGACCAGGTCTTGTGCCGCTTCGGCATGATTAAGAATATTGTCAGCCGTGACGCTGTGGAGCGTGATTGACGGTGGCTGGGTATCGACCAGCACTTCCCTTGCGCCGCTGGCGCTATTACCGCTGGCATTGGTAACGCTCACGGATACTTCTGCTCGGCCATCAATCATGTCGCGCATATCCGCCGCTGGCACGGTATACGTCCAGTCACCGTTTTCGTTAACGGTTGTGGTGTAGGTGTGCCCGGCAAATTTAATGACTACAGTTTGCCCGGTTTCTACGCCCTGAGTTTTCCCGCCCAGGGTAAGATCTGCGGCCTTCTCAACCGCATTCAGCATGTCATCGCTGGTCACGCTGTTGATGGAGATAGCGACGGAGTTCAGATCAACGTCCACCGGGCGGGAGGCCGCAACCGGGTTGCCCCATTCATCGGCAGAACTGGCGCTAATGTCCAGCTTACCGTTCGGCCAGCTGGCCAGATCGCTTGCCGGGATCCCTATTTGCCAGGTGCCGGTGGCGCTTACAGCCGCCGGGTAATCCACGCCATTCACGCGTACGGTAATAATTGTCCCAGCGTTGAGGTGTGAGCTGGTGCCGCTCACCGTCAAATCCTGATGCTGCTCGATGGCGTTAATCACGTCATCCCCGGACACGGTATTGATGCGCAGCCCCGGGAGCTGAGCGTTGATATTAAAGCTGCTGTCGCCCCGGCCGGTATTGCCGTGACCGTTGGTCACGGACGCAACCACGGAGACATCGCCATCGCCCAGCGCCTGCAGGTCGCCCGCAGAAACAGTGATGCTCCAGGTCAAATCGCTTTGTACTTTGGTGGTGTAGTTTTTTCCACCTACGTTAAGGGTAACCGTGTCGCCTTCACGCGCGCCGGTGACTCGCCCGCTCAGCGTCTGGTCGTTAGCGATTTCGCTGTTGTTGATGCGGTTGTCGCCCGCGAAGGTCGACACCACTACCGTAGGCAGTGCCGTATCAACCAGCAGCGTCGCATTCGCCGTCCCCGTATTTCCCGTACTGTCCGTGCCGCTGACGCTCAGCGTGTAAGTGGTATCGCCCAGCTTGACGACATCCTCAACGGGTACCTGAACCTGCCAGACACCGCCCTGAACGTCCGCGGTATAATTGACGTTATTCAGCCTGACGGTGACGGTGCTGCCGTCCGGTAAATTGCTGGTGCCGCTCAGCGTTAACGGCTGAGTCGCCTCAATGGCGTTCAGCACGTTGTCCTGGCTTATCGGATGGAAGGCAACCGCTGGCGGCGTAGAGCTGACGGTGATGTCATGGTCTACTCGGCCACTGTTTCCCGCCGCATCGGTGATAGTTACGGTAACGGTATTTGTGCCTTCCGGCAGCGATGAAATAACTTCTTTGGGTACGCCCACGCTCCAGCTGCCGTCCTGCTGCACGCTGGTTTGGAAGGTTTCTCCTCCAATAGAAACGGTGACCTTGTCTCCAGGGGCTGCGCCACGGCTGGTGCCAGAAATGATCTGTGCCTGACCCTGTTCGCTGACGCTGAGAATATCATCCCCGGCCACGGTATTGACGCTGGCTTCCGGCGGCGTGGTGTCTACCAGCAGGGACGCGTTAGTGGTGGTGGTGTTACCCGCTTTATCGCTGACGCTGAAGTTCAGCGTGTAGCTATTGTCCGCCATAGTCTGCACATCATCCGCCGGCACGGTCATGCTCCAGCTGCCGTCTGCGCTTACCGTTGCGGTATAGGTTTTGCCGTTCAGCTTAAGCGTGACCACCTGCCCGGCTTCGGCGTCAGTTTTACCGCCGATGATCACCGCCGTGCCGTGTTCAACCGCATTAATGATGTTGTCGTCGGCGATGGCATTTACCGTCAGCCCAGGCGCTTTCGTGTCCACCACCAGCGTTTCACTGGCAGTGACATTGTTGCCTGCGGCGTCTTTCCCGCTCACGGCTACCGTCCAGCTCCCGTCCGCCAGGTTTTTGGCGTCGGCTGCAGGCACGGTTACGCTCCAGCTGCCGTCGCTACCTACGGTTGTGCTGTAAGTTTTCCCGTTCAGGGTGAGGGTTAACGCCGTGCCGCTGGCCAGCGCCTGCGAACTGCCGCTGATGATAACGTCATTTGCCTGCTCCGCCGCGTTGATCATATTGTCGCCTGCCGTCGTCGCGACGGTCAGTGAAGCCTGAGCGGTAACAACATTGAGGGTAATATCCCCGGCAGAGGTGACTTTATTGCCGTCGATTTGCACCACGCTGTAGGTGTGCGTCCCGTCCGGCTGCTCGCTCAGCAGCACTTTCCAGTTGCCGTTGCTGTCGACCATGGTGCTGGCAATGGTGTTGCCGTTGCTGTCTTTGACCTGAATAGTGGCTCCCGGCTGTCCGGAGCCGCTGAAGGTTGGCGTTGCGTCATCGGTCACCGCGTTGCTGCTCAGCAGCCCTTTGCTGTCGCCTTTGTTGTCGGTAACCGTGAACGTTGGCCGGGCGCTTTCGACCTCTTTGGTATTGTCGATAACGGTGGTGTGTGACTTCCCGCCGCCGTGTGCCAGCAGCGCCCCGATACCCGCGCCCCCGGCCACGGCACCAGCAACCCAGCCCCACGGCACATCGCCGAGCGCAGAGCCGTCCATGAATGGTGCAATGGATTCAATGGGGACGGAGGTTGCCGTTAAAGCCGTGCCCTGGCTGCCAACCGCGGCGCCCGCTTCGTCGAAAGTGATATGCGTCAGTGCCTTGCCGTCATCAAACACCAGTTCTGAATGGTGCCCAGACCGCCCTTCTTCCTCCACAAAATAGCCATTGCAGCGAATAACGCTGCCGTCTTTCATGTATACCAGCAGATCGTTGCCCTGACGCAGATAGTGCGCCACATCTTTAGCGCTGCCGTGAATCTGAATGACAGAGGGGGATGAAAGCGACACAGAGAGATTCCCATCGCCTGTTACCAGGGTTTTCTCTGCGTCCTTGCGGGAAATAACTTCAAGAATCTTACTCATAGCACTTCTCCTTATATATGCCGGAACGAGGCATACGGTATTAATTTTTGGATGTGGAAACCCCTGAGAATTCCGGATCTCATTTCACATCAACTTATTTTTATGTGGCGGGGCTAAGCCACTACTTTCACACCATTTATTTCAAATCCGGTAATTTCGAGGCGGCATTTTTCTCGACGCCTGTCAGGGGCAATAGATTATCAACGGCGGCAGCGTAATTTACTGCCGCCTGCCAGCCGTCGAAGTCCGCATTAATTTGTGCATAGGCCGCCTGGAACACATCCTGCTCCACGCTTAATAAGTCGTTGAGACTGCGCTTGCTTAATTTATATTCATTTTTATAAACTTCCCGCGCGCGTCGGGCATTTTCCAGCTGGAGTTTTCCCGCCGTTTCACGGCCTCTGGCCCCGTTCCAGTCAGCCATTGCCACGGACGCTTTTTGCAGCACGTCGAATTTCGCCTGCTCAACCTGAGAAGCCGCAATACGTCTGGCTCCCTGAGCCTGCTCGACCTGGGCGGAGACCGCCCCGCCCTGATAGATAGGCGCGTCCACGCTCAGCTGAATCTGATCGTCCCAGTACGCGCTGTTGTTGGACTGGTAACGAGTGCGTCCGCCTTTCAGGCTCAACGTGGGCCAGTGGCCCGATTTCGCTTTCTCTACGGCATACCCTGAAGACTCACGCATGGCCTCCGCCGCCAGCACGCTCGGGATCAGCGAGTAATCAATGTTGTCGAGCGGTTCCTGTTCAAGCGCCAGACGTACCGGCATGGCCTGATATTGCGCGGCGTTGATTCCGGTTAATACCGCCAGTCTCGCTTTCGCGCTTTGGAGCGCCGCCTGATATTGTTCAAGCGTTGAGCGCATACCGGCAATGCGAGTCTGGGTTTGCAGCACGTCCGAACTCGAGCTCAGCCCGGCATCCGCCCGCAGCTTTGCCATGGTGTTGACGTTTTGCAGCGCGGCAATACTCTCTGTCGTTGCCGCGATCAGCGCCTGGTTACGCTTCACATCGACATAGGCCTGCGCCGTTTTTTCTGCCACACCGGTCAACGTCGCCATAAGCTGGTAGCGATAGCTCTCACGCTGGCTCTCCTGCTGACTAATGTTGCTGCTGGTTTTCCCAAAGTCATACACCAGCTGCGTCAGGCTAAGTCCGTAGGCAGCCGAGTTCTTGAGGGAACCGCTGGAGTCCGTGGTACGCGAATGCCCGGTGCTGCCGCTGAGGGAGATCTGCGGCATCCAGGCGCTTCGGGCTTGATCAATCTGCGCCTGACCAATCCCGAACTGAGCTGCCTGCTGAGAAACAGCAGGATCGCGGTCAAGAGCGAACAGAATACTTTCGTTCAGCGTGAGGGTTGCCGTTTGCGCGATGCCGGGTGCTGTGGCCCAGGCCGGCGCTGGTGCGGCATTCACCCGCATGCCGCTGCCGAAAAAAATAACGGCAAGCATCGCGACCGGCAGGGAATAAGACTGAAGCATAAACGGCAATATCCTTATCCATTAAATAATCAGGATGATGTTGCTCCTTCCTGCATTGGGAATAAACAGGCACGGATGGGTAGCTGATGTATTTAAACGACTGTAATGGTTGAATTAAAACGCCCACATTATGGCGCCCCGTTTATTTCTGGAGCGAGACGTTGTGACTATAAAGAGGTAGAAAGCTGTCGACCGCTTTCATGTCTTCTTAATAAATGAAGGTCATGATTTCACGCTGCCTCTTTATATAAAGGCGTTACGCAATATGACTTATTTAGTCCTGCGGAGCAAATCACTTAGATCCTTTTTCCGAATCATCCTTAAGAAAAATCCTACCAAATAAAAATTAACCTCACCAATGATTTATTGTTAATAGTATGTTACTCAAAAGGAGGTGCTCTGAAAAAACAGATCGATTGATCTCGTGAATAGAGACATCGTGATAAATAGCTAATAGTTATAATTCATAAGCTTATGGCATAAGCATTGATTTACATCAATTTTACATTCCAGCGAAGTTCTTCAATAAATCCGTGCTGCTCATTTTTGGTTGTTTTTCCATAAATGTTACATTGTCGCAAGTTCTACGCAAAATAAGGGCGTTGGGCAGATGTTAACCCGGGGCGATCGTCACGAAAAAAAATCATTTCATGACTAAAATAACGTCTTCTTGACAAAAAAATGCAAAAAAAAGACCGGGGGGAAACCCGGTCTGAAGGTAGCAACATTTCTTATCAAGATTAATGGTCAAGATCGGACAACGATCTTCCCTCGCGGGAGGGGACCTGCAGATTACCAGCGGCAACTTATTCCGGGACGTGATAAGTACCGAAATGTGCCAACGTTCAGTAACGCACGCATACGGTTTTGGTTTCGGTATAGGCGTCAAGCCAGTCCGGGCCAAAATCACGCCCGTAGCCCGACTGCTTCATGCCGCCAAACGGCATATTCGCGTCGATTAGCGTATGGCTGTTCACCCAGACAGTGCCCGCCTGTATACGGCCAGTGTACTGCATTGCCGCCTGCAGGTTGTTGGTCCACAGACTTGCCGTCAGGCCGTAGTCGCTGTCGTTGGCCTGTCGCAAGGCTTCTTCCGCATCCGACACGCGCACGAGGTTAACCACCGGGCCAAAGACCTCTTCTCTGGCAAGGCGCAGAGAGGCGGCAGGGTTCACTACCAGCGTTGGGGCAATATAGTAGCCGCTGCCCTGCGGGCCTGAATTCCCGGAGATTAGCTCCGCGCGCTGCTCTTGCGCCTGCACCAGATATCCGGCCACTTTTTCCTGTTGCACTTTCGATACCAGCGGGTTGATGTGGGCCGCTGGGTTCATGCCCGCCCCCACCTGCAGCGATTTCACCGCTTGCTCAAAGCCGCTCACCAGCGTGTCGAACAGCGGGGCTTCGATATAGATCCGCGAACTGGCGGCGCACACCTGCCCCTGGTTAAGGAAGCTGCCCGCCATTAAGCCTGCAATCACCATCGCCGGGTCAGCATCTTTCAATACGATTGCCGGGTTTTTTCCCCCCAGCTCCAGCGTGATGCGCGTTAGCCTGTTCGCTGCTGATTTGGCAATGCCTTTGCCCGTCGCCGTCGAGCCGGTGAAGCTGACTTTGGCAATCAGTGGATGTTCGGTCAGGGCTTTACCGCAGCCGGAGCCGCTGCCGGTGACGACGTTAAATACGCCGTCCGGCACGCCTGCTTCTGTAGCCAGTTCGGCCATACGCAGCAGCGTTAGCGGCGTAGTTTCTGATGGTTTGACGACAATCGAGCAGCCTGCCGCCAGCGCCGGCATCACTTTCCACATGCCAATAAGCAGCGGGAAGTTCCACGGCACGATCCCGGCCACGACCCCCACGGGTTCTTTGCGCGTCCAGGCCTGATAGCGCGCCCCTTCCGGCATTGGGATAGAAACATCCAGCGTCTGGCCGCTGATTTTCGTTGTCAGGCCTGCGGTATAGCGCATCCAGTTCAGCGTGCAGCCCACTTCAAATGCGCGAGAGATGTTAATGGACTTGCCCTGCTCCAGCGTTTCAAGCTGCGCCAGTTCTTCCGTGTTTTGCTCAAGCAGGTCGGCAAACCGCAGCAGGATCCGCTCCCGCCCGGCAGGCAGCATGTTGGCCCATACGCCGCTGCTGAAGGCACGCCAGGCAGACGTTACCGCGCGGTCGACATCCGAGGCGCTGGCGTCGGCACTGCTGGAAATTTGCAGCCCGTCCGCCGGGTTAAAGACCGGCAGGCGCCCTTCGCTGTCTGACGCCTGCCAGCGGCCGTCAATGTACAGCCCATGTGAACGCTGAAGAAACTGGCGCACACAGCCCAGCACGCTTACCGTTTCTGGCTCGGTCATAGCATCTCCTTATCAAGGTCATTATCGTGTAGCCCACCTTCATTCTAGGCGCTATGTTGAGGTTAGGGTTTTCTCCGGCTGACATTCGCTTTGCTGGCTGTGACACGCTACACAAATGTTGATGATGATTCTTTTTTTGAATCACGTTTACCTATAGTTATTGGCTTCTGGCGGCAATCAGTGAGGATATATGGTAGAAAAACAGTGCAACGAGCGATTCGAAAAATGGCTTGACCAGGTGAATCGCGCATGTGGTCGTTTTTCAGGTGCGGCGCTGGAGAGCGGGTTTCACGGCAGCCTGAGCGAACACCTTACCCATGCCATTAAACTTAGCGTGGTGGAAATTAACCAGGCACGCCTGCTGCGTACAAAGCAGGAAGTGACCCAAAGCAACGACGCCTGGTTTTATACCGTTTTTCAGCTGGAGGGCGAAGCCGTCATGGAGCAAGGCGATCGCCAGGCCGTGCTTACTCAGGGTGATATTACGCTGATTGATGCTGGCCGCCCCAGCTGTTTTACCTATACCGACGGGGCGAAGCAGGTTTCGCTTTTACTGCCGCGCCATCTGCTGGAACAGCACCTTCGCCAGGGCGAAGTCCCCTGCGCACAAAGACTCTCCGCAGAGATGCCTGTTGTGCGCCTGAGTCACAGCTTGCTGCGTGAAAGTATGGGTAGCGAGGGGCTCAGTGGCGGAGAAAGTGAAGCCACGCTCGAAGCGATTGCCTGCCTGCTCGCGCCGGCGCTGATTCAGCACAGCCTGCCGGGCTCAAAGCGCGACCGCCACCTGCAGAAAGTCATGTCGCTGATTGATGACCATATTCAGTCCGAAACGCTGCGCCCGGAGTGGATCGCCGCCGAGTCGGGGATGTCGGTACGCAGCCTTTACCGACTGTTTGCCGATAAAGGCCTGGTTGTGGCGCAATACATTAAGAATCGCCGACTGGATCTCTGCGCCCAGGCGCTGCGCACGGCCAGCCACAGTGAAAAACTGGCGGGGATTGGCTACAGCTGGGGATTTGCCGATCACAGCCATTTTTCAACGGCGTTTAAGGGCAGGTTTGGCGTGTCGCCGGGGGAGTATCGCAAGCGTTTTCAATCAGCCTGAAAGGCAACCCTCACCCCGGCTCTCTCCCAAAGGGAGAGAGGGAAGACAAATGAGGGGGAATAGACATAAAGCTACTTCTTCATCCACTGCCCGTTCAGCCCGCGAACGTATTCTCCGGCAGGAGCCCTGTCCACCAGCTTCTGACCAGCCAGGCGAGCAACCTCATTGAGCGAGACATTGTTGGTGTCCGCCAGCTGCTGATAGTGCCGGGCGCGACCTTCATTGATGCTTTGTACCAGTGCCAGCGTCTCCGGATCCTGCTTGATGGGCGCAATATAGCCGCTTAGCGTTTCGCCCACCCGCCCCTGCTCACGCGCTTCGTTTAGGGTCAGCGCCATCACGGATGTGCTGAACAACAGGCCAGCCAGCAGCACGCTTTTAATCATAGAGTTCATCGCCGTTCCCCTTCTCAGAACAGATCGCTACGGTTTTTAAGCAGGCTTTCAACGTCTTTATCCACTTTGATGTGGATTTCGTGTTCGATTTTGACGTTCATATTGATGGTGATCGGCTCTTTAGGGGCGGCCACTTCAATGCGCGGCGTGCAGCCTGTCAGCATCAGCGCCGCCGATGCCAGCAGCACAGGGGTAAAATAGTTCATTTGGGTTCCTCACAGGCTTCACCGGACTGGGTGCAGCGAGCCGTTGGCAGCGCGGCGTTCTCTTCCAGCCAGGTTTGTAAATTATCGCCAAAGCGCAAACTGCGCCACAGGGTAAACAGGTTTTCCTGATGGGTATAGTTGAGATTGACGGTGTTAGTTTTTCCCTCCACGTGGCTGATGCCGGTCACGCTGGAACGCATCCTGACCACGCCGAGGTTGTCGAGGTCGATTTGTGTCCATGATCGCGAGATCTCCATGTAGCGCAGCCAGTTGATTGCCGCGCCAGCCGCCATGTTGTTGTCCACGATGGCATCCGCCATGTCTTTGTCCATGCGGAAGGTCATTGGGCCAGGATTGGTCAGCCAGCCGTCTTTGATAATCCACTGCGGGTGATTGAGCCACAGCGGCAGCGCGCCGTTGAAGCGCCCGGACATACTGAACTGTTTAGGGTTGATGGCGGTGACGAGCTGGCTGGAGGAGAGCCCTTGCAGCCGTAAAAGCGCCGCGTCCCGCTGGGGCATGCGCAATTGCTGCATTGAGATCTTGCCGCCCAGCACATCCGCATTGACGTTGGTCAGCAGCAGCGGCTGCTGTTCGCTCCATGGATACCAGCCTTCCAGATCGGCGGTGATGTTTTGTGTCGCTATCTGGTTGCGAATTTCAGCAATGCGCAGCGTGACCGGCCTATGCCTGCCAAAGTGCCAGGTTGAATCGCTAAAGCGGAACGGCAGTACAAAATCGACGCCGTTAATCTGGTTATCCGGCATCCACACGCTGCCGCTTTTGACCACGCCGTGGCCCCCGGCTTCAAAGCCCTGCCCGGCCGCCGCGGAGAAGGCCACCTGGGCGTAGAGATCGCCCCCTTTCAAATCCATTTTCCAGTCGGCGGGCAGCAGCGGCTGGAACACGGTGAGCGTCTGTTTTGGCCACCACGCGTTGCCTCTCAGACGCTCCCCGTCCCAGCGTCCGACCACACGCACCGGGCCAATTTTCCCGGCGTGTAAATTGCCTTTGAACAGGAAAGCAGTCGGGTTTTGCCCGTCCACGCTGAATTTAAGCGTCGATGGCGGCAAGGTGCTGCCGCCGCTAAAGGTGGTCGCCCCCGCGTCCAGAGAGAAATCGCCGGTGAAGATCTCTTTTTCTTCGTTCCGCTCCCAGCGCAGCGGGTTGTCCAGGCTAAGACGAGGCTTCGACATCAGCATTGAGCCGTACTGCAGCTTGTCGAAACCGGTGGACAGCGAACTCAGTTCAATGGCGCTGTCACGCCATTCGCCCACGCCGCGAACGTCCCATTTTGCCTGCATCGGCGTAAAGCTGCCTTTGCCCCAGTAGCGCCATTGCCACAGCCCGGCGTCCGGCAGGAAGTCATTGGCTTTCCCGTCCAGATGCAGTTCCACGGCGCCCATTTCATTGTCATGGGCGCGTAAGATAGCCTGTAGCCTGCCGTCGATGCCTTTACTGGAGACTCGCACGCCCGCCAGCGGCCAGCGCACATCGTCAATATTCAGCGTTTCAATCAGGCGGCCACGGGAACGCAGCAAGGCGCCCGGATGGAACAGCAGCGACGGGTCGGTCAATGCGCCCGTCAGTTCACCGGGCAACGCGGCATAGAAAATCAGCTGGTCCTGCTTCGCCTCTCCGGTGAGCTGCAGCGGCAAGGCGCTGTCGGTCAGGCTGAGTTTTCCTGGGCCGAAGTTCAGCACGGCGTTGCCCTTCCCGGCGTCGCCCTGAGTCAGCACATTCAACCGCCCGGTGAAAATGGCGTTATCCAACCCGGCCTGCCAGTTATCCACCTTCAGCGACACTCCGCCGCCCAGCGGGAAACCTTCATAAGGCCAGCGCCACTGCCCGGCGTTAATCTCAAGGGCGTTTTCGCTCAGGCGCCAGGGAATGCTCAGCAGCGGGGCCTCGTCGCCTGATAACTTTTTCACCGTCAGGTTGCCGGCGTTAGTGTGCCAGTTCAGGGCCACGTGCAGCCTGTCCGGCTCCTGCGGAATTTGCACCTGCGTGGCCACTTGCCCATCCGTCGGCAGGCCATCCGGCACCAGCGGGAGCGTTAAGTCACCTACCAGCTCAAGCGGCGGAAGCCCTTCGAATGCCCCGACTTTTAGATCGCTAATTTTCAGGTTTTGCCCTTTAAGCGTGGCGGAAAGCGTGAGCAATTTCCCCTGATAATCCAGCTGTTGCTGCTGCGGGGTCAAAGAGAGATGCAGCGCCCCCGCATACTGCAGCCACGGCGTGACGTTAAGCTGGTCGATAGTCAGCCAGGTGTTCGGCAGCATTTTCTGCCATTCTTCAAGGGTGCGCGGTGCGGCGGGAGCCACATCATCGGCGGGGATCTTGCTGATGCAGTCTGGATTGAGATTCAGTTCCGCGAGGTGAAGCCGCCAGCGGCTCGGATGGCTGAGGCTTGCATCTTTGAGGCTGGCAAGCTCGCACTCCCCGGCCAGATAACGAAGATCGGGGATAATAATCGCCCCGCTGTGCAGGCGTGGGCTGGCATCCAGCGCAATACGGGTGCCCTGTGGTAGCCAGATCCCGGCGAGCGTCGGCAGCCAGTACGCCACCGTGAGCAGCAGCGACAGCGGCAGCAGAATCAATGCAAGTATCAGCGCAAGCGCGGCTTTATATTTACCCTTCATGGGTGGTTAATATCCTGATTCAGCGACAATTTAAGCCGAAATATGTCATTATTCTGGCACGATTCAGGCCGGGCGTGAAGGCGGCGGCAATAGTAAGCATAGTCTGCCCGGGAAGTGAAATAGTCACCTGCCGTTAAAATTTCAGTTTATAAATTGTATGATTATTTTAAGCATGATAGTTTTGGAACCAACCCTTTCTGGAGATAAGTCTTATGAAACTTGCGGTTTATAGCACAAAACAGTACGACAAAAAGTATCTGGAGCAGGTTAACCAGGAATATGGCTTTGATCTTGAATTTTTTGACTTCGTGCGACGTGAAGTCGTCTGATTAATTGTTTCAGCCAGATACCTGGTGTGAAACCTGATGTTCCGTCATCAGTAGCCTACCGACGCATGCAGGACGGGTAACTGTTCTGT